>WHTR01000006.1 GCA_009377635.1 Chloroflexota bacterium
ACTCACGACCGTGAACCGCGCGGCGGCCTTCACAATCGCATCCGCCTTGCCGTCCACGACACATCGGAGCACGTCGCCGTCGACCGCCAGCTCACGCACGTCGGGCAGATCGGCGAATGCGGAGGTCGCCACCGGCCCATCGAAGCGGACCTCGAGCCGGCGTACGGCGCGCCGCCGGAGCGCGCCGACGTCCTCGACCGCGACGATATGGCCGGCCCGCACGATGGCGACGCGGTCGGCGATCGCTTCCACTTCGGCAAGGACGTGTGAGGACATGAAGACCGTGCGGCCCTGCTCGCGCACCTCTCGGACCATGGCGCGAAACTCCTGTTGGAGCAGGGGATCGAGCCCGCTGGTCGGCTCGTCGAGGATGAGCAGCTCCGGTTCGTGCATGAACGCCTGCACAAGCCCGACCTTCTGCTTGTTCCCCTTGGACAGCGCTCGAATGGGCCGGGAGAGGTCCAGGTCCAGTCGCTCGGCGAGGGCGCGGAGGCGGGTCGATTCTACCCGGCCGCTCAGGTTGCCGAGATACGTGAGCAGCTCTCGAGCGCTCTGGTGACCCTCAAGGGGGAGCTCGCCTGGCAGGTAGCCGATCCTCCGACGCAGGCAGACGCCGTCGGCGCGCGGGTCGAGGCCGAGCACTCGAATCCGGCCCGCCGTCGGCCGAATGAGGTCGAGCAACAGGCGGATGGTCGTCGTCTTCCCTGCCCCGTTGTGCCCGAGGAACCCGAAGACCTCTCCCGGTCGGACCAGTAGGTCCAGGTTGTGCAAGGCGGGATGCCTGCCGTACCGCTTGGAGAGACCCTCCGTAAGAATCGCCGGATCGCTCAACGCCTGCCTCCCCTCTCGCGCTCCCAGCGCTCCAACAGCTTCGGCATCTCCTGGTCCAGCCAGTCGAAGAGCTCCTGGAGCGCACGCAGACGCTCCATCCGCTCCGCGGTCGCATCGTGGAGCAGGCGCATCCCACCGCTCATCAGCGCCGCGAAGGCGCTGTAGATCTCCGCCTGCCGCTTCGCGAGATCGAGCCAGGCCTCGCTCTGCAGGCGGAAGTAGCTGCGCCGGTCCCCCGTCCGCGAGAGACGCGCCACCCATCCCGAGGGAACGAGGAAACGCAACGCCGTGCTGATGGAGCCCTTGCTGGCCCATTTTATTTCGAACAATCTGTACTTCGCAATACGATTGAGGAACACCTGGACCTGCGGCCCAGCCCGAGCCGACGAAGCTCGTCATCCCGAGCGCGACGAGGCGTCGCCCAACCGAGCCAATATGTTTCAGGTTATCAAACTGATATGCCGACACAAATTACTTGACAAATCACTAACCAACGTGCTATGCTCATGCCTCCGTGACTCCCACTTTTCGCAAGCGCGAATACGAAGCATCTCCCCATCGTGCGGGTCTCGCTTTGGATCCCGTTGAGCAATCCGCCAGACAGAGGCGCGAGTGATAGCACAGCGAGGGAACCCGGACCTCGACACCGCCCAGAGCCCAGGCGAGAGCGTCACCCGCGCCCGCCTGGCGATGATCCTCGCCAGTGTCATGCTCGGCATGCTCCTGGCCGCCCTGGACCAGACGATCGTCGGCACGGCCATGCCCCGAGTGATCGCCGAGCTCCAGGGCCTGGAGCACTACACGTGGGTCTTCACGGCCTACATGCTCGCCGCAACGGTCAGCGTCCCGATCTACGGCAAGCTGTCCGACATCTTCGGCCGCCGCCCCTTCTTCCTGATCGGGATGGCAGTCTTCCTCCTGGGGTCTGGGCTTTCCGGCCTGAGCCAGGACATGACGCAGCTCATCGTGTTCCGCGCGGTGCAGGGGCTCGGCGCGGGGGCCATGATGCCGCTCGCCCAGGCGATCATCGGTGACCTGTTCCCGCCCGCCGAGCGCGGGAAGTGGCAGGGCCTCCTCATGGGGGTCTTCGGCCTGGCGTCCATCGTGGGCCCGATCACCGGCGGCTGGATCACCGATAACTGGGGCTGGCGGTGGACGTTCTACGTCAACATGCCGGTGGGCGCCCTGGCGCTGCTGACGGCCAGCCTCGCCTTGCCCGGCCAGAGTCGGCGCAGCCACCACCGGATCGACTATCGCGGTGCAGCCGTGCTGATTGCCGCCGCCGTGCCGATGCTGCTCGCGTTCTCATGGGCGGGGACGGAGTATCCGTGGGAGTCAGTCCAGATCATCGGCCTATTGGCCTTCTCGGCGCTCATGTGGATCACCCTGTTCCTGGCGGAAACCCGCGCCCCGGAGCCGATGATCAATCCGGCTCTGTTCAGGAGCCGAATCTTCACGATGTCCGTCATCGCCACGTTCCTCACCAGTGTCGGCATGTTCGGGACCATTCTGTTCCTTCCGCTCTTCCTGCAGGGAGTGGTCGGCGAATCGGCAACTAACTCGGGCGCGGTGCTCACGCCGATGATGCTCGCCTTCATCGCTAGCGCGGCAGTCGGGGGGCAGATCATGTCCCGGACTGGGCGCTATAAGGGACTCGCCCTCGGCAGTTTCGCCGTCGGCGCTGTGGGCATGTACCTGCTCTCCCGCATGGACGCCTCAGCGACGCAAGCGCTTGTGGCGCAGAACATGGTGATCACCGGGCTCGGGATCGGCGTGATGATGACGCTCTTCACAATCGTGGTGCAGAACGCCGTCTCGCCGCGTATGCTCGGCGAAGTCACCGGCAACCTCCAATTTTTCCGCGCCATCGGCGGCACGATCGGTGTTGCGATCCTGGGGACCGTGATGACCAACCGTTTTCAGGACGAGCTTGCTGCGAACATGCCACCCGCAGTGGCGACCGCCTCGGGCGGACTGCCGGCCGGGGCATTGGGCGTTCTCGGCAACCCGCAGGCGCTCCTGAGCCCGGAGGCAACGGCTGTCCTGCAGCAGAGCTTCCTCTCCCTGGGGCCCCAGGGCGCCACGCTCTTCGATCAGTTTCTCACGGTGCTCCAGGCGGGCCTTGCGAGCGCCATTACCGATGTGTTTGGAGTGGGCGCGGGCGCCATGATCCTCGGCCTGCTTGCTACCGTGTTTCTGCCGGAGATCCCGCTGCGCGGGCGCCGCGGGCCTGTTCCAGTCGACGGACGGGCGCCTCTCCCTCAGCGGGAGAGCAAGATCCAGCAGGCAGCCCAGGGGGGAGGTACATTGCTGAGCATGTTCAGACCGCGCGGTCGGTTTCGCTCTCGACAGAAGGCGAGGCCATGAGCACGCTCGATCGCGCGCAGCTGATCGAGCAGGTCATGCAGGACCAGCAGCAGCTCCTGTATCTGTCTTTGGGCAGCTCCCGCCTGCCCTGGGCGCACATCGACCTGACGATGGCGCAACTGAAGGCGCTCATCACCGTCGCGTGCAGCGGTCCGCTGCCCGTGGGACAGCTGGGCGTCGCGCTCGGGATCGGCAAGCCCGCAGCGTCATTGCTGGTGACGGCGCTCGTGGGCCGCGGGATCGTCGTGCGAAGCGAAGACCCCGTCGACCGGCGGCGCACGCTCGTGCACATCAGCACACGCGGTCAGGAGCTGGTAAACGAGCTCCTCCAAGGGCGCCGGGAAGCGGCGTCCACGCTGCTCGCGCGGCTCGACGACGACGACCTCGTTGCCCTCGCCCGCGGCACGCGGGCGCTTGTCGCCGCCGCGGCGACCGGATCGCGGGCGCGCTCGGCCTGACCACCTGCGCGGGAGTTCTTCACGGACGCGGCTTGAAGAGCACAGGGTGCAATCGGAGACACCAGCGTGCGTGTACCGTGGGCAACTGCGACGTCAGAGGCCAAGACACCACTCGTCATGCCCCTGGGCCGGCTCGGCCGCGGCGACCTCGCCGTGGCCGGTGGCAAGGGCGCCAACCTGGGGGAGTTGATCCGGGCAGGGTTTCCCGTGCCTGACGGCTTCGTCATCACGACAGCGGCCTACGACCGCGTTCTTGGCGAGAGCTCCCTCGCCGAGACGATCGACGGAGCTCTCCGGGACGAGCAACAAGATGGTGCCCGAATCCGGCGCGCCTTCGAGCAGGCTCCCGTCCCCGAGGGGGTCGAGCGGGAGCTCCTGGCGGCGTATCGGCAGCTCGGAGAGGGGCCGGTTGCGGTGCGCTCCAGCGCGACGGCTGAGGATCTGCCGGAGGCAGCCTTCGCCGGTCAGCAGGACACTTTTCTGAACGTAATCGGCACTGTGGCGCTGCTGGACGCGGTGAGGCGCTGCTGGGCGTCGCTCTGGACCGATCGGGCCATCGCGTATCGGGCGCGCCAGGGGATCGACGACGCAACCGTGAAGCTCGCCGTCGTCGTCCAGCGCATGGTCGACGCGGAGGCCGCGGGTGTGCTGTTCACCGCCAACCCGGTGACCGGCGCCCGGAACGGCATCGTCATCGACGCCAGCCCGGGGCTGGGGGAGGCTGTCGTCTCCGGGCTCGTCGCACCGGACCACTTCGTCTTGCGACGGGAATGGTGGGGCCGGCGCGTCACCGAGCGGCGCATCGGCCGGCGCGAGGTGATCATCCGGTCGCGATCCGGCGGCGGGACGGAGCACGTCGAGGGCCCGGCCGCCACTGCAGATGCTCCGGCGGTGCCGGCGCGCGCGCTGCGTCGGGTCGCACGGCTGGGCGCCCGCATCGAACGCCACTTCGGCAGTCCGCAGGACGTCGAGTGGGCCTGGGCCGACGGCAAGCCGTTCATCCTCCAGGCCCGCCCGATCACGGCCCTGCCGGAGCCCGCTCCGCGGCCGAGCCGGCTGCAGCGATACCAGGCCGCCATTCTCGCCGAGCTGATACCCGCCAGGCCGTACCCGCTGGAGGCGAGCACGTGGGGACCCGAGCTCATGCTGTCGGCCCTGCTCGCCCCGCTGTTCCAGTTGCTCGGGCTCGCGGTGCCCTTCGATGAGCTGTTCCTCGAGGAGGACGGGGTCATCGTCCGGTTCCGCGGCACGGAGCTCGTCCGGCCGACTCCGGCGATCATGCTGGCGCCGCTGCGCCTCTTTCGGTTGGCCCGACGCTACAACCCTGCTCATTGGCAGGCAGACCCACTCCTGGCCGAGACGCAGGCACGCGCGCGTGCGTTGGAGGCGCGCGATCTGCAGGCGCTCTCGTGGGAGCGGTTGCTGGAGACGGTGCGCGAGGCCCTCGCGATCCCGCCACTCTTGGGGGGACGGCTTCGACTTCGCTACATCCCGCGGGCGGCGCTCGCCGCCGGGGGTCTCCGCCTCGCGCTCGCACTGATGGGACGGACAGATCGCTTTGGGACACTCCTCTTCGCGGGCGTGGAGACGAAAGCATTGGAGACGAACCGCGCGCTCGAGGGACTCGCGGCCCACATCAGGGCTGATCCCCCTCTCGTCGAGGCCTTCGCGACCCTCGAGGCCGGCCAGCTGTGGAACGCGTTGGAGGCGCATCGCTCGGGGCGGGTATTCCTTGCCGGACTCCGGGGCTTCCTCGAGCGCTACGGTCACCGCGAGGCCGGGGGTACCCTGCTGGTCTCGCAGGGCACGTGGAAGGATCGGCCGGAGGTGGTCCTGGGGATGCTGAAGGGGATCGCCCGAGCGGGAGCATCACCGGACACGGGAGGTCATGCGTGGGAGACGGCTCGCGAGGAGCTGCTGGCTCACCCCGTCCTCAAACTGCCGCTCCTGCGGTCCGCGTTCCTGAACGTGCTGGCGGAGGCGCGCTTCATTCAGCAGCTCCTCGAGGATACCCGCTTCTACGCGATGCTGATCCTGCCCGTGCTTGGGCGGACTCTCCGCGAGTGCGGGCGTCGCCTGGCCAGCGTTGGCGTTCTGGACATCGCCGAGGACGTGTTCCACCTCAAACGGGACGACCTCGAGCGCGTGGCCGGTGCATGGCCGCCGGCACCACAGGTCGCCGACGAGCTGCGAGCCCTTGTCGTGCGCCGGAAGAAGCGGCGCGCGGCGCTGGAGGCGACGCCGCTCGTGGACCCTCGGCTGTATCGGCAGACCGCGGTCCGCCGCGGTGCGCTGTTGAGCGGCACGCCCGGCAGCCCGGGCGTCGCAGAGGGGCCGGTGCGCGTCATCCGCGACAGCTCAGAGTTCGGCAAGCTCCGCCCGGCCGAGGTGCTCGTCGCACCCTACACGAACCCGGCCTGGACCCCGCTCTTCGAGCGGGCCGCGGCGGTCGTGGCGGATAGCGGCGGGGCGGCTTCGCACGAGGCGATCGTGGCGCGCGAATACGGCATCCCGGCCGTGATGGGGACGGTCGATGGCACCCAGCAGCTGCGGGACGGTGAGCGCGTGCGCGTGGATGGCGACGAGGGGCTCGTTTTCCGAGTGCCGTCAGCGGCGGACGACGCGCCGTGACGTAACGGCCCCATAGCGAGCCCCTGGTCTCCATCTGCAGGCTCAGGATGAACACCCGGCTGCCAGCCACGCCGCCGCGGACGGCGATCGCCATCGCGCGCGGCGCCTCGTCACGGTAGAATAGCCGTCAGATCATGCGGCGCGTCCTCTGAGCGGTTCCGACAAGGCCCGCCGCATCGTAAGGATGGCGTGATGCGGATCGACGTTCATGCCCACCTGTTCTCGCCCGCCTACGTCCAGGGTCTGCAACGCGTCTTCGGAGATGACGGGTCGCCGGCGGGCCAGGATGCTCAGCGCATGATCCACTGGATGAGCACCGACCCCCGGATGACGGTCCTCGAACGCCGCCTGGAGGAGCTGGACCGATGGGGCATCGACATGCAGGTGCTTTCGGTACCGTTCCACGGCGCCCTCGTGCGGGATAGGGCAGCGGCGCTGGACCTTGCGCAGACGGCCAACGACGTCGTCGTGGAGGTCGCTCAGCGCTACCCCGACCGATTCCGGGCGCTTCTCGCGATGCCGTTGCAGTTTCCGGATCTCGCCGTGCGGGAGCTGGACCGTCTTGCGAGCCGACCGGAGGTCGTGGGGGTCATCGTGGTGGGGAGCGCGGCCGGCCGACAGCTCAACGACCCGGCCTTCGAGCCCTTCTTCACGGAGCTCGAGCGGCGAGGCATGCCATTCTTGCTCCATCCGATTTCGCCGCCCGGACTCGACTGCATGCTGGAGCTCAATCTGGCCAATCTCGTGGGGTTCATGTTCGAGACGACGCTCGCGGCCACGCGGCTCGTCTATGCCGGCGTCTTCGAGCGGCATCCCGGCCTCCGGATGCTCTTCCCGCACCTGGGTGGAGCGGCACCGTACCTCCTCGGTCGCATCCAGTGGGGCTACGAGCGGTTCCCGCCGTGCAGCGAGAACATCAGCCAGCCACCCGAGGCGTACTTCAAGCGCTTCTACTACGACACCGTCTGCCGCAACGTGCCGGCCCTGCGCATGGCTCTGTCGATGTTCGGGGTGCAGCACGTATTGTTCGGCACCGACATCCCGTTCCGGGAGGATATCGACCTCCAGCTCAGCGACCTGGAGGACCTGGGGCTGGACGAGGTCAGCCGGCACGCCATCGCAGCCGGCAACGCCGCGCAGCTCTTCGGCATACCGCTCGCGTCAGGCACGTAGGCAGGAACGCCAGCCCGCTCGAGGCTGTGCAGCTTGAACAAGGGAGCAGCTTGGCCATGCGAATCATGTTCCTGAATCAGGCGCCGATGAACCCCCTAGCCCAGGCGAGCCACGAGCGCGTGCAGAGCTTGCTCCGCAGCTACGCGTCGCCGGGAACCAAGCTTGACCTCCTCTACCCGGACGATTTCGAGGGTGCGCGCGTCATGCGCGCGATGGGCTCGCAGAGCGTGCTCACTGGCCTCCACCACGCCCTGGCCACCGCGACGCTGATCCGCAAGACCGTCTGGGCGGAACAGAACGGGTACGACGCGGTGATCCAGAGCAACACCTTCGACCCCGGCGTTGAGGCCGGCCGCCTCGCCGTGCGCATCCCGGTCATCGGCATCCTCCGCACCACGGTGCATGCCGCGGCAACCCTCAGCGACCGCATCGGCATCACGGTGCCGCTGGCCGGCCACGTGCCGTACACCTGGCGCATCCTGCGGAGCTACGGACTGCAGGACTTCGTCACCGACATCCAGGCCGTCGGTGAGTACGGCGAGGACATGGACGCCCGAAAGGACCAGCTGTTCACCCACGCGGTCGAGACGATGCAGGCTGTCATCCGCGACACGCGCGCGGAGTGCATCATTCCCCTTGGTGGCGCGCTCATCCCCTACGTCGTGGATCCTGCCGACCTCCAGCGCGAGGTCGGTGTCCCGGTGCTCAACACGAAGGCGATCACGATTCGCTTCGCGGAGACGTGCGTCGGCCTCGGGATGTCCCACAGCCCGATCACCTACCCGAGCGCGAAGCTGAGCGTCGAGGACTTCAGCGCCTACGCGTTCAGATAATGCGAGCGGCCCGAAGTGTGGTGAGCTCAGCGCGGGAGAGACCGAGCTCACCTTCGTAGATCTCGACATTGTGCTCGCCAAGCAGTGGCGCTCGCCGACGGAGGCGCCAGGGCGTCGCGGAGAACGCATAGGGACCGCCGGGATACTGGAACGAACGCCCCAGCTCCTCGTGCGTCACCTCGACAAAGAAGCCCCGGGCCTGGAGCTGCGGGTCGCGAAGGATGTCCTCGGCTGTGTAGACGGCGCCGGTCTCGATCCCCTGCCGCTGGGTCAGCTCCATCGCGTCCTCCCGGGTGTAGCGTCGGATGAACCGCTGGAAGACATCGTCGATGTGACGATAGTTCTCGGTCTGTCGCCGAAACTCGGGCTCGCGCCACTTCGGATCGATTAGATCTTCGGCCATGCCCTCTGAGTCGAGCCAGGCGACGATCCGGTCCCACTGACCCGGGCGCCCCCGGAATCGGATGTCGATGTATCCGTCCTTGCAGGCGAACATGCCGTTGAGCGCGCTCATGTGTCCGTCGCCCACCCGGGGCTGGCGCTGCACGCCTGTCGCGTAGTACTCGGGCATCGACGCCATGAGGGTCAAAGGCAACGTACTCTGGACCGACACGTCCACGTGCTGCCCCTGCCCGGTGAACCCGCGATGCTGCTCCGCGATGAGGGTCGCGGCCGCCGCCTCGGCGGAAGCCTGATGCATCGCCGGCCAGCCACCCATCATGACGGGTGGTCGGTCCGGCCAGCCGCACATCCACAGCAGGCCGCCCGACGCTTGACCGATCAGCTCCTCCCCCGCATAGTCACCGTACGGGCCCGTCTGCCCGAAGGGCGTGATGGAGGTCTGGATGAGGCGGGGATTGCGGGTCTCAAGGTCTCCGTATCCGAGTCCCAGGCCGGCCAGGTACCCTGGTCGGAAGGTCTCGATCACGATGTCCGCCGTCACGGCCAGCCGACGGAACAGGGCCTGCCCATCGCGCTGCGTGATGTCGACCGTGACGCCGCGCTTATTGGCATTGAAGTGCCAATGGAAGAGGCTCCGCTCGGGGCCCGGCTCGTCCTGAAAGTAGGGCGGCAGTCGTCGGCC
Source organism: Chloroflexota bacterium (assembly GCA_009377635.1). Taxonomy (GTDB): domain Bacteria; phylum Chloroflexota; class UBA6077; order UBA6077; family SHYK01; genus WHTR01. The sequence goes on from WHTR01000006.1 coordinate 9,378, forward strand.
AGGGTCACCCTCGAGGGGCTCGACGCGGATCACGTCTGCGCCCAGGTCCGCGAGCAGCCTGCCGCAGTACACGCCCATCGGGCCGGCAAGATCGAGCACGCGCAGACCGTGCAGCGGGCCGAGCGCATCGATTTCGGCAGGTTCCATCATGGGCAGACGAACTCCCCGTCTCGTGTTCCTTCAGGCCTGGATCGAGGGATGCCGCGCGCCTCAGCCGGGTTACGGCAGCAGAGAGCCAGCGATGCTACCCGCTGCGCCGCCGCCCGACGTATTCGCGGAGCGAGCCCTCGAGATTCGTGTCGACGATCGGATGGTCTCGCTCGCGGACGACCCCGAGCGGGTCCAGCCCCTCGCGCGTGCGCTCGATCTCGCGCATGATCATACGCCGGTACAGGACGATGCCGCGATCCGTCGTCGCGAGGCGCTCGGACCGCCGATCGGTGATCGGGCCCTGCGTCTCCCACGCCATGTAATCCTGCGCCGGAACCTCATCGAGCCGGAAGCGCGCGAACGGGTGCCGTGCGTCGATGGGCGCCTTGTACGGCGCCTCGTAGATCACCTCTGGCCGTTCGTCCTCGAGGTCCACGCCCGAACCATCGGGCCCCGGGTGGAACTCCACGATGAAGACATTGGTGTGCGTGTCATCGATCGGCACGCGCATCTGGGTTCGATTCGCGTTTCGGAGGATATTCGGGAAGATCAGCGGATGCTCATCGACGAGGCCATTGCGATAGGAGCGCTTCTTGATGATCCCACAGGGGACCTCGACGAACTCGAACTCCTCGACGTCGTCGGTCCGCCCGCGCGTGGTATTCGCAGGTCGCCGGTTCGCCCCATTGCCCCCGACGTCCTGGTGCAAGATCTGTAGGTGCGCCGGGTCGACCGAATTCTCCATCGCCTGGAACCAGTTGCAGTCGAGGCGCGGCTTGAGCCGCAGCACGCGCTGTCCGTCTCTGCGCGCCCACACGTCGTAGTGCGGGATCTCCGGCCCCGGTTCCGGACCGAGGTACGCCCAGTACATTCCGATGAATCTCCGCACCGGGTACGCCCGCTGCTTGACGGTCAAGTGAAACAGGCTTCCGGCGGGCTCGGCCGGACACTCGAGACAGTTTCCCTGCGCGTCGTAGAGCCAACCGTGATAGGCGCAGGCGATGCCACGCTCCTCAACTCGGCCGTACAGTAGCGAGGCGCCGCGGTGCGAGCAATGGTCGGCGAGGAGACCAACATGTCCGCTTTTGTCCTTGAAGAGGACGAGGTCCTCCCCCAGGATACGGACGAAGCGCGTTGGCTGTTCGTCAGTCAGCTCCTGGACGTAGCCGACCGGGTGCCAGTAGCGACGCAGCAGCTCACCGGCTGGCGTGCCGGGGCCGATCCGGGTGAGCAGATCGTTCTCTTCCTGCGTCAGCATCTTCCGCCTCCAGCGACCCTTCTCGCGCCAGCGTACTCCGACTGAAAAGGCCGCGTCAAACGCACCGGCCCTCGAAAGGCGGCTGTGCCCCAGCCTCTGGTTCCATCGCCGTCATGATGGGCGTCGTCCGTTAATTCAGGCCCGACGAGCCGCGGCCACGCCGGGCGAGTGCAGGGGGGAGCTCGAAGCGGCCATCCGGCAAGGGCGGGAAATCGTGCACGCCGACGATCGCCCCGATGGGGATCGGACCGTAGATGTGCGGAAACCACGGTGCGGACGGATCGGAACGGTTACTGGGCTCCCATCGCAGCTCTGCGTCCAGCCGGCCCGGATCGACTTCTAAGAGCACGAGATCGGTGCGCCCCGCATGGAAGGTGGCCGCGGGCAGGTGCACGGTGCCGGGATCAGAACAGTGCACAAAGCCGACGCGATCAAGACTTTCGGGTGCGTAGAAACCACGGTCACGGGCCGCGGCCCAGTCCGCGCGCGAGCAGATATGGGGGATCATCGTGGTACTGCTTGGAGATCGCAGCGGCGCTCGGTGGCACGTTGCTCCGGCCCGTCGAGCGGTGCGGCCGACACCGAACCTGCACCTACGCCGGCATCTCTCGTGGAAGCGCCCCGCCTTGGCCCTGAGACTCGAGCAGCTGCTGCATGTGGAACTCCATCGTGCGTGCTTCGTAGACGGCCATCGAGCTCCGCTCCGGCACCCCGCCGACAAAGTGGAAGCTGTTCATGTCCCAGTCGTAGAAGTCGTCCCCGCGGCCGTAGACCTCCTTGAACTTCCGTCCGGCCGCGCTACCGTGCAGCGCCGTTCGAGCCGGCAGCCTCTCCGGTGCCTCGGGGAGCAGCCCCTTCTCTCGATCGAACTCCCACTCCGACAGCTCCCCCCACATACGCCGGTAGCTCGGGAGATAGTCCTCGTCGCGCACGACCAGGGCCGCGTGGAGCCCGCGCCACTCGCCGCGCCCGCCGACGCGGCGGCCGAGCTCTTCCGCCTGCCTGTAGACGTCCCGGGCTCCGCCGGCTAGCGGGAGCACGAGCGTGTTGCCCGGGATGTCGGAACTCTGGTTCGGGTCCAGCGCACAGAACCGATGGTAGAAGTCCGCCGTCCGCTGAAGGTCCCGCGACTCGTACACCCCATGGCTGATGCGCCCAACCTTGAGCGGCCCGCAGTCATCCATCGCTCCCGGTGGCAGGTGCACGGGCGCCCAGAACTCGAACTCGTTCCCGTCCGGGTCCTCCCAGTAGATCACCGTCCCGTCTTCTCCCTCGGCCGACGTGTGGATGGGATCGGAGTGCGGAACCTGGTGCTGATCCAGACGGCGCAGGTGCCCGTCAATGTCCTCCTGACGAGTGAAGAAACCGTATCGAGGACACTCCTTGCCCAACCCTCGCGTAGCCGGGAGCGGGTTCTTCTGCACAAAGCCACCATGGTGGCAGTGCGTCAGCTTCTGGAAGGCGCCGATCTGACGGCGCTCGTCCACCTGGCCGTACGGCCGAGCACCGAGGATGCGCTCGTGAAAGTCCATCCATCGATCCAGGTCGTTCGTCCCGACGACGTAATGATCGATCCAGTACACGGATCCCGGCCGCTGGTCCTCGAGCATGATGTCTTCCTCCCTCATGCGTCGGCGATCGTCGCATCTGCAGGAAATGTATCTGCGAGCCGAGAAGCTGTCAAACCAGGCCGGACGACCCGAACGCAGGCACTCTTCAGACCCACCTGCCCGTCCCTGTCAACCGCAGGGACGGGCAGGTGGGTTCGGATGGCTGTGGAGCCGGTGCGGTCAGGCTCTCCGGGAGATCCACGCGGGCTCCTCGCTCCAGCGCCGTTCAACCGATCCTGACCTTGCTCCTCCCTCACTCGCCGACGCAAGACGCGATCCATTCCTTCGCCGGTGCAGTTCGTTCCTCCGCCCAATCCTGATATTCAAGATTCAACTGCCGGTATCGCTCGGCCTGCGGTGTGTCCAATCCCGCCTCATAGCCAGGCTGCGCCTTCAGCCAAGCGCTATACTCGCTCCGTTCGCGCTCCAACTCCTGGCCCGCGTCGGTCTGGAGCCACTGTCGATAACACGCGTTCGAGCGCATCGTCCTCAGCCCTTCTTCTGAGTGGAAATATGGCTGTGCTTCCAGCCACTGGAGATACTCTTCCCTGCCCTCCTGGCTACCCCGGATCTGGTCGGCCTCCTCGCGCGTTTTGGCGCATTTATATAGATACGGAGGGGAATCTGGCACAGTGAAGTACCAGCGGGCCACACAGTCGCCCGGACCGGCTTCAGCGCCGGAAGTCACTTGTGCGACCTCCTCTCCCGGCGGTAAAGCAGCCGCGATCACCACGGCCATAGCCGGCACGAGGATTCCGGCGATGAACAACCACACCCCTGCTGAGGGCAAACGGTAGCCGTGTAGCATGATTCCTCCCTTCGAATCACTCTAGAGTCAAGCACGTGCAGCCTGATCACGTCAGTACTCCTATTACCAACGCACCTCCTTGGCATCGTGTCTGCACCTCACGGAAGGCGGAAATGGAACTCCCACGGGCCGGTCATTCGGACTATGTCCGTCGGGTCTCCCGAATGCAGAGTGAACGCGTCGACGCGGAACGTGCACTCCGTGCCAGGCGCTCCAGGCGGAGAATCGAACATCGCCTGCCAGACCCCCGGCGCGATGTGGTAAGGATTCCCCGCAGCCCACCCTTCGGTGGGATCGCCGCCGACGAGGCAACCGTCCCCCTTCAATCGCACACCGACAGGCTGCCAGTTCGGCCCGTCAGGCGCCTCGGGAATGCTGGTGACGCGGAAACGGACGACCGTCGCGCTCGGCGCAGCGCTCACACGCTCGAGGGTGAGGGTCACGGCCATCCCGTCCACCTGACTGCGCACCTCAACGCACTTCTCACCCTCGTCATTTTCAACGACGCGACGGCTCAGGGCGTCTAACCTATCGCAGCGAATCGTCACATCCTCGGACGTCACACTCGACTGCGGTTCGATGACCCGGCCACGAACTAGCGGCAGGATGAAGCGATACTCCCACGGGCCGGGGAGCGTCACGATTCGCACGCGTCGGTCGTCAACGATGTGCGCAGCCGAAAGCTGCGGGAAGGTGAGCGTGAACGTCACCTCCCGGGTATTCGATGGGAGCTCCGGCACGGAAAAGAAGTCGAGCCTCGCCGCCGCGCCGTTCACTTCTCCAGCCCCCCTGCCACCGGTCGGGCTGTAGCGGCGCCCCTCTGAATCGACGAGCTCTGGCACCACACGAGGTGTCGTGTGCTCGGCGGCGAATGATTCCGGCACGGCGACGGTGGAGGCGATAGCGACGAGGCTCGGATCGGCGTAGGCGCGCTCGAGCGTGATCGTCATGTCGTGATGAGTCTGTGAGAGATTGAGCTCCTGGACGAATCCCGCCTCCGCGACGTGCGACAGTCCGGGAGAGGTCTGCCAAATCCTCTGGACCAACGGTGAGACAGCCGCGTACGCCACAGCCGCCATGAGCAGGAGCGCGACGATCGCGGGAATAATTCGCCAGCCGCGGGGCAGCCACGAGGCGGGCAAACGGACAGAGCGGATGCGCGGCGGCCCGTCGCGGCGCACCCGCCACCCGCGCGCGTTCTCTTCGAGGGCGAGCTGCAGGGCATTCGTCCACAGCCGCGCGCGCGTGGCCGGTTCCAGCGGCGGCACCTGCTCAGCCTCGACAACGAGCCGAGTGACCTCATCCAGCTCCGGGTCGAGGTCGGTACCCTGATCCGTCCCAGACAGAACCGCATCCAGCCGCTTGCTCTGCGCCTCGGCCTCGATCCGTTCGTCGTACTTCATGCTGATCGCTCCGGTTCATCCATGGTCGCTCGGTACCGCGCGTGGAGCCCGCGGATGACGCGATGAAGTTGCATCGTCACCGCCCCTTCGCTCTTCCCGACAACATGTCCGATCCCCGCATTGCTCAGGTGGCCGGCCACGCGCAGGGACAAGAGCTCCCGCTCGTCGGCCGCGAGCGCGCCGATCAGCCGCCTCATGACCGCCACGGCCTCTGAGTCCAGCACCACGGCGAGCGGGTTGGGCCCAGGATCGGCGAGCGCCTCCGTCTCTTCGTGGAGGCGGGCGGCCGACGGCCGTCGCACGTGACTCGTGCGAGCGTTCCGTGCGATGGCGAAGAGCCACGCCGGAAACGAGGGGCCCCGAAACGTTCCCAGCTTCTCCAGCGCCGATGCGAAGGTCACGCTCGTCAAGTCTTCCGCATCCTCCCGGTGGCCGAGGCTGCGAAGGTGGTAGCCGTAGACACGATCGAGATACTGCTCGTAGAGCGTCGCGAAGGCGGCGCGATCGACGAGCGCTGCGCGAACCAGCTCGCCGTCTGTGCGCTCACCCACGGGATTGGCTTCGTTTGAGGACTGTGAGGGCCTCGCCTCTGGCATCCTCGGTCTCCCGCATCACCATGAACGTGTTATCGGCCTCTATGTATATAGACGCACGACGCATGCGAACCTAACAACCTGCGGTCCGGCTCGCGCGCTCGTCCTTATCCGACGCCGCGCGGCGCGCTGGCGATCCGCGCGTGCGGTTCCTATGCGCCAGGCCTTGAGGGACGACGGTTCCTCACGGGCATGGCGGATCCCCGCTCATCAGCAATGGACATACGTGGTCCGACAATCTCAGAACGCATAGCACTGACTCAATCGGCTCGGCGTCGGAGACCACGTCGTAGATCGACACGCTCGTGATCGTGCCGGTTGCTGCAACCGAAGACATCGTCCCATGGAACATGTCCGCCTCTCGGTTGCCGCTGATAAGGACGAACGCAGGCTGAGGGGATCCGGACACCAGCTGGGCATAGGGACGATACCGACCGCACCCGTCAGGCGTACTCGCGATGATGCGCTCGCGGCTCTCGAAGGTGAGAGGATAGGCGAGCCAGTAATCCGCGTAGACGCGATCGATGCCCTGATCATCCAGAAAGCGGATCAAGGCAGAACGTGTTTCGGGGGTACTTCCGCCCCCCGGGGCTGGCGAGAGTAGCCAAGGATCCGCCGTGGCCAGGTTGTGGACGTTCAGCGCCAGGGGGAGCATGACCGTCATGAGGAAGAGCGATCGGCGCGGACGCAAGCGCCACGCAACGCCGGCATCGAGCGGCACCAGGACGTACAGGAGAAGGGCATAGCGGGGCTCCGCGGGCCATAACGAGAGCTGCGTGAAGGGGAGGAATGCCACTGCGGCCAGCCCGACGGTGATGAGCAGGGCCGGCCCGGTCTCCGATCTGTTTCCGCGCCGGAGAAGACGAAAAAGAGGCTGGCGGTACGGAATCAATCCGATCACGAGGAGGACGTCTGCCACAACCGCTACTGGTAGGTGCTGGGCGGGCCCGATGGTGCCGTGGGCCTGCCACAGGTCAGTGTTGCCTATCGGTTGAGCGAGTCCAACCAGGACTGGCAGCCCGACACGCCAGAGGCTCAACAGGCTGCTGGGAATCTCAGCCCACGTCGTCGCCTGGTCTGCCAGGGCTGCCGCGGTCGTTAGATGTCCGCGGACACTGTCGACGATGAAGGGTGCGGCTCCGAGCAGAAACCCAACACTCGCGACGATGCCGGCACCGATGACGGCTCGGCCGAGGCGGAGCATCAAGTACGCGGCGACCGGCGCCAGGTAGATCACAGCGAGCTGGTTGGTCCAGAAGGCGAGCCCTGCGGCCAGCCCGAGCAGCGTCGGCCAGGCGGCGGACCGCGCCGCGCTTATCCCGATTCGCGTCCACCTGAGGCGGACCCCTCCCGGCCGTGCCATGAGATCGGGCCGGGACGGGTCGGCTGACAACGCTGGGCCGGGCGTCCCCGCCCTGACGCGGTCCCCCACGACCAGCGCGAGGAGCAGAACTAGTGGGTCACTTCTCATGGATATTGCCATTGCTTCGGGTTCCATCGTCCGGTAGGGCGGGGCCTTGTGCCCCGCCGTTGCGCCGCGAAGCGGCGCGGGACAAGCCCGCGCCCTACTGGACGAAAAGGCCACGCTCACAGGAACTGACCCACTAGCTCGCCCAAGAACAGGAGCTCCGCGTACCCACCCCGCGGCTTCGTGCTCCACACGGCGAGCATGGTGGGCGGCACGGCCAGGTAGAGGGCCGTGAGCAGCGCCGGCCCTCGGCCAAAGAGCCGAGCCGCAACCGTGTAGCTCAGACCAATGAACCCCACCGAGAAGAGTGTCGGGACGAGCTTGAGGGCGAAGGTCGTGGGACCGAGGAGGGCGAAGGCGAGCGCAGCGGCGTAGGCCTCCAGCGCGCCCATGTAATTCTGGCCCCAGTAGAAGACTGGCCGCTCGCCGTCGTAGAGGATGTGGCGGGCCATCAATCCGACGACTGCCTCGTCACCCTCCAGCCAGCCGAGGGGGCTCGCGATGACGACCAGTCGGAGGGCCAGCGCGCCGAGCAGGATCGGGGCGAGCGCAGTCATCACGATCAACCCAGCGCCCGTGCTCCCCCGCTCGTGCATGGCGTACTCGCGTTTGGCATCTATGTCCACAGGGCGACCTGCTTTCCTCGTCCTGCGCACTCTGCCGGCCGCCAAGGTCGACTCGTAACAAATAACCGAGGGTCGTTACCAGGGATCGCTAATTGCAGGTGGCAACGAATCCGGCGTTGTGTGCTGGCGAATCAGCGCCTCGGTCAATCCGGGCATGATCGTGTCCATGTCAGAAAACCTCCGCGTCCTCCGGGTACAGATCAGCCGGCTCGATGAGCAAGCAGTCGCCGTGCTCCGCGCGCTGGCGGACGATGCGATCGAAGCCGGCGCGACTGGCCAGCACCCACAGGGGGCGCTCAGCGAGCGGGAGCTGCTGCGCCTTTCGCTGCAGGTTCATGAACACCCGCTCGTCCACCGGCCCCGCGGTCCATGTGCATTCGCCGACCAGCGTGGCTTGTCCGCGCCAGAGGCCGACGAGGTCGATCTCCTCTCTCGGATCCCACCAGCGCCCGAGTTGCGCAACGGACGCAGGCAACTGGCCCGTCTCCAGGCGCCGCCAGAGGTGCTGGATGCATACCTCCTCCCAGGTCGTACGCGCCACGAACTCGTCGAGTGTGGGAGCGATCTCGCGCTCCCAGACGTAGGGCGCGCGCCCGAGCTGCAGGAGCGACTGGAACGGCGACACGTAGTGAAACCAAAAGCGGAGGTAGGGATCAGCCAGGCGATAGAGGACACGCTGGGTCCGAGCACGCTGCCGTTCCGTCTCGGGCACCTCGCGGCGCAGAAGTTGGAGCTCCTGCAGTCGACGCAGGTGGTCGAAGATCTCGTCGGCGCTCCGTCGTCCCACCGCCTGCGCGATGGTGTCCAGCCCGGGGGTCACTTCACAGACATACGGGAACTCGTCCAGCACGATGAGCAGGCGCTGCGCCCGATGTCCGCGCCAGCCGGGTGACCCCGCCACGTCCCAGCGCGTGTGCTTCGGCAGCCAGCACCAACCGACGTTGTTTCTTGTTGAGGTGTGGCAGACCAGATTATTTCTCCGCGGGCTCTTAGCTTGCCAGGCGGCGAGCGATAAGCGGCCGTACCTCGGCAATTCTTCCGTAGTCCCGATCGACGTGGACGACGCCAAGCCCGTGGAACAGCGCAGTCTCCGCTATCAGCAGATCTGGAATAGGTGTGCGGTGCCACATTCCATGGTGATGGGCCAGATCCTGCTGGAGGCGAAGCGCGCGGTCAAAAATGTCCGCCGGGGCGGCAACGATCTGGAAGCTGGCGTGCAGCAGCGACTTGCGGGCATCGTAGTCGGCGGCTGATCTCGCCGAGTAGAGCTGCTCCAACTCCCCGACCGCGCACACAAACAATACGCCCGCGAGTTCCGCGAGCTGAGCGCCCACAACCGGATCATCAGCCCGCGCGGCAGCGCTCTTGTCCAGGACCCAACCGTTTAGCGCCACATAGCGTCCGAGGCCAACACCGACAGATCAAGATGGGCGTTCAGGCTGAGCAAGTAGGCGCGCTGGGCCTCGGCCCGGTGCGTGGCATTCGCCTCGGCAGCTTCGGCAGCGCGCCGTAGGGCCTCTTCAACGGTGGCGCGGGTCGTTCTGCCTGGCAGTGCCCGCTTAGCCCGCGCCAGCAGGTCTTCATCAATCTCAATAGTAGTCCTCTTCGGCATGCGTACATACTATCACAATCTTCTGTACACCAATGGCGCTGATCCTTAACGGGCGCCAGCGTGACGGCGTCATGGTCATGTACGCCAATCGCGCGTTCGATCACGCGCAAGGCTAGGCCAAACCAACTTGGATCGTCCGACGAAACGACACGCTCATCTGATCGTCCGGATCTATCACCGCGCCACGTGCATCGGCATGATGACGTGCAGGTGGCCGGGGCCCGCGAGTGGCTTCACGAGACCCGGGCTGGTCGGGCTCGTGATCTCCAGCGCGACCTCGCCCGAATGGACGGCTTCAAGCGCCTCGCGCAGGTAGCGGCCGTTGAACGCGATCTGGACCGCATCCCCCTCCACGCTGCCGTCAAGCTGTCCAGCGTTGTCCCCCATCTCCGCGCTGCTCGCGAGCACGTCCACCCGGCCGGGCACAAGCTCGTCGCCGCTCGGCGTTGCCGAGATCCGCACGATGTTGGAGTTGTCCCGGCTGAACACGGACGCGGTCTTCGTTGCCTGAAGGAGGTCCGACACGGGCACGACAACCCGCGTCTGGTAGGATTGCGGGATGATCCGCTGGTAGTCGGGAAACTGGCCCTCGATCAACCGTCCGACGACCAGCAGTGTTGGCGCTCGGCCCGAGTCGGACGCTGGAAACTGAAACACGACCTGGTTCCGGTTATGCGTGGCGGTGATCTCGACCGGGTCCTCAGAGTCCGGGATGATCCGAGCCAGCTCGTTGAGCGTCCGGGCAGGGGCCAGCAGGGTGAGCTTCTCGGCAACGGGATCGGCGAGCGATACCGCGCGGACCGCGAGGCGAAACCCGTCCGCGGCCGCCATCGTCAGCTCGCTGCCATCGATGGTCACCAGCACGCCGGAGAGCACCGGGCGCGTCTCGTCGGCGGCCGCGGCGAAGACCACCTGCGTGATGGCTGTGCGCAGCGTCTTCGCGGCAATGCGACAGCGGCTCCCATCGCCGACCGCGGGCGCCGCGGGGAAGTCGTCCGCGTCGATCCCGTTGATGTTCGCCTCGAACCGACCGCACGCGAGATGCATCGTCCGCGTTCCGGGCTTGATCTCCATCTGGATGTCGCCTCCGCCGAGCGACGCGACGAAATCTCCCAGTAACCTGGCCGGGAGCGTCACAGCCCCCTCCTCGGCGACGTTGGCCGCCACCCACGCGCTGATCGCCATCTCCAGGTTGTTCGCGACGAGCTTCAGCCTCCGTTCGTCCGTCTGTAGCAGCACGTTGGAGAGGACCGGCAGCGGACTCTTCGTCGGGACCGCACGCTCGACGGTGGCCAACCCCTCGGCCAGCGCTTTCTGCGTGCACACGAGCTTCACCCAGCACACCTCCTCGTCGGTTGCAGAAGTATAGCGCGGAGACGGCCCGCTTCATTGAAACCCTCATCGCGGCCGGATCGTCATGAGAACAGCGGGACGCTGCCGGGCCCGTTCCCGCGATAACCGGCATCCAGTGACAACGACCAGCCAAGGAGCGCTTTCCTAACCTCGAGCTCGCCTACCTGTCGAGTCGCATCTATGCGGGCTACGCCAACACGCCGCTGAACCCGGAGCCGTTCGCCTACCAGAGCGGATTCGCGGTCAAATGGCTCGTGCAAGAGCAGATCGACGGTTCGCCCGATCTCAACTACGACCCGAAGCGAGGCCCGGTAGGTGCGCCATGGCTTGCCTGGGGCCCCTACCTCTGGGCCGATGGCCTGACTGTCAGAAGCGATGGCCTGACGTGGCAGTGCGAAGATTTTCGAAACGACGGCACCCATCCGAGCGACTCTGCCCAGAGGAAGGTGGCCGAGCTGCTCCTCAACTTCCTCGTGACGGACCCAATGGCCCGGGAGTGGTTCGTCGCAACGCCATGAGACCTCTCACAAGCTGGAAGCGGGGACGTCGCCGCGCCACGCTCCCGCGCACCCCAGAGGGCATCAGCGTCCCGTTTGCGGCTCCTTCATTGCCCCGAGGTCGCGCTCGCGAAGATCCGGCCGCGTTCCGGCAATGCCCAAGATCACGATCGCGCAGCTCACGGCCCCGACGATGACTGCGAGGGGCGCGCCCACGAGCGTTGCCAGTGCACCACTGGTGGCCTGTCCGAGCGACGGAGCCCCGCCGGTGAGCATGCTCTGGAAGCTCGACACCCGTCCACGCAGGTGATCGGGCGTGATCGCCTGGATCACGGTGTTGCGCGGCAGCATCTGGACCGAGTCGAAAAAGCCGAGCAGGGCCACCGCCACCAGCGCGACGGGAAGCCACGGCGCCAGCCCCAGGAGCACGAGCGCTGCGCAGTAGCCCAGGATGCCGAAGATGACGAACAGCCCCTTGTACCGCACATCGCCCAGCGCCATGATCGCCGCCGCGCCGAGCACGGCCCCCACCGCCGAGGACGACAGGAGCGTTCCGAATCCCTCTGACCCAGCGCCCAGTCGGATCGCGAAAATGGGCATCAGCGCTCGGTACGCCCCCAGCAGAGTTGCTGCTGTGTCCATCACCAGAAGCACCAGGATAATCGACTCCTGGCGGACGAACCGAATCCCCTCGAGCAGGCTCTTGACGGGGGACTCGCGTGGGCGGGACGCCAGCGCCCCGACCTGAACGAGGGCCAGGACTCCGACCGTGACCACATGCGCCAACCCGTTCAGGAAGTAGGTCGCTCCCAGGCCGAAGACCCCGATGAGGAGGCCGGCAATCGCCGGGCCCACAACGTTGGCCACTTGCCACACGGTCGATTGAAGTGCGATGGCATTCAGCAAATGATGTCGCGGCACCAGGCTCGGGACCATCGCGGTCCGCGCCGGCGCATTGACGGCCATCAACGTCCCGCCCAGAAAGACGGTCAGATAGATGTGCCACACTTGTATGAGTCCGCCGGCCGTGAGCAAGGCGAGAACGACGGCAAGCATGCCGGTCACCGCCTGGGTAATCATGATGAACGTCCGTCGGTTGACGCGATCCGCGATGACGCCGCCCATGAGCGACAGCGCCAGGACCGGCACGGCTCGCGCGAGCCCCGTCAGGCCCAGGTGCAGAGCCGAGCCCGTCAGCTCATACACCTGCCAGAGGTTCGCGGTGGTCTGGATCTGCGCGCCGAGGGCGGCAGCGAGAAGCGCGATGTAAAAGAGGCGGAAATCGCGGTGCTGCAGCGCGGCAACGGCCACTCGGAGTCCGGGACGCTCCTCACGCATAGGCCTTCATGCTCCCTTGGGACACATCACGCGCGGCAACGCGGCGTGCCACCGACGACACCGCCCGGCGGAGTTGTCGCTGCAGGAGCGCGTCCGGACGCGAAGGGGGCAGCCGTCGCACGTCGATCGTCGGCATCCCATCCGGGCGCTGCCGCCCTCGGCCGGCGTTACCGCAGCTCCCACTCGTGGACATTCCAGCTTGGCAGCATCTCGGGCGCCCCGAGCGTCGGGCCAATCAGCGTTGCCACGTGCGCTGTGACATTCGGGTTGTGGAAGAGGAAGATCTGCGCAACGTCGTCCGTCGCCATCCGCATCATCTCGACCGCCTGGCGGTTACGCTCCGCCCGATCGAGCGTGGACGTAAAGGACTCCCACAACCGATCGTACTCGGAGTGGTTCCAGCCGCCGCGGTTGTTCCCGCGCCACCGATTGGACGGAGAGGGGATCTGCGTGCTCGTGAGGATGTTCAGATTGGCTTCCCCGCCGCCCGTCGCAACGCTGGACAGGGCCGGGAAGGTAGCTCGTACCTCCCCGTTGGTGGACTGCGCGGTGGGAATCGCGAACTCCGCGACGTCGTACCCCGCGCGGCGCCAGCCGTCGGCCATGATGGCCCCTTGCCGCTCATTCTGGCTTCCGGCGATGACCCAATGCTCGAAGGCAACGCGCTCGCCTGCCGCGTTCGCGAAGATGCCGTCGCTGCCCTTTCGGTACCCGACCTCGCCCATGAGCTGCTCTGCTCGCGCCAGGTCGTACGGATACTTGACGATGCCGCGGTCGAGCTCCGCGAAATAGGGCATCGAACGCGGCAGGAACTGGTCGGCCAACGGGATCTCGCCGCCAAATAGTCCCTCGTTGATCCCGTGCTTATCGACGGAGTGGGCCAGAGCGCGCCGCACGCGGACGTCGAGAATGGCGCTCGGGTTCGCATACTCGGGACGGAACTGAACGTTCGTGAAGCGCGGCTGGACCGGATCGAGCAGGACGACGCCCCTGCCGCTCGCGGCCCAGTCCCCTTTGAGAACCATGGCGTGTTCGAACCGGAGCGAGTTCTCGAAGGCGAGCTGAACCTCGTCCGCGAGCACGTTGGTCAGCATCGTGTTCTCGTCCTCGATGAAACGGACCGTGATCCGGTCAATCTTGGGTCGCCCGAGGGCGTGGCCCTCGAAGGCAACAGTCGCGAGGTGAGAGCCGGGCTCCCAGTGCTCGAGGCGGTAGGGACCGGCGCCGACATACTCGCGCGTCCAGTAGGCGTGACTTTGAAAGGCATCGGCGTCGCCGCCCTCGTAGGCCTCCTGCAGCAGGTGCCGGGGCAACGGCTCAAGGTCGGAGAAATGGAGACCCCCCGCGTCCGGATAGAGGGTCCGCCATCGAATCAGGACCGTGCGCGCATCCACAGCGACAACCTCCTCGATCCGATCTTGCGGGACCGAGTCGAAGACGCCCAGCGCGGGGTCCGTGTACACGCGGAGGGCGAACACGAAGTCGTCTGCTACTAGACCCGTGCCGTCATGCCAGGACAGGTCGGGCCTGAGCCGGTAGGTCGTCTCCATGCGCCCGTCGGGGTGCACCGTCCATGTGTCGGTGTTGAGCTGCGGAAGCGCCTCCGCTAAGTAGGGCGTCGCCTGCCCAGCAGCATCAATGAGGGCGAAGGACGCATTGAAGAGGCGCTTAGTCCCATTAGCCGTGATCCCGGTCTGAATCTTCGGGGCCAGGTCATTGATCTCGTACCGGACCCCCAACGCGAGCGTCCTGGCCCGCGCCCCCGCGCCGTCCTCGGTGCCCGGTTCTCCTGGCGCGCCACCCGGCGACGCGGGTGCAGCGCATGCAGCGAGGATCACGACGGCAACGAGCATCCCGATGCCAGGCACAGAGTAACGCGTGCTCATAGCGGCTCCATTCTTGCCCCCGAACTCCAACCAGGGGACTGTGACGCGTCAGACGGATGCGACCAGCGCGCTCCGAGCGCCATCGTCGATCGGCGTGCTTTGAGGCAGCAGGAACGCGGCCGATCGGACCCGGTAGGCCTCGCCACGGTAGGCTTCCACCGGTCCCTGGCCGCGCTGGGCATCTCTCACTGCCCGGAGGAGGCGATGGCGCACGGCGATGACGGCCGCGTCGGTGGTCCCCAGGTGCTCCCGAGTCCGGTCGCAGATGGGGCCCCACTGGTCCTCCTGGACGGCGAGGTCCTGCTCGCGGATGCCGCGGATTCCCGTGAACGATTCGGTCCGCTGCCTCTGCCGATCGACCAGGTAGTCGTTCGCCTTCGTCGCGACCGTCCCGTAGCTGCCCGGCACGACCTCGGCGTAGATGCCGGTCCATGACTCGATGGTGGCGACCTCCGCCTCCGTAAGCGGGCGATCCGGATGCCAGGCGACCGTATAGCCCCAGAGGTTCTCGTCGTCCAGAGGGATGGCCGCCGTAAAGCTGATGGGGAATACGGGCTCGGCCGGGATCATCGTGTAGCTCGGCATGAGGAACTGCGTGATCCGCCAGTAGTGCGTCTCGTCGTTCCAGGTCCTCCGTGCACTGATGCGCAGACCGTACTCGGTTTCGTTCACCACAAACACGGGCGCGCGATCGGTCGCCTGTCCAAGGAGCGCCTGGCCGCGGGCCATCCGGCCGAGCTGGCCTGGGTTGAACTGCCGGTGGAGGAACGACACGTGGGCAGAGTCCACCTCGCCTTCCACGTTCTGGAGATAGTTGCAGGCCTGGCGCCGCTTGTGGACATAGCGATGGCTGCTCGGCACACGCGTCCACTCTAGCTGGGGCAGCTCGGACATCTCGTTTGGAGGTCCCAGATAGGCCCAGATGACCCCGCCAGCCTCGCGTGTCGGATACGCGGTGAGGCGGATCTTCTCTTTGAAGGTGCTCTCGGGTGGCTCATTGGGCATATCGACGCACTGGCCATCGACATTGTACTTCCATCCATGGTACACGCACCGGATGCCGGACTCCTCATTTCGCCCAAAGAAGAGGGAGGCGCCGCGGTGGGCGCAGTGCGCTTCGACAAGTCCGACTCTGCCCACAGAGTCTCGGAAGGCGACGAGGTCCTCCCCGAGCAACCGCACCCGGATGGGGGGACCGTCTGCCGCGGGCAGCTCCTCGGACAGGAGCGCGGGCAGCCAGTAGCGACGGAACAGCTCACCCATGGGCACGCCCGGCCCGGTGCGCGTGAGGAGTTCGTTCTCTTCGCGGCTCAGCATCGTCGTGCCTCCAGGAAGGCGGGCTCCGACGCAGATCAGCGCACGGCGTCGCAGCGCTCATCGCCTGACGTGTGTCACGCAACCAGATCCTGGCATCCCACGGACGTCGTGTCAAATCGCGCGACCGCATGAGTGCCCTTGCTATAATCCGGCGTCGAGCCGAAGTGGCGGAACTGGCAGACGCGCTACGTTCAGGGCGTAGTGGGAGTACTCCCGTGGGGGTTCGAGTCCCCCCTTCGGCACCGGCCTCCTTCAGCACTGCAGCTGCCGGAATTCCCATCCGGCTCTTGGCGTTTCACCACAATGGATTCCATGCATTCGACACAGGGAGGACTTCATGCAACCAGGAGCGCAAGCGGCGGGCACGGACGTCAAGCCGGTCGACCTCACCGAGTGGGCCGAAGCGATCAACAGCGCGCTGGACGATGGGACGCCATGCATCCTGACGACCGCGAGCCGGTCCGGCAGCCCAGACGTGGCCTTCAAGGGCAGTATGATGGTCTGGGACAGCGACCACCTCGCGTGGTGGGAGCGAAGCCGCGCGGAGCAGATCGAGCAGGTCGCGGCGAACCCGCAGGTTGTCGTCTTCTACCGCAACCAGAATCGGGGCATCTCCTACCTTCGCCTCTACGGGGAGGCGACCATCCACCAGGAGGGCGAGCTCCGCGAGCAGGTGATGGGGCGTACGCACCCGCGCGAGCTTCAGGCGGATCCAGAGCGCAAGGGCTTCGGCGTGGTCATTCGCGTGGACCGCGTGCGGCTCGCACGCAACACCGTGCAGCAGCGAGAGGGTGCCTGAGGGCGAACTCCCGACACGTCGCCCTCCTGAGATCTATGCCGGCGAATCCTGGGGTCTCATAGATGGCAACGGAGTGGTCTCCGAGCAGGGTGTTGCTCTGGTACGCGAGGAGCCTGGCAGCAGCCAGGTACGCCGAACGACAGGGCGCGCCCGGCGTTGAGTTCAACCGATTTGGCCGGCGCATGGGGTGGCGCCTCATCCGCCGAGGAGAGCTCCGCAAGGGCGTGAGTCACCTTCTCGCGCCGCTGAACGGCTCTCGGTACCTCGAGTTTCCCGTTGCCCGGTCGTACCTCCCCCGAACGTCGGGACACTGCCTGGACGTAAGCTCGCCGCGCCTCTTCAGCCTATACGTTGCCAGCCTGCCAACGGCGCCCCGAATCCAGATGATCAATCCCGACCCGCAGGATCTAGCGACGACCTCGCTCATTTTGCGCAGCCTTGGCATTCGGAACGTCGAAGCCAGGCGCGCCACGGTCGACGCCCTCGAGGCTGACACCCAAGTGTATGACTGCATCTGGTCGATATCGGTTGTCGAGCACATCTCGGGAGACTACGACGACACCCATGCCGTCAGGGTCATGTACGATCGTCTGCGAAAGGGGGGCAGGCTGATCCTCACCGTTCCGGTCGATCGCCGCTTTCGCGAGGAGTTCCGGTCCGAGGACGTCTACGGCACGCAAGCCGCGGCGGGCGATCTGTTCTTCTTCCAGCGGGTCTACGACGAGGAAGCGCTCTACTCGCGCCTCCTCTCACCCCTCGGGGCTCGACCGTCCGTCCTCCGTTGGTTCGGGGAGACCTGCCCCGGCATCTGGAACGAGTACGAGCGGAGAGCGATGCGGGACGGCCTCGAATGCATCGTCGATGACCCGCGAGAGATGGCCGACCACTATCGCGAATACGATTCCTGGACGCAGATGCCTGGCGTGGGGATCTGCGGCCTGATGATCGAGAGGGAGTGACTTCTTGGCCGGTCCTGAAGAACTGATCGTACATTAGTTCGGCACCCCTCCAGCGCCAGATGAGTTCCTGCGAGTTCTACTACGGCAACTCGGAGCGCCTCTAGAACCCCGGCCGCAAAGCCCCGTCATCCTGAGGAGCGCAGCGACGAAGGACCTCTCGTGACCGCCAACTTACGCTTAAGGGGAGATCCTTCGCTTCGCTCAGGATGACAGAAGGCGTTTTCGGCCGCGCCTCTAGGGCCTCGTTCGCACCTGATGGTTTGCCGTCGTCTTGGTGATCCAGGGAGCGCCAAAGGCCGCTGCCGATTCGGCATCTGATGGGTACGGCTACGGGTGTAGGAGGGTCAAGAGCGCCAGTACCACTCGTGAATGCGGCCCATGTTGTCGGCGACCCGAGAGGTACGCAAGGCAGGCCCGACCAGGGCGTCAACGTACGGAGTCACGAGCGGCGTGTAGAACATCGGGATCTGGGGTAGCTCCTCGCTCAGTATCCTCTCCATCTGGGCCATCACCTGGATCTGCTCGGACCGGTCCAGGCTCACGTTGTAGGCATCCCACAGCCGATCGTAGGCCTCGCTCAACCAGGCGCCGTAGTTCGTGCCCTGCCACCGGGTCTCCGGCCGGCTAATGCGCGCAGGGGTGAATCGGCTGAGATCGGGCTCGAAGCCGGCAGCGCCGGTTGTCAGCATACCAGTGTAGCTCGCCCTGGCCTGCCCGTCGGCGAACTGGGCGACGGGCAGGATACGTCCGACGGCGTTCATGCCGATCCGCTGGTAGCCCTCGACGATGATGGCGTTCTCCGATTCCTGGGAGGGATTCTGAAGGACCATGACCTCAAACGAGAAGGGCTGGCCATCCAGCCCCAGATAGAGTCCGTCTGGCTGCCGCGGCAGGCCCATCTCCTCCAGGAGTTGCTGCGCTCGCCTGGCATCGTATGGATACTTGGTGATCGCGGGCTCGATGGCCGCGTAGTAGTCGGACCGGGGTGAGAGCAGACCGTCCGTCACAATCGCCTGCCCGCCGAAGAGTGCGTCGTTGATCGTCCCCTTGTCCATCCCGTGGGCCAACGCCTGACGGAAGCGCACGTCCAGAATCGCCGGCGTCGCCATCAGCTCGGGACGGAACTGGACGACGCCGAGTCGGTAAAGCAGAGGGCTGAAGAGCACGGTACCCCCGTTCGTGGGGCCCCACTGCTGCTGCAACGTCGCGGCTTGGTCGTACATCACCAAGTAGTCGAGAGCGACATGCGCCTCCCCGCTGAGCAGGCTCGCTACGGCCGAGTTGGCATCCGCCATGAAGACGATGCGTACCCGCGGGATCTTTGGACGCCCCAGAACGAACTGGTCGAAGGCCACGCCCTCGATGGACGTGCCTGGTTCCCAGCGGTCCAACCGATAGGGACCCAAGCCCATGTATTCGCGCGTCCAGAACAGGTGGTTTGAGAAGGTCTCGTAGTCCCCTTCGAGGTAGCGCTCTTCGAGGATGTGGCGTGGAAGCGCCTGGAAGCCTTCAATTTGCGACTGCGCCCGCAGGAGTGCGGCGCGAGCAAATGGCCGTTCCCAACGGAGCAACAGCGTCCGATTGTCCGGGGCTAACGCCTCCGCGATTTCGCCCACAGGGGGCGTGCTCGAGGTGCCAAATGCGGGGTTGGCGTACACGCGCCAGGCGAAAACGAAGTCCGCCGCGGCCAGCGGCGTCCCATCGTGCCAAGTCAGGCCCGGCTTGAGGTGGTAGGTGGTCTCCATCCGCCCGTCCGGGAATACCCGCCAGGTATCGGTGTTCAGCTCGGGCAGCGCCTCCGCCAGCTCCGGGCGGGGAGTCCCATGCTCGTCAACGTTGTCAAGGGTCGCGTTGAATACACTATGGCTGTTGGAGTTTCCGCCTGCGGCTTGAAAGGCCCGCATCGCGAGGCTCGGCGGCTCACCTCGCGCAATAATCACCAGCGTGCGGCTAGGCGTGCCGGACGTGGCAGGCTCCCCGCGCACCGCCGGAACGGAGGTCGCTGGCGGCGCGGGCGCGCATGCGCCGATCATGATCGCGGCGAGGATCAGACCAGTCGTAATCCAGGTGCTTATTATGGGGGACCACTCTTGGTTCGAGCATGAGCGGGCTGCCTTCATGCGTCGGATTGTACTTACCCCAGGCGAAGCAGTTCAATACAAGGGTTACGCTGCTTGGGGACAATGCGCGCCGCGTCTACCGGGTGTAGCGACGCGATGGTCGCCGATCTTTCAACCCATCCTCTGAGCTGGAGCTGAAGGCAGGATCGGTCATCGCCCCACGCTCCGAGGGGTATGCTCTCATCAACTCAACGAGGAGCTCACGCAAAGGCCAGATGCAGGCTCTCACGTCCAGAGGCCCACAAACGGCACCTGGTGCTCCAGCGTCACGTCGCGGCGCTCGGCGGAGGACTGGCGAATGGCGAGGATGACCTCCAGCGTGGCCATACCCCAGTGGGCATCAACGACCGAGGGGCGATTCTCAGTCACTGCCGCGAACAGCTCCGCCACCTCGTTGCGAGGTCCGGCCACCGGCTCGCATGGGATCTCCGAGCGCCCGTCGTCAGTGTAGATGTACAGTCCGTTTTCCGATTGACGGACGTCTCCGCGCTCGCAGCTCACGATGGTGAGGCCGTAAAAGGGCTGATGATGTCGTCCTTCTCCTAGACCCGCCTGTGTGCCCTGGTCCGCTGGCCCAGCATACCGGGGCAATGCGTATTTCTCCTTCGGATCGAGCGGGCGCATTTGCCGGTACTTTCCCTCATACAGCAGCTCCACGGGGACCTGTGGCCCACCTTCGCCGATGCCCCAGGTGAGCTCTCCGGTGTCGAAATAGCCGTACGCGTTGTTACTGACCAGCGCTGGCGTGCCGTCCTCGAACTCCAAGAAGACCGCGTAGTTGCCTTCCGTGTCGAAGTCCTGGGACCAGCGACCGGTCGTCGCCCGCACGCTGTTCACCAGGCCGCCACCGATGCTCCGCACGATGTCCAACTGGTGGGGCCCCTGCCGATAGGTAAGCCCGCCACCCCGCTCGGTGTCCAGCTCCGTCGACAGAAAGGTGTTGTTCACGAGCCAGCCTCGATAGTTCCAGGAGTTGATCTGGATCACCCGGCCCAATTGCCCGCTCGCCACCACCTCACGCATCTTCCGGACCGGCGGGTCGAAGACCTTCGACCGCTGGACGTATTTCACATTGTTCCGCTCGACCGCCTCGATCATGGCCTGCGCTTGCGGGAGATTCAGAGCCATGGGCTTCTCACAGACCACGTGCTTGCCGTTGTCCGCTGCCATGATCACGTGCTCCATATGCCGCTCGTTGGGCGTAGCGATCCAGATCACGTCCACGTCGGCGCTCCGACACATGGCGTCCACGCTGTCGAAGGTACGCAGCCCTCGCGCCCGGAACGGCTCCAGCGCCGGGGGGCGCGTGTCGGCCACGGCCGCCAGCTCGACCCCCGGCGTCCGGTTGAACCAGGGCAGTACGATCCGGCCAGCAATGCCCAGGCCCGCCATTGCGACTCGTATCGTGTCCGCCATTCGGCGTGCTCCAGAGGTTGCCGGGCCGCGGTTGGCGCCTCTGCTCCGACTATCGAGAGCGGTCAGAGCACCGGCAACTGCCACAAAGCTTGATCATTGTTGATCAAGGAGACCTTTTTCCGACGGATTCGCCACCGGCCGTCAATCTGGGTCAGCAGGTGCTCCCAGGTCCCTGCGTACTGAGCTTCGCGGCCCTGCCTCGCAAAAGACACGACCTGGCTCGAGATTACGAGAAGCTCGTTGTCACCAGTCCACGCTGGAATCACATTGCCAACCAGGTGGCGATAGCTGGGTGGCGGCGACTGCGGCCCGATGCCTGGAAGCTTCAGACGGTAGACCCGGTGCTCCAAACCGCTGAGGTTCTCGTACGCGAGTTGGCCCCTTTCCTTCGGGTCGGAATCTGCGCTGCCATTCGGCACCCAGTACAGCGCGTCAACGGTGAAGAGCGCCAGCCATTCGTCGTACTGCCGGCTGTCGACCAGCCAGGCCTCCCGGTAGAGGAATTGCTCCACATCGTATTGGAGTGCCGGCCCGCCGAGCGTCCGAAGCACGCCGGTCATCGTCTGTCCGGCTCCGACATGAGTCGCGCCCACTCGCGGTAGAAGCCACGAGACAACAGGTCGGTCATCGAGTTGCTTTCTCGGTCTCCGTCCTCATTAACGCGCTCGTCGCGACCCATCTTGAAGAGCACCCACTGATCGACGTCAGCCCTCAAACCGCGTTGGACGCGCGTTAGGGCCTCCAGGTCGTCAACCTGGACGAAACCTGCGGGAGAACCCCACCCCGCGGTCAGTTCCAGGTTGGCCTGGTTGTACTCATCGGGCGCTCCAACGAGCCTGCAGGCGTACGTCTGGACTTCGCTTTGGTCCACGGCCAGCGGACGAACGATGCGGAAGTGATTCATATTCGTCTGAATGAAGAGGTTGGGGTAGATGAAAACGTGGAGGTCTGTTGCGACCAAACGACGAGCCTCGTCCGGCCCGACGCGCTCGCTGAGCGCTGTTATGTATTCCGCGAGCTTCGGGGGATCCCCGAAAGACCGGGGAGGGCTGAATGTCATCATGGCATGGCCACGTGCAAAGCTGCGCTGGATGCGGCTTCCGACGTCCGAGGGCCGTGAGGCGGGGCCGCTTGACTGCGCTCCGGCCCCATTCGGCTCCTGGCGCCGTCGGCGTGGGCCGAAGCCGGCTGGATGCACGAACTGCGGGTGGTAGTTGTCCCCGAAATTGTCGAGCTGCAACTTCCAGTTTCCTACGTACCGCTGCTTGACGGGTTTAGTGGCCTGAACTTTTCGTTCGGGCGCGCGGCCAGAAAACTGATCGACCCACGGTGCAGCATGTCCGAGATGCTCCAAAAGATCCGGGCCGTCGCTGCCGAAGCTGACGAAGAGGAACCCACCATAGGTCGCCACCCTCGGCAGACGTCCCAGGCCAAAGCTCGCGATGTCAAAGTCGGGGCCGAACTCCTCACGATATGGGACGCTAATCAATTCACCGTTGCTCAGGTACGTCCACCCGTGGTACGGGCATCTGAATACATTGGTCTTGCCGTAAGGGATCTCGCAAACCGTCGCGCCGCGGTGCCGGCACGAGTTGAGGAGCGCGTAGATCTTGCCATCCACATGCCGGGTGAGGATGATCGGCCGTCCATCGATGTCCTCGGTCTTGAAATCGCCGGGCTCGGGGATTTCACTTTCATGGCCTACGCAGACCCACGTGCGGCCGAAGATGCGCTTCATCTCCGCATTGAAGATCGCCGGATCGGCAAAAATCCTGCGGCGCACCATGTCTTCTCTCACGAGGTCCATGGTCCGAAGCCGCATCTCAATTGCCATCCATCGCCCTCAATTAGCCGTCGACCGGGCCGGCCAGGGCCGGCGCCAGCTGCTCGCCCATCAGCCGCACGCGCACCGGGGCACCGTCGGGCTCCGCCAGCTACTCAGACAAGAGCGCCGGCAGCCAGTACCGGCGGATCATGGCCCCCATAGCGGTACCGGGGCCAATTCGGGTCAACAGCTCGTTCTCTTCGGAGGTGAGCATCGCGTCTCTCCGTCCGCCGGTCGACCGCCCCCGCAGCCCATTCAAAACGACGAAAACACGTTCCTTGACCAGATTGGCCTAGCCCTCGTCGAGATGGAAGAAGCGGATGGCGTTCCCGGCCAACATCAGGTATTTCTCGTCCTCCGGCACTCCCGCGTACTCCCGCTCGATCTGCTGCAGGGAATGCGGCCAGTCGCCGGCAGCATGGGCAAAATCACTGCCCCACATGATCGTTTCGACCCCGATCTCGTGGCGCATCCGAATGCCGAAGGGGTCGGAGAGGAACCCCCACAGGTTGTGCCGCCTGACGTACTCTCTGAGCGGGGTCTCGAGAAACTCGAACCCAAACTGGTCCCGGGCCAGGTACTTGTACCGCTCGTAGTTGGACTCCGCCTGCACGAGCGTGGACGGGAGCCAGCCGATCAGCGTCTCACCCCAGTAGATCTGCAGGTCCGGGAAACGGTCGTAAACGCCGGCCATCGCCATCTGGACCGGGGCGACGATGCCCTCGAACGTGTAACGGAAGAACCAGGGGCGCATCGGGTCGCGGGCGAAGAACCCGCCGGCTCGGTCTGCCGATTCGGGCCTCTGGTAGTCGAATGTGGGCTCATCGTCGCGGGCCATGCGAGTCGAGCCCGAGCCGCAGTGGCGTGTGACCGCCATCTTCATGTCTAGGACTGCCGCCCAGAACCTGTCGTCCTCGGCGGTGGGATGGGGCTTCCCGCCGGGGTAGCGGTCGATCTGCACGCCCTTCAGGCCGGCGTTGGCGCAATACTCCATCTCCTTGATGGCGGCATCGGCGCCGGCGACGGGAATGACACCTAGGGGGATCAACCGATGAGGATCGACCGCGGCGTACTCCTCAGCGAGATACTCGTTGTACGCGTGGTTAATGGCGAGGTAGGCCTCGGAATCGGGAATCGAACGCAACATGTCCAGATTCCCCGGCTGCGTCGAAAACATGATTTCGGCATCTACCCCGTCCTGGTCCTGCTCCTTGAGTCGTTGCTCGGGGTCCCCTGCTCCCGCGACCTTGTCGAAGGTCGGTACTTGCTTGTGAATCTCGGACTTGGGCACGCCGGCGTGCTGAAGATAGTCGATCACGCGGGGCTGGCCCCCCGGCATCAGGAACGCGTCGGCGCCGCTCTCCAGCTTGACCACCTTTGGCGCGAGGTCCCGCCACTTGGCCGGTACGCGGTGCCTCCAACGGTCCGGCGAGAGGTCGAGGTGGGAATCAGCCGAAATGATCCGATACTTCCGGTCCATCGTATTCGCCCCCGCATTGGTTTGGGCCTGTTGGCCGCGTGACCCTCCTGCCTGCCTCGTGGCGGAACGACCCGGCGGCGCCTGCCAAATGATGAACACATGCTCGGTCTCGCGGGTGATCCCCATACTACGCGGGCCTCACGAATGGCGTCAAGACAGCGACACGGGTAATCTTTGCTGCTGGGTTCTTCGTGTCGCGGGTGAAGGCGAGTGGCACCTCGATCAGCATGTGCACGTGGTGATCCGCGGCAGCCTTGGCAACTACGTTCAGGAGCCAGACGCGAACGAAAGTAAAGGCCAAGAGCCACGTCCGGTCCCTGATGCGTCTCATGTTCACCCGCTCGGTAGTGATGCTGTCGCTACTCCTCCCAAAGGTGGTTGAACTGCGTGGCGACCACCCCCTCGTATGGCACTGGCCCGGAGAGTAGGCCGACGTCCTGCGCGAACTGGTTGACCCCGGCGACCGCGTCCTCGGAGATGGTCGGTTCGTAGAAGGGCGTGTCGCGTCGGACCAGCTCTGCAATGAGCTCGGCCTCCTCGGGCGGGAACCAGCGGCGTCCCACCTGTGTAGCGAGCGATGGGTCTACGCTGAGGGCTCGCTGCGTCTTCAGGACCGCCCGTACCGCGCCCGCGGCTGCCTGCGGCTGCTCCGCAATGAGTCGGTCAGAGGTGATGAGGGCCGGAAAGGTGTAGCGCCGCGCCGCCGGCGGGCCATCGCCGCGCCGGACGTCGAGCAGGACCTTGGCGATTCCCTCGCGCACGCCCAGCTCCGCCCGCATTGCATTCCCCCAGTAGGCGTCCGCGAGGCCCGTCTGAATGGCCTCGATCCCGAGGCGCGACCAGCTTGCACTGGGGTTGTAGGGCGGCGCCCCAACGACCTGGACGTTGTCGCGCTCCACGTCGATGTCGGCGTCAACCAACAGCCGCGTCAGGGCGAGCCGCGGCCCTGCGGTGGCGCTGATGCGCTGACCCTTCAGCGCTCTGACGTCACCGCGGCGGGCGTCGAGGTCGGCGCGCACGGCCAGGAACCAGTAGCCGTGTTGCGACAGCGCGCAGAGCAGCTTGCCTCCGCGCCAGTCCGGAAAGACGTTCAGCCCGCCGTACGCAGAGTTCCCGAGGAAATCAATCTCCCCGTCCCGCAGGGCCTGGGCCGGATTAGCCGGCGGCAGCACAAACTCGGCGTTCACCCCCTCGGCCTGGAAGAACCCCAGTTCGACGGCGGCGGTCGCCACGAAGTACGAGGGGGAGACCACGTCGGAGACGGTGAGCCGCATGACAACACGTCCTCAGAGGCCCTCGCCCCGCGGTCAGGGGAGGGGGGATTCCGTTCAGCCACGTATGTGCGTCGGATGTGACTATCGAGTAGTTTGCATCAGTGCGCGCCCGGCGCGCTCCGCCAGCGCAACCATCGCGGACATTCAGAACGCGGGATATCGGGGATCCCGCTCAGTGTACATTACACTACCGTTCGCACCGAGCACACAGAACCCTCGCCCCGCTTAGGGTCGGGGCTGCTGAGAATCCCGGGGGGAGCTATCACGTCGACGAACACGAAGCCGCCCGCAGTCGCGTATAGACACGTGTACCTCGATGCTGACAGCTTTTACTCCGGCACGTGCGATGTCTTCGTCCCCATCGTGCCTATGTGTCGAGCGTGCTGGGGTGGAACATCTCCTCCGGCTCCAATCTGCGCGGCGTGAGGCCCTGCCGGTGCGCATACTCCAGCATCTTGTCCACCTCAGCTCGGGTTTCCCGGAACCCCCACCGATACAGATCGGGCCCGGCTGCTGCCTGCTCCTCCTCCCAGAGGGCGCGGTACCAGAGCGAGGTCTGGTGTACCCGCTGCCGCTGTAGCCACTGATAGCAGCGCTGCTTCGACTGCTGCCAGGCGTCGAACAAGCTCATGGCTACCCAGGGGTGGGCGTCCAACACGGTGGTCTTGATGAGCAGCGTGTGCATGATGGGGAAGAAGCCGGTGCGGTGAAAATACGCCCGCTCCAGCTCGGCATAGTTCGGAAACAGGAAGTCGATGTCCGGATGGACGCCGGGGGCCCACGTGCCCGTTGTGATGCCGGCATCGATCGCTCCTGAGGCGAGGAGGTCGAACTGTGTAGCGCCCGGCGGTGCGAGCTCGAGCTTCAGCCAGGATGGTTGCTGCCATTCCGCTTCCCGCACGGCCCGCTCCGCCACCCACGTGATCGACCGCAGGTCGACGCCGTGATCGTCTTCCAGGAGGCCTCGGGCCCACAAGGCGGTGGTGGTCAACCAGGTCTGGATCCCGACACGCTTGCCGTTGAGATGAATGGGAGCGGTTATCCCGGACCGCTTGTTCACGTAGATATACGAATGGCGAAACATGCGTTTGCAGAAGATCGGGATCGCCGTGAGGCCCAAACGTCGGCGCGGAACATCCGCGATGTATTCGCCGGTGAAGAACTCAGCGACGTCGAATCTGCCGGCGCGGCTGTCAGCCTGCCGCCGAGAGTCGTCGGCGTTAGGCGTAATCTCCAGATCGATGTCACGCGGCTTGACCTCGCCGCGTATCAAAGCCCGGCTACGATCGTAAGGACAGCAGGTCATGGTCAGTCTCAAAGCCACTTTCGTTTCTCCTGATGGTTAGCGGTCAGCGCAGGGCAAAACCGCCGTAGACGGCGATGGTATTGCCGGTGATGAAGTCGGCGTCATCGGAAATCAGGAACGCTACGGGAGCCAGCGAGCGGCAGCTCATGAATTTTACCTTCGCCCAGAGCTGGAGAATGCGGGCGTAGAGCCGCGGCGTGGATCGGCTGAAGCGTGCGAGTCTATGGGGACACGAACCGGTGAGCGAGCGCGCTAAGGCGCGCTTCGGCCGCTTTGGCCGTCCGCCGACGGGAGAACCGGCGGCCCCATTCAACGCGGCGTGATGAGATTCTGCTCGACATGACCGTACTGACACGTAGTAGCAGCAACGGTAGCTTGCGCCATCTCCTGGTCGCCGTCTACAACCGCATCGTAGAGCGCGAGGATCGGCCACGGACCCTGACACGCAAAGGTCGACCAGCAGCCGGAGGCGCCCATCTCGTAGTAGGCACAACTGGGTCTCCTGGAAAAAATGGGGATCTTGCCGTGGATGATCCGGTGGCCGTCCTTCAAGCAGACCACGTTCGGAGTCTTGACTAGCTCCTCGATTACGCGCGCGGGGATGTGCCCCGGTGGTTCAAGCTGAGCGCCCTACGCTTTTTCTTCGCGATAGAGCCCGAAGGTCTCGGCGATCGGAAAATCACCGATGGAGAAGAGGATCGCGGGCGCAGTCGTGGATCGGTTGCGATGCTGATGCCAGCGCCAGGACGGAATCGTGAACTGGTCGTGGTCCTCCCAGTCCAGCGCCTTGGGCTCGTCCAGATCTAGCGTGCTGACGCCCTGCCCCTGCACAACCAGGTAGCGTACCGATCCCGTGTGGCGGTGGGAGCGCGTCGCCTCGCCCGGGCGCAGCAGTTGAATCCTGGCCCCCATCGTCGGCAACGTGTGTCCTCCGGTGACCGGATTCGTGTATTCGAGCAAGACCCCATCATGGGGGTCGCACTCTTCCTCTGCCGCCATGCGCTCTAAGACCGGCAGGGTGTCCCGGAACTTGTAGGCGAAGGGAACCCAAGGGTTCGGGCTCCCCACCAGCCGGGCGGGACGGGTCACCCCGTAGAACTGGTTGTGGTAGCCATCGGGGTGAGTCAGCGGCTGCTGGGCCAGCCGCTCCCGCTCCGGGTCCCGTTCCCGCTCCGGCGGGAACTCCCAGAATTCCGCCTCGAGCAAGCCCACCAGGGCGTTGTCGAGCATGTCCATCCAGATGACGGGCTGGGAGCCGGGGTTCGAGTGGTCGTGCCAGCCCCAGTTGGGTTGTACCAGGAGATCCCCTGGCTCCATGAACATCTGCTCGCCATTACAGGTCGTGTAGGCCGTGCCGTCTCCCGTGACCACAAAGCGCATAGCGGACATGGTGTGCCGGTGGGCGGCCGCCCGCTCGCCAGGCATGACGATCTGGTAGCCGCCCACGAGCCGACGTTCGGTCTGCTCCAGGCCCATGACCTCCGCAGCATCGAGCAACAAGGGGTAGACCTCGCGCCACCGGGTCACGCGCGGGTCCGGGGGACGGCGCCGTTCCGGGCGCATCCAATACGCAAAGAGGCCTTTCTCGAGAATTTTTTGGTTGAGGGCCGCCAATCGATCTGCGCTCACGGTAGCCTCCTTTGAGCCATCAGCTTTCAGCTTTCAGTTATCGACCTTCAGCTCTCAGCTTCTTGATCCGGGCCGCTGATCGCCAGCTTGTAGAGTCGGGCAGCGCTCCTCCACAGCACCTGCTCGCGCGCCTCAATCGAAAGCCCATGGAAACAACGACTGATCGTTTCCTGGGTGTGTGGCCAGGTCGAGGTCGCCAGCGGAAAGTTCGTCGACCAGAGGATGTGGTCGGCCCCAAAATAGTTGGCGAAGGGTGTCACCTGATCGTACCACCCGTTGAAGTAGCATTGCCGTCGGAACATCTCAATCGGCGTCAGCTCATACCCGGCGTGTTCCACCCCCGCGTACGTCCATGGCTCGTGGGAAAGGCCGTCGCCCTCGAACTGGTGGCTGGTCCACTCGAGGTGGATCATTCCCCAGCTCAGGGCGCTCTCGGCGAACACCAGGCGCAGCCTCTCATGTCTCAGCGCTACGCGCGAGAACAGGAACAGAGTGACCAACGTCGAGCTGTTGACGGCCGTCATCACTCCGGCCAGGGCCTCGGCCAGCGGGGGTGAGGGCGCATAGGGCACCTGTTGAGAGCCCCCCGCATGTAGACAGAGTGGGACGTCCAGCTCCTCGCAGATCGTCCACACGGGATCCCACTCCGCCTCTCCCAGATAGGGCACGTCTCGCAGCTCCATGGGCACCCCGGGGAAAACAACACCCCGGTGGCCCATGCCGACGGCGCGCCGAATCTCGGCCACCGTCGCAGCGGGCGGCCAGACAGGCACGATGCACTGGGGAATGAAACGCTCGCTGGCACCGCTCCACTCCTCGATCAGCCAGTCGTTGTACGCCCGCACGCAGGCCAGCTCGAGCTCCGGGTCCTGGAGGCGTCCGAACGCCTCGCCCGCTAATCCAGCTACGGTAGGGAAGAGCGCTGAGCCGTCGACGCCCGCTGCATCCATGACCTTCAGCCGCTCCGCTGGCACGTAGGCGGCCGGGGGGACCTCATCCCATCGGGTCGGCTCCCCGTTGATGTCGGCCATGAACGCTCCGGCCCGGGCCACGCGACCCTCCAGGAGCACCTGCCCATCGACCACCCACCGCTCGCTGCCATCTGCGGTGTGCTCGAGTCGCGGGATCCGCTCGCCCCACTGGCGCTTCGAGAGGCGAGCGGTCCACAGATCCGGTGGTTCCTGCACGTGGTCGTCGACGCTGATGAAGCCGTTTTTGAGCTGCATAAACAAAGCCTCCCCGGTCCCTTGTAGAAGACGTGTTGGGGCGCCTTCCTACTCTTGTCCCGTCGAGGGGGAAGCAACTACCGTGGCCTTGATCGGGTACACCCGGAGTGCGTTCTCGTACAGCATCTTCCGCCGCTCCTCTGTCGGCACCCCTTGAAGGATGCGCTCGACCACCTGCCAGGACCGCGGGTAGAACGAGCTTACGTGCGGGAGGTCTGACTCCCACATGATGTTGTCGATGCCGATATCGTACCGGGTCTTGATGCCCTCGTCCTCGAACCAGAAGCTTCCGTACATCTGGCGGCGGATGACCTCGCTCGGGCGAGTGGCCATGCCCTCCGTCCACAGACGACGGGTTTCCCACTCGTGGTCACAGGCGGCGATGGCGTAGTTGAATCCGCTGATCCCGTTCTCCGCGAACACGAACTTGAGGTTCGGGAAGCGCTGGGTGATCCCCGAGAAGATGAGGTGGGGAATGGTCCGGGCTGGTCCAACGCCGCAGCCGGAGGTGTATACGGTGTGATCCTGGCGGCGGGTGTAGCCCTGCCAACTCCCGGCCCTCGTGGCGCTGAGCCCCCATCCTCCGCCGAACCCGGCGCCGGCGTGAAAATGGACCGGGACGCCGAGCTGCTCGCAGACATCCCAGATGGGGTCCCAGCGGGGGTGGGTGATCGGGGGGAGCCCGCCCGGCCCCGGGCCCCCCACGCCGCCGACGTTCACCCCCCGGTGGCCGCCTTCAACTGCGCGCTCGATCTCCCGCGCGATCGCCGGCGGCTCCTGAAGCATGGGGAGCATGGCCAGCGCCAGGTAGCGATCGCTCACGCGCACCCACTCGGACAGCGTGTCGTTGTAGGCTCGCACGGTGTCCAACTCGAACTCGTGGTCTCCATAGCCGTAAAAGGTCATGCCCGGGGCACCCGTGTTGGGAAAGAGTACCTCCGCGTCAACGCCGTCGGTGTCCAGGGCCTTCAGGCGCTCCTGAGGGTCGTAGGCGATGCTGGGCACTTCTTCCCACCGCTTCGGATACGTGGGGAATGGTTCGCCCATAAAGGCCGGACAGTTGCACAGATCGAGCTCCGACGCCCTCCCCGGCCGGCCGTAGGTGCCCCAGACCTCTACACGCTCTTCGCCACGCTCGATCTCTATGATGTGGGGGATGCGGTCTCCCCACTTGCCCGCCGACATCCGGGAGGTAAAGTCGTCTCGGTTGTGCGCGACGTGAGAGTCTGTGCTGATGAGCCCGTATTTGATCTCCATCGACCTTCCTCATTAGTGCGCTAGGCGGTGGCTCCTGCGGATCGGCGGCGCGAGCGGAGTTCTGATGCATCTTCGATGGTGTGAGTGAGCGTGATGGCCATGATCGACCTCCTTACCGAAGACGGACACATGGGGACGGGGAGAATGACACTTTTCTCCCCGTCCCCACAGTCCTGCATGTCGATCGCGTTCAGCATGTGGGCGCGCCGCGGGCCACGCTCGGCTGCGCGTCATGAAGCGCGGCTCGTCTCTACACGAGTGCGGCTCGACGCGCTTCGACCTCGGGGCGGTACTTGTCGCATAGCTGGTTCCAGCGCTCCGCCGCCTTCCTGGACTTCTCGCTCGAGGGATCCTGTGGGCCAAGGGCGTGCGGCGCACGATAGGGCCCCGGCTTGATGTAACCCGTAAGCGCCTGGACGTCGGCCCCTTGCACGTCGGGAAGCTGCGCCGCATGGAACTCATCCCCGGTGCCATCGCCGCGGAGCTCGCGAAGGATGCGTTTCGCCGTGTCGACGTCCCCCTCGACACACGCCTGATACAGGCGAATGATCGGCCATGGGCCCCGGTAGGCGTCGATCGACCAACATCCAGCAGCCCCCATCCCATAGTAGGGATAGAGCTGCATCTGATTGACCATGTGGGCGATCTTGCCGTCGATGATCTCGTGCAGCGCGATGAACTCGGTTGGCGCCCGGTGGCTGTCCTTCATGCAGACGAGGTTGGGATTTTTGACCAGCTCGGGGAATGCACGGACGGGGATACGGGCCTTGTGATTGGGTGGGTTGTGGTAGATCATGAACGAGATGTCCGGGAACTCCTGGCACATCTGCTTGTAGAAGTCGATGATCTTCGGGACTGACATCGCGTCGTAGTAGGGGAGCCCCATCAGCACGCCTTCGCCGCCAGACTCGCGGATGAACTTGACCTTCTGATAGGTCTCGCGCGGATTCGCGGAGGTCACCCCGAGCATGAGCGGCACCCGCTTGTCGACCGCCTCGATGGCGGCGCGTACCAGTGTTTGGAACTCATCCCAAAAAAGGTTGTAGCACTGGCCGAAGCTGCCCGTGGTCGTGAGTGAGCCAATGCCATCCTTGATGATGCGGTCGATCCCTTCTTGGAGGTTGTCGACGGCGACGGTCTGCGTGGCCGCAAGACTGCCGGCATCCGCGGTCGCGAAGGCCGGCGTCATGCCGCAAACGCCCTTAAACTCGTCCCAGGTATACGCCATCAGTCGCTCCTTTCGGATATTGACGTGAGCTGACTCGATGTGGATCAACGGGCCGGGTCCGCGCAGCGGCTCAGCGGTCACCTCCCTTCCCCCTAGAGCTCAGACATTCATGCTCGCCTTGTTCATCTGGTGGAGGGCTGGCTCAGGCGGCCTCCTCTGTGTAGAAGCCAAGAGCTCGCATAGCCGGCCAGTCGCTCACAGAGTAGAGAATCGCGTCCTCAGCCGAGCCGTTTTCGTGACAATGCCAGCTCCACGATGGGACGCTGAATAGGTCGCCCTCTGCCCACTCGAGCCGCTCGCCCTCCACGACGGTGCACCCGGCGCCCCGGTGGGCGTAATAGAGCGTGGTACACGAATGCCGATGGGTCTTGGTCTGCTGGCGGCCGGTGAGGAGCTGAATCTCACAGGACATCGTCCGTACCGTCGGCCCGCTGTCGACCGGATTCGTATACATGAGGCGGATCCCATCATACGGATCGCCCTCGGTCTCACTCGCCTGCAGCGCCATCAGTGTAGCGTACGTCTCGGACCACGGGTAGCGCATGGGAGGGAGCACGTACTCGTGCTCTATCCCCGTCGGCTGGGCGAGCCCCCCGGTACGACGCGCAAAGTCGGCCGGGCGATCGATCACCTGGTGTTGATCGTCCTCTGGGTAACGCTCGTTGATGTCCACGCCGAAGCGAGTGAGTCCCATGTCGAGCGCGTCCAGCCAGACTGACGGCCGGTCGCCTCGGTTCCAGTGGTCATGAGTCGTCCACGTTGGCGTCACGATGAGATCCCCGGGCTCCATCGGGAAGGCCTCGCCCTCCACCACGAACACCGCCTCGGGCGGGGCCTCCAGGACGAACCGGATCTCGTTTTTCACGTTTCGGTGGGCGCGGGTTCGCTCGCCCGGCATCAGGATCTGGTGGCCCAGCGAGATGGTGCTGCTCCCGAGCTGCGCGCTCACGAGTCGCATCTCTACCATACCCTGGGGGCCGACGGGGACCAGCTCGCCAGAGCGGAGCAGGGCTGGGTAGATGTCGGCCTTCTTGGCCAGACGGGGTTTGGCGGGCGGGCCGCCGGGGCCCTCCGCGCCCTCGCCGCGCATCCAGTAGGCGCCCATGCCGCGCTCGCGCAGCCACCCGTTCAGATCCGCGAGCCGGTCCTCAGCAACAGTCATGCCGCACCTCCGATCAAGATGACATTGTATTCACGCGCCATCGCATGCTCCTCTTCAGTCCTCCTTCCTTGCGGGGGAGGATGGGGGGGGTTAGTCGCTTCCCTCTCGGTAGAAGCCCCAGGCCCGCATGGTTGGCTCGTCCGTGACCCGGTATAGGATGGCGTCCTCACCCAGGCGGTTCTCATGCTGGTGGAGCCGCCAGGGCGGCACCTGGAAGATGTCCCCCGTGGCCCATGCGACGCGCTCGCCATCGACGAGCGTCGTGCCCTCGCCCTGCACGACGAAATACGAGGTCGTGCAGTTGTGGCGGTGGGCCTCCGTCGCGAAGTGCGGTGGCAGGAGCTGCACTGCGGCGCTGAGGGTCGGAATGGTGGGTCCGTGGCTGATGGGGTGGGAATAGGTCACCACGTAGCCGTCCAACGGATCGGGATCGTCCTCGTTCTCCTTCAGCGCGTCGAGCGCGGCTACGGTATCGGCCCAGCGGTAGCGATAGGGTGGGGTGGGCAGCGGACTCGTGATCCACGACGGGCGCAGCCGCCCCCAGGTATCGGCCGCATGGCCGGGTGGCTTAGCCAGCGGCTGAGTGGGCTGTGCGTACACCTCTCGAAACATGTGGCTCAATCGGGCGAAGTGCAGGTCCAATGCATCCAACCAGAAGACCGGCGCATCACCGACGTTGCGATAGTCGTGCCACGCCCACCAGGGCGTGGTGATGAGGTCGCCGTCCGCCATGGGGAAGGCCTCGCCCTCCACGACCATGGCGGCCTGGAGATTGCCTCGAATAATGAAGCGCAGTCCGGCCTGGGTATGGCGGTGGGCCTCCGCCACCTCGCCCGGCATGAGAATCTGCACACCGAAGCCCAGCTTGCTGATCTGTTTCCGGCCGGCCATCTGGCCCGCCAGGGCGCCGGTCTGGTCCATGGAAACGAGCTCACCCGCCCGCTGGAGCGCCTCATGATACTCCGACCTCTTCCAGATCAGCGGGTCAGCCCGCTGGCCACCTGCACTCGTGGGCGCGTTTGTGCCCCAGCGGCGCCACGACCCACCGAGCCCACGCTCGTTGAGATACTGGTCGAGCTCGGCAATGCTTTGCACCGATGTAATGTCCACGTCCACCTCCTGTGCACGGCTAGCGTCAACTGCGCTATGCGATAGCTTATCACTGCTCCTGATCAGCCGTGCAAGCGGTAGCTCGCCTTGTCAGCATCGCGGCTTGCGAAGGTGCTCTATCAAATTCGTTTCAACCCGCCGCAATCTTATTCCAGGTATGAGCCGATAGCAATGGGCCCCTGGCCCACGCGGATGAGGCATTGGTGGTCAACGGCGCTTGGTCTACCCACGGCGCGGCTCCACGATCTGCGCACACGCACGCCTCGCTGATGCTCTCGCATGGGGTACACCCGAAGATTGTCAGCGAGCGGCTTGGCCACTCGACCGTCTCCTTGACCCTGGACCGTTACTCGCACGTTCTTCCTGGATTGCAGGAGGCGGCGGCCCAGGCGTTCGATCAGGCGCTCGCGCCCCACGCCCAGGCGCAGGTACACTAATGAGGGCGGGCGCGCGGGTCCGGTTGCAAGGCTCATAGCCGTCGAATCGACCATGGAGGAACTGGCGTAGGAGCCGCGCAAAAGCTCGCGCCAGCTATGCAGGATCAGTCAGGCCCCCGTAGCTCAGCGGACAGAGCAGCGGTTTCCTAAACCGTGGGTCGGGTGTTCGAGTCACCCCGGGGGCGCCGCATTCTGCGCCGAGATGCCCGGCGCATATCGAACATCGGGTGCTGCCAGACGTCGTCGTCCCGTCGATCGCGTCGGAGCCGGAAGCCGCCGCTACATTAACGACGTTGGCAAGACCAGTCCCGGCGCGAGAAGTGCCGCTCACGCAACTCGCCGCGGGAATGTCCAATCCAGCTTCACGGCGTCTCCCTGCTCGCGAGCTCTGCCTGTGCTCGGCCCAGGATTCCCATGCCGGCACCCTGACGACGCGCCTTTGCAACCATCGCCATCCGCTCGGCCAGGCCCATTGCGACGAGGCCGACGGCGCGCGTCCACGTCGGCAACGCCCAGGTCAGGCCGAAACCGACCAGGAGCACGACGGCGATCACACCCTCGGCAGTGGCGGCCTCCGTGTCCTCGTAGCCACGGACAAGCACGCCGGCGTGGGCCGATGCGGCGACCGCAAAGCTCACGCTCTCGAGGAGAGAAAAAAGCCGAATGGCCCGCATCCAGACTACCTCCTCACATCTCTATCGTGTCCACGTCGGTGCTGAGCCAAGCAGTTGGTCGACGACGCCCGGTATGCTTCCGATGCCACGTACAGGCGAGCCGCCCGATCCGCGAGTTCCGGTCTTGACGTCCCCAGCGGGCGCCCCGTCTGTTGATGCGTCTGAGGCGCGATCCCAACTCGCAGTTCTCCACGTAGATTATTCATACTAGCAGTCGACCTTGAGGTCGATTCCCGCCACGCACGGGCCGAGCAACTGAGGGATGCCGCCCTGAAGGGCAGGCCTACAGGCCGTCCCCCTGGCCCGCCGTTTACGGCGGCAACAACGGCGATATACATGAGAAGTGACCCGCTAGTTCAACCGCGCGACCATGTCTCGGACGAACCGCAGCCACCCGCGGAAGCTCGTGCTCCGCCGCGCGATAGTTCCCCTCATCGAACAGGAGACGGAGAAGGCTGACTCAGCCAGCGGAACAGCGTTACCCGCGCGGCCGACGAGCACCGCAAACGCGGTTCGTGCACGTTCCACCGCCTCGTCCATGCCGGTTCTCCGGTCTGCGTCCAGGCGGGCGTGAAGAAATCGTTAAATTATAGGGAGGAATGGTTGCATCGTCGGCCGGCCGCCGCCTATCCTGTCACCGGCGCTGTTTGTCGGTCTTCTGCCCCATGTTTCCTCGCAGGCATCCCGGAGAATGGAGAAAAAGGACAGCTCATGGATGCGGCAGCTCCTCCGCGGCCGGGCACGGCAGCCTGGCGACCGCGGTTCGTTCGGTGCAACCTCTGCGGCGCGGACGCATGCCGGGAGATATACCCGTCCCGGCTGACGAATGCGTCCGAGCGCGACATTCACGAGATCTTCGCCTGCACCAGCAACGCGTATGGGGAATGCGGGCCCATCGTCCGCTGCACGGCATGCGGGCTGGTGTACCAGAATCCACAGCCCGACCCGGAGGATATCCTCGCGGCGTACGTGCAAGTGGTGGATGCCCGGTACGAAGAGGAGCGCGAAGGGCGTGTTCACACGTTCCGAAGGGCGCTGGTCGAGCTTGAGGAATACGCAGCACCCGGACGTCTTCTGGACGTGGGCAGCCACCTGGGCGTGTTCGTCGAGGTGGCGCGTGAGCGGGGCTGGGAGGCGCACGGCGTGGAGCCTTCGTTGTGGGCAACGGAGCGCGCGCGTGCGCGGGGGCTGCCGGTCACCTGTGGGACGGTCGCCGACCTAGCTGCCGGGGGCGAGCCGCACGATGTCATCACCTTGTGGGATGTGATCGAGCACCTGTCGGACCCGTCCGGCGAGCTGCGGCGGTTGTACCGACTGCTGCGGCCCGGTGGCGTGCTCGCCCTCTCCACGATGGACGTCGACGCGCCCGTCGCCCGCCTTCTCGGCCGGAACTGGCCCTGGTACATGCTGATGCACCTGTTCTACTTCTCGCGGGACACGATTCGTCGTCTCGTCGAATCGGCCGGGTACGAGGTGATCGAGGTCCGCCGCCATCGCCGGATCGTCCGATTCTCGTATCTGATCTCGCGACTGGAACGACGAATCGGCCGACTGTACCAGCCGCTCGACTGGGCCGTCGAGCGGACCGGGCTTGGCCGGCGCCTGGTCACCGTGGACCTCGGTGACGTGATCACGCTCTTCGCGCGCCGACCCGGGTCCTGGATCGAGCTCGATGCATCACGCGCCCTCGGCACCGTGTCGCAGGACGGGACGAGCCGTCGGCCCGTGGCTGTCGCGCGAAAAGCATCCTGACCGGACCGGTGGATTCCCGCACGCTGGCGCCTCACCTCCGGCCTCGCCTCGCCGATCCCCGCGTGACGCTGCTCCTCGCGGCACTCGTCATCGAGGCAGTCGCCCTGTGCCTCTGGCCGACCGTCTTCATGCTGAGCGCGCCGGAGAGCGCGTCCCGTCTCGGCGACATGTTCCTGCACCGCTACCAGCCGGTCGCCGAAGTGCTGTGGGCGATCACGGACCGGGTGAATTGGGTCGTGCCCGGCGCTCTTGAGTCGTGGGAGCATCGAATCGAGTTTTTCTTCGCGTGCGTGTTCGTCGCGTTCGCGGCGTACGCCCTTGCAGCGTGGAGGCTCACGCGATGGCGGATGGGAGAGGCCGCACTGTCGGGCTCGCGGTCAATGCTGAGGTGGGTCGTCGTACCCCTCGTGATATTCCAGGCGACCCTCATCTGGGTCCCCGGGTCGATGACGACCGACATCTTCAACTACGCGCTCTACGGCGAGATGCCGGTTCTCTATGACGCCAACCCATTCGTTCGAACGCCCTCGGAGTTCCCGGAGAGCCCGCTCTACGACCTCATCCCGCTCTACTGGCACGACGCGCCGTCTGTTTACGGCCCGCTCTGGGTCGCTGTCTCAACGGGGGTCGCTGGGCTGCTCCGTTCGATGCCCCTGGCCGACGAGCTGCTTGCCTACCGCCTGATCGCCAACGCGGCGCATCTCGTCAACACGTTGCTGATCTGGTCCATCGCGCGACGGCTACACCCGAAGCGCGCGCCGTCCGCGGCTCTCGCGTATGGGTGGAACCCACTGCTGCTGGTCGACTTCGCCCTCAACGGCCACAACGACGCGCTGATGTTGACGCTCGTCCTCGTCGCGTTCCTGCTGGCCTGCGGCAGGCGCCACAGCGCGGCAGGCCTCGCCTTCGGGCTCTCGGTCGCGACCAAGTACACGTCGATCCTCGTGGCACCGGTCCTGCTGTTGTACGGGGCTCGCCGTGCCGGCAGCGCGAATCCGGCATGGGTCGGGCGGCTCCTACTGCGGTTGAGCCGGATCCCATTCCTGGCGCGCCTTCCGAACGCGAAGCCCCCATCGATCGCTCAGGTGCTCCGAGGGAGTCTGCTCGTCATAGCGCCCGTCGTCCTACTGTATCTGCCATGGTTCCAGGGGATCGACACGCTGGGACCGCTCCTCTACTGGGCCAGTGGTCCGCGGCTTGCAAACTTCTGGCCGGAGCCGGCCCTCATTAGCGTGACGGCATGGACGTCCGGGTTGCTCGGCACGTCGTACGAGGCCGCCTGGTACCCGATCCTGGAGGGGTTCAAGCTCATTGTCAAGGCCGTGTTCGCGGGGTACATCCTCATCGAGGCGTGGCGGGCGCAGACGCTCGACGACGTCCTTGCCGCGTCAGCGCGGATCGCGCTGGTTTTCCTCATGCTGGTGAACACGTGGATCCTGCCCTGGTACTACGCCTGGCCACTCGCCTTCTGCGCCGCGCTCGGCTGGGGCTCAATGACAACGCGTGTCTGTGCCGGCTTCACGCTGACGGCGATGGTGATCATGTACCAACGCCACTGGGGCCATGAGGTGGTTGCCGAGTGGGCCGGGCTGTTCCTGGTACTGCCGCTGGCGCTCGCCCTCGCACCGCGCGTCGCCGGCTGGCTGCAGAACCAGCGCACCACGCGCGCCGGCGGGCTGCGCCGACTCCCCTCGGACCGCCCCGCAGTCGACTCGATGCCGCACTGAGCTCATATCCCATCCCAGCGCGCACGCGTGGCCCTCGAACTGAGGACAGCGGTGAATCATCGCCGTCCCACAGCCCAGACTGACGGCCGGCGCGCCTCTCGCTGCGGGCGACTCTCGTCCGGGCCGCGATGGGGGCCATCCTCGCTCGATTGACGAGAGCACGTCATGGTTGACACGGCTGATCCGCCGCGTCTATCGTGCCTTGCTGCAGCGGACCAGAAGCGCCCCCAACGGAAGCGAGGTACCCATGATCGTTCGTCCAGCCGAGGCCAATGCCGATCACGTGGCGGGCGAGCCCACACGCCCGGGCTTCAGCCTCCGGCCAGTGGATCCAGCGCGCTTCGCCCTCGCCAGCGCTGCCGTCGTCACCATCATTCTCGTGACGCGCCTTCCCCTTGCCGCGGAGATGCTCTTCCACTGGGACTCGGGCAACTACGCCCTGGCCATCGAGAACTACAACGTCGCGTCTCATCAGCCACATCCGCCGGGGTACCCCCTGTACGTCGCTACCGCGTGGCTTGTGCATCAGCTCGTCGGAGAAGCCAATCGCAGCTACGTGCTGCTGAGCGTCGCGGGGAGCGCGGCCGCAGCCGTCGCCGTCCTCGGATTCGCGTGGCGGCTCTTCGGCCCGCGTGTTGGCGTTCTCGCCAGCATACTCTTCATCACGAGTCCGACGGTCTGGAGCCACGGGGAGGTGGCCCTGCCCTACGTCTTTCTCGCGCTGTTCTCGGCGCTGATCGGCTGGTGCGTGGTCGAGACCCGCTGGGGGGGCAGGAACCTGACGCTCCCCGGCGCCGCCCTGCTGGGCATGGGAGGAGGATTCCGTCCGGACCTGCTCATGTGGCTTTCCCTGCCATGGCTGTATGGATCGTTCCGACGCCTTCGTTGGCTCGTCGCGGGAGGCGCCGCCGTCCTGGTGATCGTCGCGGCTTGGGCGATCCCGATGGCGCAACTGAGCGGAGGATGGCAGGCGTACGCCACCGCGACACAGCAGGCGCAAGAGATGTGGGGGCCTCCGGCATCCACGAAAAGGGCATTCGTCGAGCACGCCCAAATGCAAGCAGAGCGCACCCGCGACCACATCAGGTACGCCCTCGGGCCTGCGCTCTTCTTCCTTGCGTACGGGCTGGTTCGCATGGCGGCTCAGCCGCGCGCCCTCGGCCCCGCTGCTGGAGTGCCACTCCTGTTCGCGTTGATGGTCACACCGAGCGTGCTGTTTTTCGTCTTCGTGCATATCACGAATCCCGGCTACATCCTGGCGATTACCGTGCCCCTCCTCCTCC
This sequence comes from Chloroflexota bacterium, assembly GCA_009377635.1. GTDB lineage: Bacteria > Chloroflexota > UBA6077 > UBA6077 > SHYK01 > WHTR01. The sequence goes on from WHTR01000006.1 coordinate 49,961, forward strand.
TAGCGGCGAAGTCGGCGGACGTTCTCGCAACCGATCTCGCCAAGGGACTCCGGCAGGTCCTCGGATCCCCGACGCAGAAACCGCTGGCATTCGCTATCGTTGCACCCGTCGCGCTGTGGAACGCGGGGATCTTTCTGCTTGCGCCGGGGGAAGGCAGCCTTGAACACATCCGGGCCCATGATTCGGAGCTGAAACCGATCGTCGAGCACATCCGATCCCACCACGAGTCCGGCTCGACCATCGTTATCTCTGGCGCGTGGGGAATCAGACATCTGGAGTACTACCTGCCCGACTTCCGGACGGCGCACCATCTCATGTCGACGATGGCGATCCAGGACGCCGATGGACCGACGGACGTGCCTGACGGCGTCACGACGGCGGTGGTCGTGAACGACGCCGTCGAGGCCGCCGAGGGCGATCCCGGTGTCGACCGAATCGACTTCCCGCCCGGTGCGTCCCTTTCCGAAGTCCGACTGGCGAACGGAGCTACGCTGGAGTTCGCAGACGACGTCCTGCGGATCGCGGGCCCTCAGCCCGGCCCAGTCCCCACCGCGCGGGAGTCCGACTGAACACACGCACGGACGTGCGTGCCGCGAGCGCTAACCGCCAGCCTGCCGTCGGCTCCGCGCCAGCTCCAGCTCCCCGAGCGCCTGCGCGAGCTGCTCCGGCGTGGGCGCCTTGCCGTGGAACTCCGGGTTGTTCTCCATAAAGGACACGCCCTTCCCCTTTACCGTCCGGCAGACGATCATCGTCGGTCGACCCTTCGTCTCGGTGGCGACATCCAGCGCCTCGGCGAGTGCCCGCACGTCGTGTCCGTCCACGTCCAGCACGTGCCACCCGAAGGCGCGCCACTTGTCGACGATGGGCTCGGTGATGAGCGTGTCCGCGACGAACGTGTCATTCTGGAGGCCGTTGACGTCCACCAGGCCCGTCAGGTTGTCGAGCTTGTGATGTGCAGCGAAGAGGGCAGCTTCCCAGATCTGACCCTCGTTCATCTCGCCGTCGCCGATGAGCACGTAGACACGATAGCCGGCCCCGTCCAGCTTGCCGGCAAGGGCAGCCCCTTGAGCGACCGAGAATCCCTGGCCGAGCGAGCCGGTCGACACTTCGACGCCAGGCGTCCGCGTCTGGTCCGGGTGGCCTTGCAGATGGCTGCCGGACTTCCGAAGCCGCGCGAGCTCCTCGACCGGGAAGTGGCCCGTCCGCGCGAGCGCTGCGTAGAGCACGGGGGCGGCGTGCCCCTTGCTCAGGATGAACCGGTCGCGACCCGGCCACTTTGGTTCACGTGGGTTGAACCGCATTGTGTGAAAGAACAGCGTGGCCACGATCTCGGCGGATGAGAGGGATCCACCCGGGTGGCCGGAGCGGGCAGCGGTCACCATCTCGAGAACGTCCCGGCGGAGCCGGTATGCGTGCTCCTCGAGTTGGCGAACGAGAGCTTCGGGGAGGCTCTTGACTGCTCCGTCTATGCCCGGCCCTCCTGCGTTTTCCATGCTCTGATCGTTCGGGGCGCCACGACCTATTCTCATTCCACCGTGACACCTGCATTCCGTAGGCTCACTACCGTGCGGGATCCGCCGTGGATTCTGTTTAGACCACAAGAGGGACGAGGCAAATCAGCAGGCGTGATGGCCGCTAGCGTCTGCCAGGGAATTATAGACGGTTCGGCCAGCTTCAACGCTGTGGCGGGCCGCCTGCGCCGGCCGCGCGAGATACGCTAGACTGTCCCACCGGTGCGAGCCGACGAGGAAGGGGGCTGTGCATGCGTGAACGCGAGCGCGAGGTCGCTACGCACTACGATGTCCAGATGGATCGCCGCGTCGCCGACGTGGAAGAGTGGGAGCGCAATCGAAAGGTCATGGCGCACGGCCGGAATCTTGTGATGACGCATTCTCCGCTTCGCAACGCGCGGTATGGAACGCTGGTTGGGCTCGGCGGTCAGTGCCCCTCTCGAGTCATCGACACCCGGATCATCGAAGTGGCGCCTGGGCAGCGAACGAGCACCCATCGCCACGTCCACACCGCGGAGCTGCTCGTGCTCGATGGCGAGGGCTATACCGTCGTCAACGACCGGCAGTTTCGCTGGAGCACGTGGGACGCCTTCTACATCCCCGCCAACGCCTGGCACTACACAGTGAATACGGGAAGCACCCCGGCGCGATTCGTGAGCATCAGTGACGCACCCCTCTTCGACCTGTTCAACATGGACCGGATCGATGACATCGGACAGGCTGAACCACCAGGTCCCTTTTTTCCGGACACCGAGCTCCAGCGTCTCGCCCAAACGGTTGAGGGCCGCGCGCCGAGCGAGTATGAGCGGGCCATCCTCGCCGCGGCGGAGAACGAGCGCCACCTGGCGACGGGGACCCTCGTCACGCACTTCCAGGACCAAACCTTGCTTCTCAACAAGAAGGGCACGAAGAGCACGTTCCTGGTGGACATCTCCCAGGGCTATCACGGGACGCAGCTCAGCATGGTGATGTTCCAGATCGCGCCCGGCGGATGGCAGTCAAAGCACCGCCACGGCGGGGAGGCGGTTCTCTACTGCGTCGACGGCCGGGGCTACAGCATCGTAGACGGCGAGCGCCACGACTGGGAGGCGGGAGACGCGGTGCTTGTCTCGAAGTGGTGCTGGCACCAGCACTTCAATGCCGACCCGGACAACGTTGCCGTCATCATTCGCATGCACATGTGGGAGAGCCAGTACAAGCTGATGAGCTTCTGCCTCTATCCCCTCCCGATGTATGAGGAGCCGGCGCGCCTAGACGGAAGCGACCCGTCCCTCTGGGAGCGCCACACGGTGGAGGCTTAGCGTGCGCGACAATGACGTCAACCTCTACCGGGGTGCGCGCCTGTTTGCAGAGTTTGGCCCGTTCGTCGGCGAGCCGGGACCCGATGGCACGGCAGTCACAGAGAACGACATCCTCGGCGAATTCTATCGGCGGGTCCTCGCGGAGACGACGGCGATCGTGGCCCATCAGTGGCGGAACGAGATCGCTCGGAGCGCCCTGAAGGGGTTTCTCTTCTGCGGCGGTGTGGGCATCGGAAAGACTACGATGGCCCGACGGCTCGCCTACGAGCTCGTGCGCATCTTCGGCGCGAGCAACGGGTCGAGCACAGGGACCCCACCGAACCGCGCCTCGGCTTCATTACCAGACAGTGCCCACGCCCATAGCGCCCTCGTCGTGGCGGGTCCGGACCACACCCACGGAGACGCACACGGCGAGCCGCACGAGCACCCGCCGGCGACGCTCGGCTGGGACGTCGCCGGCGACGACACCGTGCTGGTCATCGTCGACGGAGCCGACATCGCCCGCGGGCGCTACGGAGACAGCGAAGAGCAGTTGCGCAAGCTGTTCCAGTTCGCGCGCGAGGGGGAGTTCCACGGCCACCGGCACGAGGACGATCCGGTGCGACGCACGGTGCTCCTGTTCGATGATGTCGAGAGCCTGTTCCTCGCCCGCGGCTCCGGCGGGGCAAAGGAATGGCACTTCAGCCAGAACAGCGTCTTCTTTCACGCCGTTGACGAGCTAGACACCGCGCGAACCGCGGTCGTGCTGACGACGAACCGGATTGATCTCGTTGATGAAGCCATCATCGACCGCTTCCTGCCCTACGAGTTCGGCGCGCCGCCGCCGGAGGTCTTGCGCGAGGTGGCCCGCCACCGGGCGGCTCGACAGCGGCTCGACGACGCGCGCCTGGCGCCCGTGCTCGCCGCCTTGGACGACCCAGCGGGTACGGTGAAGAGCATTCGCGACGTCGAACGGATGGTTACGCGCGCCTACGTGGCGAGCATCGTCGGCCATGACCGTGCAGCCGTCAGCGGCGACCGATGAGCCGTTTGAGACATCTCACATGGAGCACTAGAAGTGCGGCCGAAAACGTCTTCTGTCATCCTTCGCTTCGCTCAGGATCTCCCCTTAAGCGTAAGTTAGCGGTCACGAGAGATCCTTCGTCGCTGCGCTCCTCAGGATGACGGGGCTTTGCGGCCGGGGTTCTAGCCGTTCGCGCCGCCTGCCCCGAAGGCCTCGACGAGGGTTGCCACGTCGCCGCCGCTGACTGACCGGGGCAGCCGCTGGACGTGCGATCGGAGGGACCGCACCAAGAGCGCCGGCGGCTGACATCCTCGCATCGTCACGCGCACGCGCGGATCGGTGAAGACGACCACCGGGTTTATCGAGACGTCCTCCAGCAACTCCGACGGGAGTCGCTCGGCAATGCGCCGGCGGGCAAGATTGACGTCTCGCTCCGCATCAGCGGCCGGGTTGCCCAGGGCCACGGGCGGTGCGAACCACAGGAGGAGACGGAGCGGTAGCGGGCGGCCGGGGTCGTGGCCCCACGTCCCCTCGACGCACGTTACGGACCCCGCGACGCCCCGAGGCAGCAGGATGAGAATCCCCATCGGACCAACGAGCAAGTAATCCGGCAGACGGGCGCCCGGGAAGACCAGGAGATGATAGCGGTTGTCCAGCCCCCGGAGAGCTCGCCTGAGGGCTGGGTCCTGGCGCGCACGAGGTCCCCACCGGCGGATGTATGTCTGGTTCCGCCACCAGAAGAGCAGACCGATCAGCAAGGACGGGACGGACACCGCGTATTGCAGGACCGGATCGGGCTGAATGGCCGAGAAGATGAACCCAACGCCCAGGACGAGTACCGCGATGATCAGGTGTGCCCCGCTCCATCGCACCTGCCGGCGGACGTACAACTCGTTGGTATAGACCTGCATCGGAACGGCGGCCGGCGCCCGGGATCAGGGTTCGGAGGACAGGGAGTCGGCCGACGGCACCCCCCTCCCCAGCCCCTGGTCCGCTGCTCCCGGCTCCAGGTCGGGAAGCCCAGCTCGGATGCCGCCCACGAGGTCTTGCTCGGTGGAAGCCCTGGCCACCCGGATCGCGTTGCGGATGGCCCGCGCATTCGACCGCCCGTGGGCGATGATGCAGACTCCGTTGACGCCAAGCAGCGGAGCACCGCCGTACTCCGCGTAGTCCAGGCGACGGCGAACCCGGCCGAAGACTGGCATCAGCCCCAGGGCCAGAAGCGTCGTGAGCGGACTCGCCCGTATCTCGGAACGGACGACACCCAGAATGTTCGCGGCCACGCCCTTAGCAAACTTGATGAGGACATTGCCGACGAAGCCGTCTGTCACGACCACGTCCGCGGCCCCTTCCAGGATGTCCTTCCCCTCCACGTTGCCGACGAACCGGACCGGCGATCGACGAAGAAGCTGATAGGCTTCCTGGGTCGTCAGGCTCCCCTTCGACTCCTCCTCACCGATATTGAGCAGTCCCACGCGCGGCTCTGGCATGCCGAGCGCGCGCTCGGCGTACGCCGCTCCCATGATCGCGAACTGCACGAGATTGTGCGCGCGGGCGTCGGCATTCGCGCCCACATCGAGCAGGAGACAGACACCGCGTGTCGTCGGGAAGGGCGTTGCCAGGGCCGGCCGGTCGATTCCCTCGATGCGCTTCAGCACGAACACCGCTCCAGCCATCGCGGCGCCGGTGTTGCCGGCGGTCACGAACGCGTCCGCCTCACCCGCGGCGACGAGCCCCAGGCCAACCACAATCGACGACCGCCGCTTCGCCCGGATAGCCCGCACCGGGTGCTCGGCCATGTCGATCAGCTCCGGCGCGTCGACGATGCGCGGACCGCGTACGACCCCGCGCCTCAGCCGGGCGCTGCCTCTGTCAACCTCGCGGGAGACCATGTCCTGCGGGCCCACCACAATGATGTCGACTGCGGGATCGCGAGCCGCCTCCAGGGCGCCCATTATGGGAGCCGCTGGGGCCGCGTCACCGCCCATAGCATCCACTGCGATTCGTGGACGTTGAGACAAGCTCCTACCGCCGATCCGCGACTGGGCCTGGGCATCAGAGGCTCAGTCGCTCGACCAGGTCGCTTGGAATGATACAGGCCGAGCGCCCGCACTGCGCTGCGTGGTTCCGTGGAATGGGGATGGGCTATAATCGCGCGAACGGTGTTGAAGGTGGGTCCGCCAGCCGAGCACACGACGTGGCGACCCTGCCGGAGAACTCGCAATCAGGAGAGCGAAGAGGGCGCCGTGCCAAAGACTCACGGGCGGCGACCTGCGCCCAAGCAGAAGAAGCGATCGCAACGGGGAGTTCCCGGCCGGCCTCAGCCAGCGGGCCCCATCGCGACAGCGCCAGCGTGGGCAGGAGGCGAACCCCCTCGGGTGCAGTCTGCACCAACTGCGCGGCCCGAACGGTCGCCCGCGCCAACAGCGCGGCGCGCGGGGACAGCAACGCTTCCTCGTCGGCGATTCACCGACAACGCGGCGGAATACGCGTACGTGGCCAGCGACCTGCGGCGGATTGGAGTCCTCGCGGCAAGCCTGGTGGTCCTGCTGCTGGCCCTCTCGTTCGTCATTCGGTAGCCTGCACAACAGGTCATGCGGATGCAGACCGCTCGCCGCGCGTCCACCGTCGAGAGCGCGTGAGCTTCGGAATCCGTGAACCGCGCTCTGGATTCCGCAACGCACAACTCCACGGGGGCGCCCAGCGCCGCGCGCCTCGCCCGGATCGGC
>WHTR01000070.1 GCA_009377635.1 Chloroflexota bacterium
ATGAAGGCGACGCGCGGCAAGGCGAACCCGTCCGTCGTGAACCAAATCCTCAAGCGCCTGCTGGACACCACCTGACCTGCCGCCGGCGGCCCAGCCGAGGTATGGTCCGGACATTTCATGCCTCTTCGCAGTTCGGCGGGCGCCTTTCTATCCTCAAAGCGGGCCGAACGCTCATGGTTTGCTCGCGATGACACGTCCGGCACACCGCTAGCTGCAGACGGCCCGTGACGCATAGGCTGCCGGCATCACAGTGCGATGGAACTGAGACTCTGATCGCGCCCCCCTGTCACTGGCCGTCCGATACGATCCCCCCGGAACCGCCCGCTCCTGCCGTGGTGGCGCAGCGGAAGCGGTGGGCTGGAGGGAAAAATGGCTGCCGCCGCGTCTGAGTTCGTCCACCTGCACGTCCACTCGGAATACTCCATGCTGGACGGCCTTTCGCGGATCCCGAATCTCATCGCCGAGGCGAAACGCCACGGCATGCCAGCCATCGCTCTGACGGACCACGGCACGCTGTACGGCGCCATTGAGTTCTACCAGGAGGCCCGCCAGCAGGGCGTGAAGCCGATCATCGGCGTGGAGGCCTACGTCGCTCCTCGTCGGCTGACGGACAAGGAGACGGCCGACCGCTCGGCGGCGCATCTCGTGCTCCTCGCCAAGGACGACACCGGCTACCGAAACCTCCTGGCCCTGGCCACCCGGGCCCACCTCGACGGCTTCTACTATCGGCCGCGCATCGACCACGAGCTGCTCGCCGAGCATCGTCAGGGACTCGTTGCCCTGTCCGCGTGTGGATCAGGCGAAATCCCCTGGGCTCTCCGCCACGAGAACCCGACACGCGCGCGACAGACGGCGGAGCTCTACCGTGAGCTGTTCGGTCCGGAAGACTTCTACCTCGAGGTTCAGGACCACGGCATCGATTTCCAGACCGCGGTGAACCGCGGCATCCGCGAGCTCGCCGGGGAGCTGGACCTTCAGATCGTGTGCACCAACGACTCGCACTACACACGGCGCGATGACTGTGACGCCCAGGACCTCCTCCTGTGCATCCAGACGAACGCGCTGGTGGACGACCCGAAGCGCTTACGTGTCTACACGGGTGAGCACTACCTCAAGAGTCCAAGTGAGATGCACCAGCTCCTCGGGTCGGAGGTGCCGGAGGCGCTCCGCAACACGCTGGCCGTGGCGGAGAAGTGCAATGCCGAGCTGACGTTCGGGCGGCTTGACTTCCCCAGGCTCCCCTTCGTCCCAGATGGGGAGCAACCGATCGACTTCCTCACCCGGATGTGCTGGGAGAGTCTCCCGCGCCGGTACGACCAGGTGACGACGGAGATCGAGGAGCGCCTCCGGTACGAGCTGGACGTGGTCCGCACGACGGGGTTCGCAGCATACATCCTCTTCGTGTGGGACTTCGTCGACTACGCCCGTCGGCGGGGGATTCTGTGCGGACCCCGCGGGTCCGCGGCTGGGTCCATCATCCTCTATTGCCTGGGCATCACCACCATCGACCCGATCGCCCATGGCCTCACCTTCGAGCGGTTCCTCAACCCCGAGCGGATCCAGATGCCAGACATCGACATGGATTTTGCCGACTCACGGCGCGACGAGGTCATCGACTACGTCGCTGAGCGCTACGGCCGGGACCACGTGGCGCAGATCGTCACGTTCGGACGGCTGCTCGCCCGCGCGGCCATTCGGGACGTCGGGCGCGCGCTCGGCTACCCGCTCACTGAGGTCGACCGGGTGGCGAAGCTCGTGCCCTCTCTTCCGGTGGGAATGACCATCGACCGGGCTCTGGCCGCTTCCTCCGAGCTCAAGCAGCTCTACGACGATGAGGAGCACGTCCGGCGCCTCATCGCGTCCGCTCGGCAGGTGGAGGGGGTCGCGCGGCATGCCTCGACGCACGCCGCCGGCATCGTCGTCTCCGGCGAGCCGCTCGTGCAGCACGTGCCGCTGCAGCGCGGAGCCCGGGGCGAGAACGTCATCATGACCCAATTCGAGATGCACGCCCTCGAGACCATCGGGCTGCTGAAGATGGACTTCCTCGGACTCACCAACCTCACGCTCCTCGAAAACGTGCTCACGCTCATCGAAGAGACTCGAGGGATTCGCCTGGACATCCAGAGACTTCCTCTGGACGATGCGAAGACGTTCGAGATGCTCTCCAACGGCGACTCGACCGGCGTGTTCCAGCTGGAAGGCGCCGGCATGCGCCGAACATTGCGCGAATTCCGCCCAACGTCGGTCCACCACCTCGCCGCGATTGTCGCTCTGTACCGACCCGGCCCGATGGCTCACATCCCGACGTATGTCGCCGCGAAGGACGGTCGGAGGCCGATCGGCTACCTTCACCCGCGCCTCGAGCCGATCCTCAAGGATACGTACGGCATCATCGTGTACCAGGACCAGGTGCTCCAAATCGTCCAGGCCATCGCGGGCTACAGTCTGGGGCAGGCTGACATCCTCCGCCGGGCGATGGGCAAGAAGATCAAAGAGGAGATGCGCCGGGAGCGCGACAACTTCCTCAAGGGCGCGAAGCGGAACGGCGTTGAGGCCAGCGTGGCAGCCAAGATCTGGGAGTACATCGAGCCATTCGCCGGCTACGCCTTTAACCGTGCGCACGCGTACTGCTACGCGTACATCGCCTACCAGACGGGGTACCTGAAGTGCAATTACCCGGTCGAGTACATGGCCGCGATGCTCACGACGCAGTCTGACGACGCGGAGAAGGTGGCCGCGGCGGCAGGCGAGTGCCGACGACTCGGCATCACGATCCTCCCACCGGACGTGAACCGAAGCCGCGTGGGCTTCTCGGTGGAGGCGCTGCGCCCTCACCCGGGCAACCCCGCTGCGGCGGCCTTGCCCGGCCTCTCCCAGGGGGAGAGGCGACTCGATCCCCCTCTCCCTGTGGGAGAGGGCGGGGGTGAGGGCGGCACCCCCCATGGTGTGCGCTTCGGCCTTGGGGCAGTCAAGAACGTCGGCGACGGAGCGGCGCGGCATATTGTGGCGGCGCGGGAGACAGACGGCGCGTACCGGTCTCTCGACGAGCTGTGCGAGCGAGTCGACCTCCGCACGGCGAATCGGCGCGTTCTGGAGGCGCTGACCAAGGCCGGTGCGCTCGATGCGTTTGGCCAGCGGGAGCGCGTGCTCGCCGCCCTCGAGCGTGCCATGGCGGCAGGGCAGCAAGCTCAGCGAGCCGCGGGGGTCGGCCAGCAGAGTCTTTTCAGCGCGGACACCGGCCTCGCCGAAGCCAGTCCGCTTCCCGAGGCGCCGTCGGAATCGGATCGGCAGCGACTCGCATGGGAGAAGGAAGCGCTGGGGTTCTTTCTGTCCAGCCATCCATACCAGGCGGCGGCCCGCGCGCTGTCGCCGCGCGTGACCGCGACCACGAGCCAGATCACCGACGAGCTCAAGGGCGAACGCGTCACCATTGCCGGCGCCATCATGAATGTCCGCAAGGTGGTGACCAAGCGGCAGGAGTCGATGGCCGTCGTGCAGATGGAAGATCTCCACGGGGCAATCGAGGCCGTCGTTTTTCCGCGAACGTATGCGACGGACCCCGATCTCTGGCGGGAGGACAGCATCGTCATCGTGAACGGGCGGATCGACGTCCGGCGAGTTGAGACCCAGGGGGACGATGAGGTCCGGGGCGTCCCGGAGATCATCGTGGACTCCGCTGAGATGTGGACCCCTCCTCCGGACGGCGAGCGTCCCGAGGAAGTCGTCCACCTCGACGAGCCGGCGCCATATGTCAATGGGACGGCCGATGCGACGCACGAAGTGGCACAACCGGCGGAGCCCTTCGAGCTGAAGGATCCCCGCGCGGTGACGATCGTGTTCCGCGAGACCGGGGACCGGCCCACCGACCGACGTCGCCTCGAGCACCTGCATGCCACGCTGGTCCGATGTCCAGGACGCGACCGCTACGCGATCTGGTTCGAGGGCGGGACCCGCTCCGCGAAGCTCGTGGGCGACGAGCTTCAGATCCACTTCAGCGAGCAGCTTGAGCGCGAGTTGGAGGCGATCCTCGGCGGCGGAAGCGTGCAGGTTGAGGAAATCTAGGCAGGTCATGGGCATTAGGCCCCTTACGAAGGCGCCTTCCACATCGATGGCCCCGTCTCGTCCGTATCGGCCATTCCGTCGACCAGGCCCGCGGCCACGCGGTTTCGCACCCGCTCCCACCAGTCGTAGGGAATCGTGCTGATCAACCAGACGAACCGCCGATGGATGGGCTCCATGAATCGGTTGCCCATCCGGATCTGCTCGTGGGTGAATGCGAGGCCCGCAAGCTTGTCCGCCACGGATACGATCTGCCCCTCAATCGACCCGGAGTTGTGGCTCCGCCACAGGTCGATGTAGTAGCCGGCAAGGTCGCTCGGCAGCGTATCGAACACGCGGTCAATGGTCTTGTCCGTCAGCCTGCTGAGGAGCTCCGTGAGCTCCGAATCAGAGTGCTTGAAGGTGCTGATGATGTCGCCGCTGATCGCCTCCTCATAGTCGTGGATGAGCGCCAGGTCGACGGCCCGAAGAGTATCCACGCGCTGACCCGTCTGCTCGAGCGCGTGGCAGATGATCCGTGTGATCATGGCCACGAAGTGCGAGTGCTCCGCCACGGATTCCTGCGCGAACATCGGCGTCGTGTGATAGCGCTTGACGTGGGCGGCAGAGCGGTTGAGGATGAATCGAGATATATTCTCCACGGCGCCTCCAGCCGATCCGAGCGGCGTACGGTGTCGCTGAAGGGATTGTACCCACCGCCCGGTCCACAAGCACGGGACGGCGTCGGTCGCGCCTTTCCGCCCCGGCGCTCATGGTATCGAAAGGAAATTGTCTGGTGGTCGGCCGAGATCGACGACCTAATCCCGTTACAGGAGCGCCACGAAGATTCGACGCCGGTCTATACTGAGGGATGATTCAGAACATCCTCCATCGCCATCGGCAGCCGCCAGACGATCTGTGGGTGCAATGCCCGGGCTGCCACGAGCTCATCTACCGGCGCGAGTACCGCAACAAGCTCCAGACGTGTCCCAAGTGCAACTACCACGGCCGGCTGATCGCGAAGGACCGGATCGAGTCGCTCGTCGACCCAGGCACGTGGGCTGAGGAGGCGGCCGGGCTGCGTCCCAGCGATCCCCTGGGATTCGTGAGCCTTGGCCAGAGATACCCTGACAAGGTTGCGGAGACCCAGGAAAAGACGGGGCTCGACGAGGCAGTCGTCACGGGCATTGCGCAAATTGAAGGGCTCGCGGCGCGCCTTGCCGTCTGCGACTTCGCGTTCCTTGGCGCCAGCATGGGCTCCGTCGTCGGCGAGAAGATCGCGCGGGCCGTCGAGCGCTCGTGCGCCGATCGCCGGCCGCTCGTCCTCGTCTGTGCTTCCGGCGGCGCTCGCATGCACGAGGGCATCTACTCCCTCATGCAGATGGCTAAGACGTCCGCTGCCATCGCTCGGCTGGGTCAAGCGCAGGTACCGTGCATCTCCATCCTCACCGACCCGACAACCGGTGGGGTGACGGCGAGCTTCGCCAGTCTCGGCGACGTGATCCTCGCCGAGCCGAGCGCCCTGATCGGATTCGCCGGCCCGCGCGTGATCGAGCAGACGACCAAGCAGAAGCTGCCGCCGGACGCGCAGCGGCCAGAGTTCCTGCTCAAGCACGGGATGTTGGACGCCATCACGCACCGTCGCGAGCTGCGCCTCACCGTGGCCAAGCTCCTGCGACTATATGCAGGGGCCCGCCCACCAGAATCGAACCTGCAACCCCCAACTCCTGCGCCGGCGCGCGACCTCCAACCACAGCTTCCAGCGGAAGACGCGTGGCGGATCGTGCAGCTCGCGCGGCACGCACAGCGGCCGTTCACGCTCGACTACGTGGGCATGCTCTGCTCGGAGTTCTTCGAGCTCCATGGCGACCGGCAGTACGCGGACGATTCGGCCATCGTCGCTGGCATCGGGACCTTCGACGGTCGGACCATTGCGATCGTCGGGCATCAGAAGGGCCGCACCACGCAGGAACGGCTCAACCGCCGCTTCGGGATGGCCCGACCGGAGGGCTATCGCAAGGCGATGCGCGTGATGCGCCACGCTCAGAAGTTCGGATTTCCCGTCATCACCTTCATCGATACGCCGGGGGCCGACCCGAGTCTCGAGGCCGAGCAGCGGGGACAGGCGTGGGCGATTGCAGAGAGCCTGACGGAGATGGCCCAGCTGACGGTGCCGAGCGTGGCCGTGGTGATCGGCGAGGGCGGGAGCGGCGGCGCACTCGCGATCGGCGTCGCCGACCGCGTGCTGATGCTCGAGAACGCCACGTATTCGGTCGTGTCCCCGGAGGGATGCGCGTCGATCCTCTGGAACGATGCGGCCTTGGCGCCGCAGGCGGCGGCGGCGATGCAGATCACTGCGGCCCACCTGGCCGCCGCCGGAGTCGTCGATTTTGTGGTCCCGGAGCCCGAGGGCGGGGCCCACGAGGACTACGCCCAGGCCGGTGTCGCTGTCCGAGAGGGCGTGGAGGGTGCGCTCGCGGACATCGAAGGCCGCTTCATGCTCAGCTCCACGCTCGACGTCGCGGCGCTCGTGGCTGCCCGGTTCGAGAAGTATCGGCGGATCGGCGTCGTGGTCGAGCCACCGCCATCCCGCGACAGCTCGAACTGACATCCGGCTGCCCGGCAGCCGTCAGTGACCGCTATTCCGATCGAACCGTCCAGGTGACATCGGTGTCCGGGGTCGCCACGGCGACCGTCCCGTACAGCGGTCAGTACCGCTGGTAGTGTTCGACCAGAACCCGCGCCTGCTCATCCGTTGGTCCCACGAACTCGAAGTGCACCGCTGCCCGCTCAAAGAGGCTCCGCCCTTCCACCCGGGCGCCCGGCTCGCCGCGCACGCCTTCGGCGGCCACCTCGAGGCGGTGCAGCGGAATGCCTCGCAGCCTGGCTTGGTATTCGAGCATCAGCACACCGCACGCGGCGACCCCGGTCAGGAAATGGTCGATCGTGCCGGCGTACTCCCCGGGGCCTTCCTGCGTGGCCGGATGGTCGACGAAGAACCTGTCCTGACCCGCCGCCAAGGCGCATCGGCCGAAGATATCCGTCGTGCGCGCGCGGACGACTGTTGGCTGCTGCGCTGGTTGCATGATCCCCTCCAGGGGTCAGGCGCGGATCGGCTCCTCCTGTCGTTGCGTCGACCCGCCGGGCCGCCCGCTCGGGTCGTACCAGCCCTCCTGAAGCGATTCCGTCAGGAACGTGTCGATCATCGCGTGGTCCGGATCCCGGACCACCGCAAGCGGATCGAGCCCCTGCTGCACCTTCACGATCTCCCGCTTCAAGACGTTGCGGAACAGGACGATCCCGCGGTCCGATGTCGCGAGTCGCTCCACGGTCCGATCGGCGATCGGCCCCTGCGTCTCCCACGCCATGTGGTCCTGTGGGAGCACGCTGTTCAGGTTGAACATCGTGAAGGGGTGCAGAGCCGCGACAGGCTCCTTGAACGGTTGGACGTAGATCACCTCCGGGTTCTCGTCATCGTACCCATCCCTATCACGCACCGGCAGGAAATGGACGAAGAAGATGTTCGTGTGGGTATCGTCCATCGGGACACGAATCTGGGTCGCGTTTGCCTGCCGCAGGATATTCGGGAAGATCACCGGATGCTGGTCCATATGGCCATCGGCGTAGGTCCGCTTCTTGACGATGCCGTAGGGCGCCTCGGAGAACTCGAATCCTCGCACGAGATCCGTGTACCCGCGCGTCGTGTTCACCGGCTTCTGCCCGCGGCCGATGAACTCCTGATGGAGAACCTGGAGATGGGCCGGGTCGACTGAATTCTCCATAGCCTGGAGCCAGTTGCAGTCGAGCCGCGGGTACAGGGCGACCTTCCGGATGCCGTCCTCGCGGACCCATACATCATACCTCGGGATCTCCGGCACCGGCAGCGGTCCCAGGTACGCCCAGTACAGCCCCACGAACTGCCGCACCGGGTAAGCCCGATGCTTCACCGTTAGATGAAACATGCTCCCGGCTGGCTCGGCGGGGCACTCCAGGCAACTCCCCTCGGTGTCGTACAACCAGCCGTGATACGCGCAGGCGATCCCGCGCTCCTCGACCCGGCCGTAGAGCAGCGAGGCGCCTCGATGGGCGCAGTGGTCGGCGATCAGGCCGACCCGGCCGCTCCGGTCCTTGAACAGCACGAGGTCCTCGCCGAGGATGCGCACGAACTTCGTGGGTCGGTCGTCCGTCAGCTCCTCGGCCGCGGCCACCGGATGCCAGTACCGGCGGAGGAGCCCGCCGGCCAGCGTCCCGGGCCCGACGCGCGTCAACAGATCGTTCTCTTCTCGGGTCAGCACCATCTCGCAGTCCTCCAGAGTCAATTCCACAGGTTATCCGGCGCGCTCCTCGTAGCTCCCAATCACGTCCTGATGGCCATTCCGGTCGGCGTACGGCTCCTCGCGGTAGAGGTTCAGCGCCTCGAAGACCGGGAGATCGTTCGTAGAGAAGAGGAGCGCTTCGTGCTCCGTCGATCGGTTGACGTGCTCGTGCCATGCGCGTGGGGGCAGCGCGAAGAAGTCACCCTCTTCCCAGTCGAGCTGCACGCCGTCGATGATGGTCGACCCGCGACCACGGAACACCTGGTAGACGGCGCTCGTCATGTGGCGGTGCGCCTGCGTGCGGACACCGGGCCGCAGCATCTGGATCCAGCAGCCGATGGTCGGGAGCACGTGCCCGCCGGTTAACGGGTTCGTGAACTGGAACGCGACGTCGTCGAAGGGGCTCGCGTCGATCTTCGCCAGCTGGTGGAGCGCCCGCTCCGTCTGGCTCCACGGGAACGTGAGTAGGGGAGAGATGGGTGAGGACGTGCTCCCCCAGACGGGCCGCATGCTGCCCGACCCGTACCGCGCGTACGAATCACCGACGGGCTTGGTCGCGGGGTTCAGCTCGTCCGGGTAGGGCTCCTGCAGCATGGCCTGCAGCGCGCCGACGAGAGGAACGTCGAGGCTATCCATCCACACCATCGGCCCGTCAGACTGGTTGATATGGCCGTGCCAGCACCAGCCGGGGGTCAGGACAAGGTCGCCCGGGTTCATCTCGCACGGCTCCCCGTCCACCATCGTGATGGTGCCCTTCCCCCGGAGGACCCACCGAATGGCTGCCGCAGTGTGTCGATGCGACGGGGCGATCTCGCCCGGGAGAACGGTCTGCACTGCAGCGGTCAACGTATGCGTCGCGCCAAGGTTGCCGGGCACGTGGGGGTTCCCGAGCAGGACGACGCGACGCTCGGCCTGTGGGCCGGGTCGGACCAGCTCGGTCGCCTCCTGCACGAACGACTCGATGTCGCTCCACCGCCAGCGGAACGGTGGAAATGGCGCCCCGCCAGTGCGGTCGCCCGGCCGTTGGCGCCAGAGGGCGTCCATGCCCTTGGCCTCGAGCCTTCGAAAGAAGGACTCCATCCTTTCGCTGTCGACGGCCTGTTCGATGGCCATGATCGCTCCCACCCCTTCCCTGAGCCCTTCGAAGAGCTCAGCGCGAAACGTCCGCCCGTGCCCCGATCACAGCTCCGGGTACCACGCCAGGGAGCGCCCTGTCAAACGATGTCCGCGGGCGGGTGCGGCTCAACAGTTGTCACATGCGCCCCCGTCGGGTATTCTTTCAGCAGCCAATGGTACCCGCCCTGACCGACGAGGTCCATCGAGCTCACAAGGGAGCCGTCGCATGCTGACGAGGGAAGAAAACGAGCGGCTGACGCAGGTTGGCCCGGGGACGGCTATGGGCAACCTCCTGCGACGCTACTGGCACGTGGTGGCAGCGCGCGCTGAGCTGGACGAGGACCCGGTCCGCCCCGTTCGGCTGCTCGGCGAGGATCTCACTCTCTTTCGCGATCAGCGCGGACGACTGGGCCTGATCGGCGAGCGGTGCGCCCACCGGGCGATCTCTCTTGCCTACGGCATCCCCCAGGAGAAGGGACTCCGGTGTGCCTACCACGGCTGGACGTATGACACCGAAGGTCGCGTCGTCGATATGCCCTTCGAGCCCGCGTGCCTGCCCCTGCGGGTCACGGCGTACCCGGTCCAGGAGGTGGGCGG
This sequence comes from Chloroflexota bacterium, assembly GCA_009377635.1. Lineage (GTDB taxonomy): Bacteria > Chloroflexota > UBA6077 > UBA6077 > SHYK01 > WHTR01. Next base: position 10,068 of record WHTR01000070.1, read on the forward strand.
CCTGGTCTTCGCGTATCTGGGTCCGGAGCCGACGCCGCTGCTGCCGCGCCACGAGCTATTCGCGCGCGACGAATTCGACAAGTCCGTCGAGATCACCCCGCTGCCTTGCAGCTGGCTTCAGTGCATGGACAACTCGCTCGATCCGGTCCACTACGAGCATCTGCACGTTGCATACGGCAACTATGTGATGAAGAAGCTGGGCAAGCCGCCGAAGATGGCGGCCGCACGCCACCTGAAGATCGATTTCGACGTCTTCGCGTACGGCGTCTACAAACGGCGGCTCGTCGAGGGGGCCGGGGAGGATTCGGACGACTGGCGCATCGGCCACCCGATCCTCTTCCCCAACACGCTGCTCGTCGGCGACGCCAAGGCCGTGCGCTACCAGATCCGCGTGCCCATCGACGACAGCCACACGGTGCACTACAACTACAATTGCTGGCCGCGCAAGAACAAGACGCCGGCCTGGGAGGGCATCCCAGTCGAGCGGACGAGTCTCTTCGAGCCGAACGGCAGCATCGTGGCGGACTCGATCGTCAAGCAGGACATGCTGGGCTGGGTCGGTCAGGGCCCAATCTCCGACCGGACGCTTGAGCACCTCGTGACGTCCGACAAGGGCGTCATTCTCTATCACCGGATGCTGCTCGACGAGATGGAGAAGGTCGACCGGGGGGAAGACCCGATGGGGGTCGTCCGGGACCCGGCCGTGAACGAGCCGTACATCCGGATCCGCTGGGAGGACCGGGCGAAGGAAATGTTTTGGCCAGGCGGGCGGACGTTCGAGTGGACCGTCCCTGGCCTCGCCCATTCAGCGTAAGGGGAGAAATGTCGGATGCTGACGAAGGAAGAGGCCGAGCGCTTCTCGTGCACAGACCGAGAAACCTCGATGGGGGAGCTGCTGCGTCGCTACTGGTACCCGGTGGCGGCGGTCGCGGAGCTCGACGAGGACCCGGTCCGCCCTGTCCGGCTGCTCGGGGAGGATCTCACCCTCTTTCGGGATCAGCGCGGGCGGCTCGGATTGATCGGCGAGCGGTGCGCCCACCGCGCGATCTCCCTGGCCTACGGCATTCCCCAGGACAACGGGCTCCGCTGCGCCTACCACGGCTGGACGTATGACACGGAGGGGCACGTCATCGACATGCCGTTCGAGCCCGCCTGCCTCCCGCTGAAGATTCCGGCGTACCCGGTCCAGGCGATGGGCGGCCTCCTGTGGGCCTACCTCGGGCCGGCGCCCGCGCCGCTCCTCCCCAGGTGGGACATCTTCGTCCGGGAAGACTTCCGGCGGGAGATTCGCATCACGGAGCTGCCGTGTAGCTGGCTTCAGTGCATGGACAACTCCCTCGACCCGGTCCACTTCGAGCATTTGCACGGCGTGTACGGCAACTTTGTGATGTCGAAGCTGGGCAAACCGCCGATGCTCACCCCGGCGCGGCACTTGAAGGTCGACTTCGACGTGTGGGAGTACGGGATCTACAAGCGGCGGCTGCTCGAGGGGCAGGACCCGCAGACGTCGACGGACTGGACGGTCGGCCACCCGATCCTCTTCCCATACATCCTCGCCCAGGGTGGCGCGGATCAGATGAGCTTCCAGATGCGGATCCCGACGGATGACACGAACACGCTGCACGTCTGTATCAACGCCAACCGGCTCGATCCCGGCGAGGCGCCCCAGGAAACGATCCCGGTGCGCCACGACCCGGTCGAGTACGACGCGCTAGGCCGAGTCTTCGCGCCGCACATCGTGAAGCAGGACGAGATGGCGTGGATCGGCCAGGGGACCGTGACCGACCGGACGCAGGAGCACCTGGTGACGTCCGACAAGGGGATCTTGCTCTTCCGCAAGCTGCTTCTCGAGAGCATGGAGCAGGTGGCACGGGGCGAGGACCCGATGGGCGTCGTGCGCGATCCCGCGAAGAACGAGCCATATATCCGGATCGAGCGCGGCAGCACGTACGCGGCCTTCCGGCAGGGGATCACCGAGAACTACGGAGGGGTCCGCGAGCCAGCCACCGTTACGCGTTATTAGTGGGTCAGTTCTTGTGGCCATCGCCTTTTCGTCCAGTAGGGGAGGGGCTTGTCCCCTCCCGCCCGGGAACCGCACGCGTGACCGCGCGGCGAGGGCCAAGCCCTCGCCCTACCGGTACGATGGTAGCCACGCAATGGCGATCTCCATGTGAAGTGAACCACCTGTGGGTCGGATGTCACGAGCATTGCCATTCCGCCTTTGGCGACGGACGGGTCGGCGGTCGCCCCAAAGCAGGTGGCCGGCCAGTTCTCTCGCACTGCGTGAAGGGGGCCGGTGAAACGGGTTCTCCTGCCGCGAGGTATTGAATGTGAGGTCGCGAAATCATGCGTAACCGATCGTTTGTCCTGCCGCTGGTCATGTTTCTGGTTATCACGGCGTGTGCACCAGCGACCGCGCCCGGCGCTGGTCCGATGGACGAAGGGGGCCAGCAGGTCCGGCCGAGCCAGACGCTGCGGATGGTCATCCGTCAGGAGCCGGGGTCCATCGCGGGGACAATCCTCTCACCGACCGGGATCAGCACCGGCACCCAGCGACGCATCTTTAACGCGGGCCTGGCCCTCGAGGGTGGGGATGGGACGTATCGGCCCTACCTGGCCGAATCGCTCCCTCAACTGAACACGGATAGCTGGAAGATCCTCCCCGATGGCCGCATGGAGACAACGTATCGGCTGCGGCAGGATATCGTCTGGCACGACGGGACCCCGATAACTGCCGAGGACTTCGCGTTTGCGCGGAGCGTTTATCGGAACACGAGCTTCGGCGTCTCGGGCTCGTTTCCTCACACGGTCATGGACGACGTGACAGCCCCGGATCCGCACACCGTGGTCATCACCTGGCGCGAGGCGTACCCGAGGGCTACCGAGCTCGACCAGCAGAGATTCGCCCCACTCCCCCGCCACATCCTCGAGGCCGTCTACGATCAGGAACGCGCGGATCTTGAAAACCACAGCTTCTGGACCACGGAATTTGTGAGCGCCGGGCCGTACCAGCTCGACCGCTGGGAGCCAGGCGCGTTCATTGAGGGCAAGGCCTTCGACCGCCACGTGCTCGGCCGTCCTCAGATCGACCGCGTGGAGCTGACCTGGAGCGCCGACTTCAATGCGAATCTCGCCAGGCTCCTCGCCGGCGAGGCCGACATGCCGGCGGACGACTCCATCCGGGTCGAGCAGGGCCTCGTCCTCGAGCGCGAGTGGGCAGCCCAGAACGCGGGGACCGTCCAGTACCGTCCCCACCTGCCCCGATTTGTCCAGGTGCAGCATCGCGCTGAGTTCGCGGACCCCCAGGCGGTGCGCGACGTCCGCGTCCGGCAGGCACTGGCGCACGCGATAGACAAGGGCGTGATCAACGATACCCTCTTCGACGGCAAGGGGATAACGTCGGACTCGCTGATCTACCCGACGGTGGACTACTCGGCGATCGTCGAGCGTGCCGTGCCAAGATACCCGTTCGACATCCGGCGGACGGAACAGCTGATGAGTGAGGCTGGCTACGCGAAGGACGCGGGTGGCTTCTGGGCGAGCCCCACTGAGGGCCGGCTCAACTTCGAGGCCCGAAATATCCAGTCGGCGCAGAACGACGCCGAGCGCTCCATCATCGCCGACGGGTGGCGCCGCGCAGGATTCGAGACCTCGGAGGACGTCTTCACAACCGCCCAGTCGAGGGAGGGCGAGCCGCTCGGCACCTTCCGCTCGCTCTCCATCACGAGCGCGGCCGCCGAACCCGAGGGACTGAAGCTCGATGACTACCGAACACAGGCGATCTCCCGACCGGAGACCCGTTGGTTTGGGCAGAACCGAGGCGGCTGGTCGAACCCAGAGTACGACCGAGTGGCCACCGCGTGGCTCACGTCCCTCGATCCGGCACAGCGCGGGGAGCTCGCTGGGCAGACCGTGGCGATTCTCATGACCGACCTCGGGCTGATCCCCCTGCACTTCAACCCGGGCGTCATCGCCCAAGCCGCTAAGTTCACGGGGATCTCGGTCACGGCGCCGTCCGCCGACCCGAGCTGGAATATCCACGAGTGGAAGAGCCGCTGATCACGCGATTCCGAGATACGCTTTCTGCACGCGCGGGTTATTCCGAAGGCCATCGGCCGTGTCGGCCAGCACGATCGTGCCTGACTCCAGCACGTACCCCCGGTTGGCCACACCCAACGCCATGAGCGCGTTCTGCTCGACCAGCAGAACGCTCGTCCCCTGGCGGTTGATCTCGACGATGGTCCGGAAGATGCTCTCCACGAGCATGGGGGCCAGCCCCATGCTTGGCTCGTCGAGGAGGAGGACGTTCGGGCTGGCCATCAGCGCACGGCCGATCGCCAGCATCTGCTGCTCGCCCCCGCTCAGCGTCCCCGCCTTCTGACGAAGCCGCTCCTTCAGGCGCGGGAAGAGCCGGAACACCCGGTCGATGTCGGCTTCGACAGCGGCCCGATCCGCCCGAGCGAAAGAGCCCAGATCGAGATTCTCGGCCACGGTCATCCGTGGAAAGACCCGCCGTCCCTCGGGCGCCTGCCCGACGCCGAGTGCGACGACCCGATGCGGCGGCAGGTGATCGATCCGTGATCCGCCGAGCAGGACCTGCCCGCCCCGGGGACGGAGCAGGCCCGAGATGGTTCGCAGGACGGTGGACTTGCCGGCCCCGTTTGCCCCGATCAGCGCCACCATCTCGCCATGGGAGACGTGGAGGCTCACGCCCTTCAGCGCATGGATGTGGCCGTAGGAGGCATGCACGTCGCGAAGCTCCAGCGCCGGCGGCTCGCCGCGCGCGGGATGCACCGACTCTGGCGCCCGATTCCTCGCCATTCGCGCGTCGTCCTCCATCGAAGGTGTTCGCTCCTCAAAGAGATTACGTGGTCCATCGCACCACTACGCGTGGACTGCTCCGCTCCCCAGATACGCCTCGATGACCCGGGGGTCTCGCCGAACTGCCACCGGCGGACCCTCGGCGATCTTCTGCCCGTAGTCGAGGACCGTCACGCGGTCCGAGATGCCCATCACGACCTTCATATCATGCTCGATGAGGAGGATCGCAAGCCCCACCTCCTCCCGTAGCCGTGCGATGAGGCGCATCAGATTCGCGGTCTCCTGGGGATTCATTCCCGCCGTCGGCTCGTCCAGCAAGAGGAGCCGGGGCTGGCTGGCGAGCGCTCGGGCGAGCTCGAGCCGTCGCTGGTCCCCGTAGGACAGATTCCTCCCCCACACCTCCTCCTGATGCTGAAGCCCCACGAAGCGCAGAAGCTCCCGCGCGCGCTCCTGCGCCTGGCGCTCCTCGGACCGTTGCCCAGGCGTTCGAAGAATCGCGGCGAGCACGGACGTCTTCAGCAGCCCGTGCATCCCGACCAGCACGTTGTCCATGGCGCTCATGTTGCCGAAGAGACGGATGTTCTGAAACGTGCGGGCGATCCCCAGGTGGCTGATCTGGTGCGGTTTCCGTCCGACGATCTCCTTGCCCTGAAATCGAATCGATCCCGAGGTCGGGCGGTACAGGCCGGCGATCATGTTGAAGAACGTCGTCTTCCCCGCGCCG
>WHTR01000071.1 GCA_009377635.1 Chloroflexota bacterium
AACGGGATAGAGGTTCACGGTGCCGCCCCAGAGAGCGCCGCGCGTCATGGAGGCGAGCAGCTGCGCCACGAAGAAGATGACGACCGGGAACGTGAGCAGAGCGATCAGCGCGGCCCGCTGGCTCACGCCGGCACCCGGCCCCGCGCGGTCTGCCCGACCGCCCCGGCTCGGAGCGGACTCGCGGATCGTTACGTAGCTTGGGACGACGGACAGGAGTGACAGGATGCCGTGCGCCACAAAGGGCGCCCGGATATCCCAGAGGGCGAGGAATCCGCCCACGCCCGGCCCCAGGAGCCGTCCGATCGTGTCGAGACCCACCATCCCGGTGATCTGCCGTCCCCGCTGACGGTCACCGCCGGTATCCGCGATGTGGGCGAGCCGGCTCAGCATCCACATCTGCTGAGCCCAGCCTCCAATGAATCGATAGAGCAGCAGCAGCTCGAATGATTGGGCCGTGGCCGTGAGAAGCGACGAGATCGCGACCAGCAGCGGCCCCGCCAGGATGACCTTCCGTCGGCCGATCCGGTCGACGAGAAGCCCCGTGGGGAGTGTCGAGGCCATGCCACCGACCATGTGGATGATGAACACGAGGGAGGCCTGGCCGAATGAGACCCCGAACGACTCGGCGAAGACCGGGATGGCCGGTATGGCGATCCCGTTGCCCAGCGACAGCACGATCGCCGGGACATAGATAGAAAGAATGTTCTCCCGCGAGAGGACGCGGGTGTTCGTCCGCTGGTCGTCAACACTCATGCAGTCGTCTCAATCGCCCTATCATACGGGGCCCGTCGACGATGAGCAAATAGCGCGCGACGACCGCTATCCGAGGAGAGGTGCCAGTAGGAGACCGGGCGGCGACGGAACGTTCAGCGCCCGGACGAACAGCGCGTAGAAGAAGACGCCGGAGCCAACCGCCAGCCCCACCGACAGAGACCATGGCTCGTCCGTGCCAAGCTTAAGATACAGGAACGTGACCAGTGGGATGGCCACCGTGAACCCGAGCAGCACGACGGCCACGGCGAAACCCACGATCGTGATGATAATGATCGCGGATCGCCGCCGGACCACTGCGGGGGCCACGTCAAACGGACGAACCGATGGGTTCTCTCCGGTACCCGTCCCCCGCACCCCTCCCGAAGTGAGCATGAGCTGAGCCAGCGCCAGGAGCAGGACCGGGATGCTGATCACGAGGGGAAAAAGTCCAGATCGGGGACCCCATCCCCTTGGGACCCACGGAGCCAGCCAGCCCGGCGCCATCTCGCGCAACGGTCCGGATCCGATGGCCTGCCAGATGATCCACGCCACCGCGAGAACGACGCCGACGTTGAACGCGATCTCAGGTGTCCGACGCACGGCCCACCTCGGCAGGCGTCACGGCTCGGCCGCGAGCTTCCTGCCTGATCGAGTACGCCAGCACGGCGATGATCAGCAGCGCAAACACGACGACACCCGGTCGAGTAAGCCACTCCCAGCCCCATCGGTTCACGGACAGGAACAGGTACCGCTCGGTGAGGCTTCCAAGGACGAGACCGAGGATCAGTGGGGGGCGCGGCCAGTTCGTCTGCACCATGGCCCATCCCAGCGCCCCGAACACGATCACGAGGCCCAGATCGAAGAGCGCGTTCTGCTCGGCGTAGGCTCCGAAGAAGACAAGGAACAAGATGACGGGAATGACGAGGCTGCTTCGGAGGTACGTGATCTTCACGAGCTGATTCAAGAAGAGCAGCGTCACCGCCACTGTGATGACGTTCGCCACGACGATGATCCAGATCATTGAGAACGTCAGGGTCAGGTGCGTCGTCAGCATGTCGGGCCCGGGCACGAGCCCGTGGATCAGGAACGCGCCCAGGAGGATTGCCATGGAGACACTGCCGGGAACGCCGAACGCGATCGTCGGAATGAGCGAGCCACCCTCCTTCGAGTTGTTCGCTGCGCCAGGGGCCAGCACGCCCTCGATGGCCCCCTGCCCGAACCGGCTGCGGTCCGGCGATGTCTGCACCGCGTGGGCGTAGGCGACCCACTGGGCTACCGAACCACCGAGCCCGGGTATGACGCCCACGACCGTGCCGATGATGCTGGCGCGGATGGTCAGCCACCCGTGTCGGAACGTGTCGACGATGCCCTGCATCACGCCGCCAAGTCGTCCGGGCGGGCCCTCCGCGATGCTCGTCCCCCGGACGGCAAGGTCGATGAGCTCCGGAATCGCGAACAGCCCGATGGTGACCGGGATGAGTCCGACGCCGTCCCACAGGTCCAACCGTCCGAACGTCGCGCGCTGCACACCCGTCTGCGGATCCAACCCGATGAGCGAGAGCAGGAACCCGAAGCCACCTGCGATGAGCCCCTTCACGACTGCCCCGCCGCTCAAGGCCGCGACGAAGGTCACGCCCAGCAGCGTGAGCATGAAGAACTCGGGCGATTGGAACGCGAGGACCACTGGCCGGACGACGGGGATCACAAGGGCGAGAGCGAGAGCGCCGACGATGGCGCCGACCATCGAGCTGGACAGCGCCGCACCCAGGGCCCGTCCCGCTTCGCCTCGCTTGGCCATGGGGTGGCCGTCGACGATCGTCGCGGCGGTGGTGGCCTCACCCGGCACACCGAACAGGACCGAGGTGATATCGCCGGCCGTCGCCGTCACCGAGTTCATGCCGAGGAGGAAGGCGAACGCCTCGAGCGGCGACATCGCGAAGGTGAAGGGCAGCAGGAGGGCAAGGGTCACCGCCCCGCCGAGCCCCGGGAGGACCCCGACGGCGAAGCCTACGGCCATGCCGACGAGCATGATCCCGAAGGCCGGCCACGTAAAGACCTGCAGCAGCCCCTGAACGAACTCGCCCATTCCCCAAAGCCCGTGCGCAGGTCGTCGCTCTCGGCGGCTATGCTCGTGCGCGTATGTTACGGCAAGAACGGCGAAAGCACTGCGTTGCCCGCCTGTGGGTTGTCCATGGTGCCCAGCTACCGCCGAACCTCGGCCAGTCGGTTCTTCACCTCAGGCGGGAGGTTCAGGAGCTCGTTCACGATCTCCTGAGTTCTTGCCGCAGGGTTAGGGCTGAGGTCGACCCGGGCTTGCTCTGCCTCCGCGCGGAAGGCGGGGTCTTGCATAGTCGCCCAGAAGGCCTGCTGGAGCGCCTGCAAGCGCTCCGCCGGGACACCAGGCGGAGTCACGAAGGGTTTCGAGATCGATCCGGGCGTCTGCGCGCCTCGAATGAGCTGCTTGTCTTGCTCGGTCGTGGCGAGGTCCTCCGCGCGCGCCGCGCCCGGGAAGCGTCGCTCAATCTCCTCGTGCCGCTGGCTGCTCTGGTAGATGGGGACCACGATGAAATTGCTGTCGAGCCAGTGCTTGGCGGTGGCGGCGACCGACTCCCAGCTCCAGCACATGCCGTGGATCTCGCCGCTGTCCACCGCCAATCGAAGATCACTCGTCCCACCATAGCCGCTGACGAGCTGGATATTCGCGCCCAGGACAGCATTGAGCAGCTTCGGAAAGTCATCCGTATTGGCGCCCGGCCCGGTCCCGCCGACGACGAGGGGCGGCAGCTCTCTCCGCGGCAGGTCCTGAGCCGTCTTGTACGGAGAGTCCGCGCGGACCGTGCAGGCGACCGTGCTGTCAATAGCGTTTCCCAGCCACCCGAACTTGGCGGCGTCGAACTCCACCCCTTCCACGCGGGTCACTTGATTGAGCACCTGCAGCTCGTTGAACGTGCCAAACGTCAAGCCATCCGGCTTCGCCACGTTGTAGAGGTGGTTCGCCCCGATGAGACTGCCCGCGCCGGGCATGTTCTCGACAACGACGTTCGGGCTGCCCGGGATGTGGTTCCCTATGTGATTCGCCAGCAGGCGAGCGTTGGTATCGAACCCGCCACCCGGCGGAAAGCCCACGACGATCGTGATCGTCTTACCTCGATAGAAGTCGGCGACGGCCTGGGCGTCCATCGTCGGTGCCGGGCCGCCGTCCTGGGAGTCCCCCGGCCGGGCGCCACCCTGCGGAGCGCAGGCGGTAGCAGCAAGCGCGACAAGGACGAGCAGCATGCCTGTGCAACGAGCTATCCGTGACACCATCCACCCCTCCGTGGCACGGTCCTCACCAGCGGGGCGTCCCGCCGAGGTCGCATACCATAATTCAATGAATCTTAGCGCAACAACGGCGGCGGGGTGGCGATCGTCGGGGCAGCATGGCAGCGCATGGCAGTGAGGGAGGCTATCGTCAGATCACGGCCGCGCGATACTAAACCAAGTCCAAGGTGAAACCCGCAGAAGCACTGCGGTACGCTGACGTGGAGCCTGATTCGTGGTGAGGCGATCTCATGATCGACATGGATGGAACGCTCTGCCGCTGGAGGCTGGACGTCCGGCAAGTGCGCGAGCAGATGTACCGGGCCGCGACACCGCGCGAACGGGAACGGTGGCAAGCCATGTGGCTGCTGGCCCGGGGTTGGACCGCGGCCCGGTGGCCGACGCCTTGGAGCGGGATCCCCACACGATCGGCAGCTAGTTCGCCGAGCTCCAGCGGACTGGTCCGACCGGCCTGACCTTCGAGCAGACCGGTGGCCCCCCGCCCTCACCGAGGAGCAGCAGGAGCAGCTGAAGGCTGCCGTCGAAGGGTCGCCGAGCGCGGTGGGGCTCGAGGTCGGGAACTGAAATGGGAAGGTTGTTCGGGAGTTCGTCCAGCACCGCTTCGGGCTGCGTCTGTCTCGCAGCTATTGTGTGCGCTACCGGCGCCGGCTGGGCTTCGTCCTCAAGCGGCCCAAGAAGCGGTTCCTCAAAGCCGTCGCCGAACAGCGGGAAACGTTCGTTCGGGAGTACGCGGCGTTAGACCGAACTTCCAGCGCCCGGCGGGGAAATTAGGCACAAAACAGGGAGAATCAGGCCTTTTGTCTGTCTACATCCGGCCGAGAAGCATTATTCTGTCATAACCATGCAGATTCGCGCGGCCCATGTCAAGACGCTCGTGTCTACATCGGACACACGATTCCGCAGTTAAACGCATCCTTATGATGGACTATATTGATAAACAGGCGGATTATGAGCGTTATCTTCTCTGGAAGTTCGGTTTAGTAGGCGTTGAACCGCCGGTGCTGCAGCAGGGCACGCGCGGTCGCCATCAGGATCACGTCGTTCACGCTCAACCGGGCGGCATCGGAAACGAGCTTCCCGTCCTCGCCCGCGACGTTGACCGGGTCCCGCTCGCGGAACTCACCGGCTAGCACCCGCAGGGCGAGCGGGTCGAGGAGAGATCGGTGGATGGCACGCCGTTACCTCGTGGCCCATCGCGCGTTTCAGTCGACATGAACCTGCCCGCCCCCGCGCTGGACAGAGGCGGGCAGGTTGACTCAGCTCGCTCAGGATGTTGGTCTGGGCGGGGGATCACGGAACGTACGTGTCTCTGGGTCGAACTGTTTGCCACTGTGGCCTTCAGGGAAAGCCGGGTGCACGTCGCCGGGCGGCACACGAGCACGCCACCAGGCGTACTCCTCAAGACCGACACAAGTCACACCGGCTGGGGCAAAGTCGGTCGCTACCCCAATGCCCGGTGAACCATCGTCGCATTCGTGGAGCGTGTCAGGGTCGATCATTGTCTCGATCGGCGGAAGCGGAGGCCAATGCTCGGGTACAGGCGGCGGCCATCCCTCAGGCGTGTGGCCGATTGATTGTCCTGACGACCTTGGAGCCTCCTGGCCGTCGGAGGGTTGGCTGATCGCTTCTCCTGAGGACCTTGGAGCCTCCTGGCTGAATTCTGCCGATGCGCCAAGGGCCACTGCGCTCAAGGCAAGAAGTACGATGAGAACGCTGGGAATGCTCTCGCTAACCCTACTGATCATGATCTCCCCCCTCCTGCGGTGTACCCTGTCGTCGATGACCTGATTCTGGGCACCCACCCTGCGCCAGCAAACATACTCCTCGTCCTACTGGCGCCAATGCAAGCTGGAATTCTCAAAGAGGAACTCACCATCGACTTCTCCGAAGTATCCCCAGCTACCGTTCTCGTAATCGGTCCTCCCTTCCTCATCGAGGCGAGTCCTGCTCGCCTTGGTTGAGCCAGCGCGCCGCGGGATTCCTCTGGTCGCAGAGTCCGTCCAAGGAACTTGTCCGACTCCTCAGGGCAGACGGAAGTGGAAAACCCACGGCCCGGGAATCCGATAGTTCCACTGATATTCTCTGGCTACTCGCTGCGATTCCTGTCGATCGGCGACCAGCTCGGTCACGGTGAAGGTGCACTCTGCGCCCGGCTCCCCCGGTGGGTAGGACACCTGCTGCTCCACTGACCCATCTGGCTGCCCAACGAACCGACTGGGCGGGGGGGCGCCAGGGATAGGTGGCGGCCACTGGTGGGCAGTGCAGCCGGCGCCCTCGAGCTGCATGACGGCGGTCCATCCGGGACGGGCACCTTCGGGGCTTGAGATGTCCTTCGGGCTCTGCGTGAGGTCGATACGCAACTCGCTTAGCGACGAGAGAACGCGTCGCACCGTGAACGTCACGTCGATCCCCTCTAATTCACTGCGCACCCGATCGCATGCTTCGTCTTCCGTAGCGCACGTCACCGTGATGTCCCTCACGGTGACCGCTCCTGGTGAGTCGATAACATCGCCGGGTACGACGGGCACCGTGAAGCGGAAGTGCCACGTGCCGGGGTCCCTCAGGTCCTCGGGGCGCTCAGATTCCATGTACGGGAAGCTGAGGTCAAAGGTGACCTGGTGCACATTCGGTGGGAGATTGGATGCGTCGAATCGGGACACGAGAGCATCCGTCGTCGCGTCACGGGATCCACTGCTGCCGTTCAGATGATAATTGCGTCCCTCGGCGTCAAAGAGCATGGGACGGTGCCAGGGCCGCGAACGCCTGTCCAGAGAGGCCGGATCGCCAACGACGGACTGCGGGCCCTGGACCGTGAACCCGATCACGACCTGGTTGCCGTCCACATAGGCACGCTCCACCGTGATGGTGATCCCATCACGGGTGATCGACTGGTTCACATCCGCGACGTGGCCGGCCTCCTCAACGAGCGCCAGACCCGGGTCGCGCTGCCACGTCTCTTGCAGCACCGGCGACACGGCTGCATAGACCACGGCCGCCATGAGCAGGAGCGCCGCGATTGCGGGGATGATTCGCCAGCCACGGGGCAGCCACGAGGCGGGCAAGCGGACGGAGCGCATGGGCGCCAGACCGTCGCTGCACAGCCGCCACCGCGGCGCGTTCGCTTCGACGGCGAGTCGGAGGGCATTCGTCCATACCCGCGCTCGCGTGGCTGGCTCCACCCGACGTGCCTGCTTGGCCTCAACGAGGAGCTGGCTAAACGCGTCTAGCTCCGGGTCGAGACCGGACGGTGCGTCCATGCCGGCCAGGACCCCGTCGAGCCGACGGCTGAGCGCTTCGGCCTCGATCCGTTCGTCGTCATTCATGTCGATCGCTCCAATTCATCCATGGCCGCTCGGTACCGCGCCTGGAGCGCGCGGATGATGCGGTGGATCTGGACCCGCACCGCGCCTTCGCGCTTCCCGACAACGAGACCGATCTCCGCGTTGGTCAGGTGGCCGGCCACGCGCAGAGTCAAGAGCTCCTGCTCGTCGGCCGGCAGCTCGTCAACCAGTCGCATCACGATCGTCGCCGCCTCTGACTCGAGTATCTGGGTGAGCGGGTCGGGACTCGGGTCTGCCAGCGCGTCCCTTCCTTCGGGCAGGGGTATGGTCGCCGGCCTGCGCAGGTGGCTCATCCGGGCGTTTCGCGCGATGGCGAAGAGCCACGCGGCAAACGAGGGCCCCCGAAACGCTCCTAGCTTCTCGATCGCCAAGGCGAAGGTCCGGCTTGTCACGTCCTCTGCATCCTCTCGATTGCCGACGCTGCCACGGACGTAGTCGTAGACCCGATCGAGGTACCGCTCGTAGAGCGCCGCGAAGGCGTCCCGATCGGCAAGCGCTACACGGACCAGCTCGGCGTCCGAGCGCTCGCCCGTGAGGTCAGCTTCGTTCGACGGCCGTGACGACGTCGCTCCGGGCACCCTCGGTCTCCCCGATCAGCGTGGCCGCGTTACCGGCCTCTATATATAAAGACGCGCGAGGTGCCCAAACGTTACAGGCCGCGCGTAGACGCACTATTCGGCTCGGATGATCAACTTTGTCGAGACCGCTTGGCGCCTACCCGCATCCGTAGGCAAGAGGTCTCCTGCCATCAGCAGAGAAGGGACCACTGGGTTGCCATTGCCGGGGACGGCACGACCTCTGGGATGACAGCTGCGTGCCAGGAGGAGAGCAGGGCTCTATCATGGCCCCAGACGCCATCCTTCGGAAGATATGGAATCGCCTCGGGTGCCTGGGCAGCCCAGTCGTCTTGACCGGGCGGAATGAAAAACAATCCATGGTAGGTGGACCGAACTGCTCGGTGTTGGGATTGGACAGCGCGTTGGAGAGCCAGCCCGTCCTCCGAGCGCACTAGCGCACTATAGGAAATTGGCCTTCACGTGGTTGACCATCTTTCTCCGGGCGTCTCCGGCGTGTTGCTGCCGGGAGGCCTCGAGGCGCTGCTCGTCCTGGCACGCGTCGTCCGGGCTTGGACCACACGTTCAGCTTGGTCTGCCTATCCGCGCAGGCGGAACGAGATCCTGCCGTAGCCCCGCCGGCAAGAACCTGCCCGCCCCCGCGCTGGCTGGGGACGGGCAGGTTGACTCAGCTCGCTAAGGATCGTCGTCTGGAGCTCGTGGCCTAGCGCCTAATCCACTGCCGCGCTTTCGGGTCGAACTGCCGGCCGAGGCCAGGTTCACCAGGAAACGCGGGGTGCACCTCGCCTGGCGGCGGTGCAGCATGCCACCATCGGAACTCCTCAAGACCGACACAAGTCACACCGTCTGGGGCAAGGTCGGTCGCTACCCCAATGCCCGGTGAACCATCGTCGCATTTCCGAACCATGTCGGGTCTGATCATTGACTCGACTGGCGGAGGTGCAGTCCAATGCTCGGGCCGGGGCGGGGGCCACCCCTCGGGGGTGTGGCCAGGAGTCTGTCCTGACGACCTTGGAGCCTCCTGCCCAGATGCTGCCGATGCGCCAAGGCCCACTGCGCTCAGTGCAAGAACGACGATGAGAACGCTGGGAATGGTCTCGCGAAACCTAGTGATCATGACCCCCCACCTCCTACGGTGCACTCTCTCATCGATGACCTGATTCTGCTCATCTACGTCTGCGCCTCATTCGAAGGCTCCGCGCCAATGCAAGCCGGAATTCTGAAAGAAAAACTCACCGTCGACTGCTTCGAAGTACCCCATGGAACGGTTCTCATAAGAGCCCTCATCCCAACATATCCCTGGTAGCCCGTCCCCGTCCCCATACACGTGGTGCACGTCGTGATAGTGCTGCCATTCAGGATTGTAGATTAAGGGAGAGTGGTCACACTCCCACCAGCCCCCTGACGGCCCTTCAACATCGCGGTAGACAAAGTACTGAATTTGAATCCCCAACCCTCCGGGCCAGTAAACCCATTGTTCGTCACAGAAGAAGCCGCCTGAGTCATATACATCTAGCTCCACGCTGGTCCAAACTTCACCCAGGTAGTTATGTGCGTTGTACTCAACATCCATCCAGGCACAGTCCGGGTCTTCCCGATAGATATAACCCTCGCGCTCGACCCAGTCCGCAAACACGCTCTGGGCGCCGACCGCGACGAGGAAGGCGACGAGCGCAATGGGCACCAGGAGGGCGACCGCCGGTGTTTTCCGCGCCCGCCGCCCCTCAACGGGTAGGTCTAAGGTCCTTCCACGCCTCCACCATAGGTACACATCGGGCCGGGTCCAAAGTCGCCGAACCAGCGACACGAACAGAAGCCAGGGCCAAGAGATTGCGGTTGATAGTCGACGCACAGCGACATCCTCCAAGAATCCACAGCGGTTTGTCCGACACCAGCGTTGTGTACGTGGCGATAGTCAGTTGAGGCCCCGAGGCACGCTTCACGTATCTACTCCGATTGGGCGCCAGCCGATGCGATCTATGCACCAGTGGGGACGCCGTGTCGAGTGAGGCGATCACGACACGTTCCCCCACAGCCGGGTATACGTGATTACTCCACCCCCTTTTCACCTCCCTTCCGCAGTCTGGACCAGAATTGGCCGGAATATCGGGATAGATAATGGTCACTTGCAGCATGGAACCGCTTCCGGATTGGCCAATCCTGTCGTCTCTGACACAGGAATCACCGGCGCCCGGAGACTTGATGGCAGTTTATGTGCGGAAGCAGGTTGAGCGGAAGGCCGGAAATGGCCAATTTTGGGAGCCAACACCGGCCTTGTGATGGCCGGAATTGGCCTCTGTCCGCGGAGGTGGCCTGCTCTCAGGAGCGAGGAGGATGGGGGTCTCAGCGCTGGTCCTTGGAGTAGAGTCCTTGGTGCCCGGCCCATGCGGCCAAATGGGTCCGGTTCCGCGCGCCGGCTCGGTCGCGAAGACGCTCGATGTGGTGCTTGACGGTATGGCGGCTGAGATAGAGGCGGTCAGCCATCTCACGGTCCGACGATCCATTGGCAAGTAGCCGCAGCAGGTCGAGATCCGACTGCGCGATGTCCGTCGGCAGCCCTGGCTCGCCGGAGATGGGACCTGGCCTCCCCTCCTCAGCGAGAGCTGTGTCCTCGTGGTTGGACTCTGCGCGGACGACGCGAGCTCCGCGAGTGACTTCGCGAAGAACTTGACGGATCTGACTGCGTCCCAAGTCCAGGTCGATGAAACTGTAAACGCCCGTCGCGTCCAGGCCCCGCAGCTGTGAGGAGCTGATTGCGCGGGGGCACCAGACGACCACGACGATGGGGAGTGTCGGCCGGTGGGTATGAAGACACTGGCACACGTCAATAGCGAGCTCTGGATTCGGGGCCGCATCGATGATCGCGACAGCCACCTGAAGAAGTTGTCTGTTGAAGTCCTCAGCCGTCCTGACGGACAAGGGGAGACGGCAGATGTCGAGGTCATCCGTGGTCGCTGGTCCCAGAATCTCAAAGAACTTGCCGACGGTGCGCCGGTTGGTGAGAACTACGACACTGAGCATTGCAACCCCACCAATCCAAGGGTGAGTGCGATCGACTGAAATCAGTTCGCACCCCTGCGGAACCCCTGCCAGCTCGCGCTTTACCTCCGCGAGGTCGGCGCCGCTGCGATCCCGTTTCTCCTCCAGCGACACGCCCCGGTGAGCGACAAGATTGGGTGATCCGGGTGATGGGTGACGCTCGCAACGGCGAGGCGCTGTTGTCCTTTCTCCATCCCGCGCAGCATCGCATGGCGAAGGGACGAGTCAGCGCTGACCCTCACTTCTCGGCATTGCATCTTAGGAGCACCTTCTCAACCCCTGTCAGGACGGCTTTAGCATAGAATTCAGTGGTGCATAGGAAGTTGCAAGGGGGTAGAGAAACGGTGGCAATCGCCACCCTGATCCCGAGTGCCAGAAAGAAGCGGCCTTCAGGTGATCCGTACCTGAAGGCCGTTTCTGGAATCTTGGGGCGGGTTACGGCGCGGATGGCGACACGTGGTCATAGGCGACCCAGCCCTCTGTGCCAGCATGCGGGCCACCCAGCACCCGTATGCGCATAGATGCCCACGGATGCTGTGAGACCAAGTGCTCTAACGCCAAGACCCTCGTACCCTTTGGAAGTACGTACACCTTGCCCGCAGAGCGCAAGTCCCGCAGCTCGTGCGGTTCTCCAGCCGCCAGACGACCCGGAATGCCCTCACGCACATCCGCCGCGGTGGCATGCAGAAGTGCATCGTAGTCCTCTGGTGTGACTCCCATGCCAGCGTTGGCCACATTGATGACCCCCTCGGCGCCTACGTCGAGGAGGACCGGTTCGGAGCGCCCGGCTTGCTCCGTAGCAATCGCGACGATGATCAGGACGATGCCGATGAACACGACGACGGCTGCGAGAGTGGCGCGGAGCATCCTTCCCATGTTCTCGTCCGTTCGTAGTGTACGCGCCGATCAGCTCTCGAATCGGGCGGCCCGAGCCGATGGCGTCCGTGCAGACTCACCTTCCCCCGATCCACATTCTCCCCGGCTTCCCACAGGGCGGCTCGTATTCCTTCATGTTCCTTTCCAGGAGCTCATCGTCGTGCGGGAACGGTGTTGGATCTGTCACCTCACGCAGGTCCGTCCACCGACGCTCTTCGCCCGGGCTGCAGACCGTGTACACCCAGGGACCGCCGGTGGCGGGATGCGGTTCGGTTGGCCGTGCGTGCATCGCCTTCCACTCCTCGGGAGAGATGCACGTCCCGCCCTCCGGGGTCGCTTTGGCAATCCAGCCGTGGGCAGCGACGAGCTCTTCACACTCGGGGTTCGCCCACGCGTACTGACATGACATGCCGTCCGGGGTCTCAACCGGTACGAACGGGCCCTGCTCGATGAGTTCCGCACATCTAGGGTTCGCCCACTGGATCGCCCCTGAGTGCGGCGGGGGCGACTCGCTAGTCTGGCCCAGCGCTGATGTTGTGCCAAGGGCGAGTGCGCTGAAGGTGAGCAGGATGATGAGGAAGCTGGAGATGTGCTCGCGGACTTTGTGGGGCATGTCGTTCACCGCCTGTCGAGGCCATGATAGCTACGGCCGGTGGCCTGATCAATTGGCGAACTGCGGCTAAAGGCGCAGTGCTGCTCGGTCAGGGCTACACCCCGTTCGCCTCGAACGCGGGCACCCGCCCAACCTGGGCTGTGACGCCCGTGGGCCCCCCGCACGTCTGACGGGATTGACGATGAGAGACGCCAGAATTCTCTGGCGGTCGGTGCACCTCGATGTGCGACTCGCGGAACACCTCAACTTGCCCGTCCGGTCCGACGTCCACGACGTTGCGCAGCGTTCCTTCGACATCAGGGGCATCGCGCCAGGCCGGATCCCAGACCGACCTGATGTCCTCAATCTCCCTATTCGCGTGCCTGTCGTGGAGTGGGCTGGCCAAGCATGATGGCGGAGCGCTCGACGGCGACCCCGTATCGATCCTCGGGTTCGTATGACCCGGTGCCCGCGCCCACGTTCATCACGGCTGCTGCGTCCTGTAGGGCCGCGAGGATGCTGGGAGCGATGCGCGGATCCGTGCCGTGAATCGAAGCGGGTCCCTTCCGATGCGGTCGTAGGTGAACTCTAGCCGCTCGTTCAGGCCCTGCCTAATGGGTGGAGATCGAGAGGCCGCCCGCACCGTTCGTCGGGACGAACCTGCCGGACGCGCCGACGCTCGTGGTTCGCCTCAATGGCGACGAAATCGATGAGCTCCTCGAGGTCATCGGCACCGCTGGAAATGCGAACGCCCAATTCTGCCCGAAGGCCACGCAGGAGCCGGCCTTCGCAGCCAGTGTCCAGGACCGAGATGCTCATCAGCGGCTGATACTCCTGCTCGTCGAGCTCAAATGCGCCCGGAAATCGTGGTCCCGAGGTCGAGGCAGCCTCTGCTGCGCTTTTCTCAGTCCAGCGTGACACCCGCATTCCGGAGGCACGCCATCATGCGGGTTTCACCTTGGATTCCGTTTAGAGGGCGCCGTCCTCCCAGGGGCCCCAGATCGCGAAGGTCATGCCCTCATCGCCCGCTGCCGGCGGGTTGGCCCCCCTGGTGGGACCCTGTCGGTTCACGAACAGCGTTCGCTCGTCCGGGCTGAAGGTCGCCCCGGCCCACTCGGATTCGTTGTTCAGGTTCAGGGCGAAGTCGAAGATGCGCCCGTCGCGGGTCAGCCCACGCAGGTACTGCTCGGCGTCGCCGTCCTCGCACAGGAGCAGTCCGCCGCGCGGCGTCACGGTGAGGTTGTCGGGCGCGTCCAGCATCTCCGGACTCGTGGACTCGAAGAGCAGCGTCAGCTCACCGCCGTCGGAGCGGCCGCGGGGACGATACTCCCAGACCTGCCCGAGCCCCGCGTCCCCGCCGCTCGTGGAGTTGAAGAAGATGCGGCGATCGCCATACCAGATCCCCTCGAGGCGCGCAAAGCTGGCGCCCCCCTCGGCGGCACCCTGCTCGAAGACCGCATGGGAGTTCGACTCCGCGGCGGCTGGGTCCGGGTCGGAGATGTCCACCCACGTGACCGGGAGGGATCTCCCCACCCGCTGGCCGGTGCTGGTGCTGTAGTTCGGCCGATCCTTGACGGCCAGCATCTGCAGACGGCCGCCGCGGGATAGACGTCGATTCCGTTCTGGGATGAAGCGGTAGAAGCCACTCTGGTCGCCGTCATCCTCCGTCTCGTAGACGACGCCGCCACCGGGATCGACCGCCACCGCCTCGTGCTTAAACCGGCCCATTGCCTTGTACGGATGGGCGTCCGCCGGACCGCGGGCCCCTACTGGCACCTCAAACACGTAGCCGTGCGGCTCGCCCCAGCCGCTCGACGGGCCGACCACCGTTTCCTCGCACGTGAGCCACGAATCCCAGGGGGTCAGGCCGCCCGCGCAGTTGACCGTCGTGCCGTTCAAGCTGATGAAGTCGCGCACCACCTCGTGGCTGCGTCGGTCGATCTCCAGATTGGTCGTGCCACCCCCACCCTGCGGATCGTACTTCGTGCTGGGATCGCCACCCAGCGAGCCTGCACCCGGCCCATTTCGGTCCTCGTGGTTGCGGATGAGCAGGACGTTGCCGTTCTTCAGCCGAAATGCGGCCATCCCGTCGTGGGCCAGCGGGGTGAGATTCCCGTCGGCCATCGGGGTGCCCCCGACGCCGAACGAGCGATACCGAAAACCGTCCGGCAGCGCAAGCCGCTCCACGCCGTCGCGCAGGTCCGCCTGTGGCTGTAACGACCCGTAATCTCCGCCGCCGTCCTGGGGCCGCCGGCGTGCGAGTGCGTCGGAGGCACCCAGCGCGCTTCGAACAGTGAGCCCCTGCAGCAGTGACGGGCCAAGGGCGGCGCCCGTCGCGAGCGCCGCCGAGCGGGTGAGAAACGCGCGTCGCGTCACATTGGTCATCGAGGTCCTCCGTGGGTCGTCGTCTCGAGCTGTCGCGCTCGACAAACTCCGACCGCACTGTACGCGGCGCCGGTTACCCCGCCAGCAAGAGCATGTTACGGAGAGGTTAAGATTCCGGGAGGATTGTTGATCGCGCTTCCAGCACGCGCTCGGGGAGGATGGGCAGCTGGGTGACCGGTGCGCCGATCGCGTCGGCGACCGCGTTCGCGATGGCCGCGGCCGTGGGAACGATGGGCGTCTCGCCGATACCCATGGCGTTGAAGGGCCCCGGGCCCGTCGACTGGACGTTGATCGTGACCAGATCCGGGATGTCCTCAAGCGTTGGCAGCTTGTACTCGCCGAGGCTCGAGGTCGTGATCCGTCCCTGCTCCGTCGCCAGCTCTTCCATGAGCGCGTAGCCGATTCCCTGAACCACGCTGCCCTCGACCTGCCCCTGGTGACCGATCTCGTTGATGATGGTTCCCACGTCGTTCACGGCGGCGATCCGGCGGACGCGCACCTGGCCCGTCTCCGGATCGACCTCTACCTCGGCGGCCTGCGCGCAGAACTGCAGGCTGGGACTGCGT
>WHTR01000072.1 GCA_009377635.1 Chloroflexota bacterium
GTCCCAGGCCAATGGCCGCGTCGATCTCGCCGGCCAGCAGCATCTGCGACAGATCGTTGCCATCAGCACGGACGACGTTGGCCGGCGGCGAGTACTCGGCAACGTGCTCCTCGTCCACCGTGACCCAGGTCACGGCGTCGAGGTCCACGCCGTACTCCTCCTTCAGGATGCCGCGAACCCAGACGCCACTCGTGACCGTGTAGGCGCGCACGCCCACGCGCCGACCGGCGAGATCCTTCGGGTTCTGGATTCCCGTTCCGGTGTGATAGACGATGGCCCCGTGCAGGAAGGTCCTCAGGGGAAAGATCGGGATGGCGGTGAGGGGCTTCCCGTGAGCGCGAGCGCACAGGTAGGTCGACAGGGCCATCTCCGAGACGTCGAACTCCAGGGTGCGAATCATCCGACGGAAAGCCGCGATGATCGGCGTGACCTCGACATGGTCGAGGATGAGGTGCTCGGATCGAATGCTCCCGTCCTTCAGCGCGCGGGTATGCCCGTACGGGGCGACGGCGGTCTTGAGAGATACCGGCTGCATCGTCAACACTCCAACAGTTCAGCTATGCTCTCATGAAAGCACCCGGCCTCAGTGCCGGGTGAGGATGGAAACAGCTATGCTTTGATGACCGGGAGGGAGACTGATCGTGCACACGCTCGTATTGCTCCGGCACGGCGAAAGCGTGTGGAACCAGGAGAATCGCTTCACTGGCTGGGTCGACGTGGGCCTCACGGAGCTCGGGGTCCAGGAGGCCGTGCAGGCCGGCCGCATCCTGCTCGAGGAAGGCTACACATTCGACGTCACCTTCACCTCTGTGCTCAAGCGGTCCATCAAGACCCTCTGGATCGTACTCGAAGAGATGGACCTGATGTGGATCCCTGTCCACCGCAGCTGGCGGCTGAACGAGCGCCACTACGGGGCTCTCCAAGGGTTGAACAAGGAGGAGACCGCCGCGCGTCACGGTGAGGAGCAGGTGCTCACGTGGCGGCGGAGCTACGACGTGCGGCCGCCTCCGCTCGGCCCTACCGATGCAACAAGCCCGGCACACGATCCCCGCTACGGCGGGCTCAGACCGGAGGAGCTCCCGTTGACGGAGTCGCTGAAGGACGTCCTCAACCGGCTCCTCCCCTATTGGGAGGAGACGATAGGGCCCGCTGCCCGTGACGGACAGCGCGTACTGATCTCCGGTCACGGCAACAGCCTGCGCGCGCTCGTCAAGCAGCTGGACGCGATCTCAGACGAGGAGATCGTCGACCTCAACATTCCCACGGGCATCCCGCTGGTCTACGAGCTAGACGACGACCTCCGCCCGATTCGCCGCTACTACCTCGGCGACCAGGAGGCGGCCGAGCGCAAGGCCCAGGCGGTTGCGGAGCAGGCGCGCGACCGTCCCTAGCAGTCCATGGCCACGCGGAAACCGTAGTCGTTGTAGCGGAACCTTGGAGCGAGCGAGCTTCGGGCCGAACAGCGGCTGAACTTCAGATGGTGCCGCCAGGCGCCGCCGCGCGAGGCGCGCCGCCAACCGGTTAGCGGCCCCGCCGGGTTGTCGCTCGGCGCTACTGCGTAGTAGCTCGGGTCCCACCAGTCGCTACACCACTCGTGGACGTTGTCCGCCATGTGGCAGAGGCCGAAGCCATTCGGAGCCGCGTTGGAGACGAGCACCGGACGGTCCTGGCCAGCCGCTCCAGGTGCCCAGGGCCCAACGAGGGCCGGCTCCTCGTCGCCCCACGGATAGCGCGCTCCTTCGAGCCCGCCCCGTGCGGCCCACTCGCGCTCGGCCTCCGTCGGGAGCCGGTGGCGCGTGCCGGTGAGCTCGCTCAGCCACACGCAATAGGCCTCCGCCTCGAACCAGCTCACGCCCACAACGGGCTGGTGCGAGGCGTTGAAGCGCCCGTCCAGCCAGAATCGTGGCTCTTCGGCGTGGTTCGCCGTCAGGTATTCGGCGTACTCGCTGTTCGTGACCGGGTAGCGACCGAGCAGGAAGACGTCGACCCGCGCCGGGTGTGCGGGTCGCTCGTCGAACCGCCCATGATCATCTCCCATCACGAACGATCCTCCTGGCACTGCGACGAGCTCCGGAATGCGTGGGGCAGATGACTGACCAGTGGGTGAAAGCTGCCACACAGGACCGCTCCATGCGTCTGCGCGCCCGAATCCTTCATGACCGCGCGTTCCGGATGATACCGATTTGGACCTGTTGAATCCCTCCTACCTCTGGGACACGCGCCAAGGAGTCGACTGGCCCGCCGTATAATCCGGGACGTGCACATCGCGAGAAGGTGAAACGACGTATGACAGCGGGTGGCGGCTTCTTCGCCGACCGATTCGGCATCGATACCCGGATCATCAACGAGATCCTCTCCGAGGCGTTGTCCCACGGCGGCGACTACGCGGACCTCTACTTCGAGCATCGCCAGACCAGCTCCATCCTCATCGAGGAGGAGAAGGTCAAGAACGCGAGCGGCGGCATCATCCAGGGCGTCGGGATCCGAGTCGTCCAGGGGGACGCGACGGGCTACGCGTACACCGAGGAGCTGACGCGCGAGGCGATGCGGCAGGCAGCCCGGACGGCGGCGAAGATCGCCAGCGGCAATCGGCGCGTGGAACCCGTGGAGGTGGCCCGCCGGAGCACCCCTGATCTCTATCCAGTCCGCGTCCCCCCGTGGGAGACACCGGCTCGAGAGAAGCTGGCTATCATCCGTCGAGCAGACGTCGCTGCGCGCGCGTACGACGCAGTGATCCAGCGTGTGGTCGTCTCCTTCGCCGACGAGGTGCAGCATATGGCTGTCGCCACCAGCGACGGGACGTTCGTTGAGGACGTGCAGCCCATGATTCGGCTGAACCTCCAATGCCTCTCCGAGGAGGGGAAGAATCGCCAGACGGCCGTCGGCGGTGGAGGCGGGCGGATGGGCCTCGAGTACTTCGAGACGCATCCACCGGAGGAGCTGGCCCGCGACGTAGCGCGGCAGGCGATCTTGCTCCAGTCGGCTGTGGATGCGCCGGCCGGGGTTCTCCCCGTCGTGCTCGGCGCAGGCGACTCCGGCATCCTGCTGCACGAGGCGGTCGGCCACGGGCTGGAGGCGGATTTCAACCGTAAGCAGACGAGTAACTACGCCGATCGCCTCGGCGAGACCGTCGCGTCGAGCCTGGTCAGCGTGGTTGACGACGGCACCATCCCGAGCTCCCGCGGCTCCATTGACGTAGACGACGAGGGGAACCTCCCCCGGAAGAACGTGCTCATCGAGGAGGGTGTCCTCCAGGGCTACATGCAGGACCGGATCAGCGCACGGCATTTCGGCGTCGCTCCCTCTGGAAACGGTCGGCGCGAGAGCTTTCGGGCCTACCCGATGCCCCGTATGACGAACACGTACATGCTGCCAGGGGAGAGCAGCCCCGAGGACATCATTCGCGCCGTCGATCGCGGCCTCTTCTGCCTCTCGTACAGCGGCGGGCAGGTCAACATCTCGAACGGCGACTTCGTGTTCTCCGTCACGGAGGCCTACCTGATCGAGGGCGGACGCGTCACCAGTCCCGTGAAGGGGGTGACGCTCATCGGGAACGGACCGGACACGCTTTCGAAGGTGACCATGGTCGGGGCGGACTTCCAGCTCTCCGACGGACGGTGGACGTGCGGCAAGGATGGCCAGAGCGTGCCGGTCGGCGTCGGCATGCCAACCGTCCTCGTCTCCGGCATCACGGTCGGCGGAACACAGAACGAATGACGCCGCTCGCGTCCGCCCGCGCCTTTCTAAAGCGGAATCCAAGATGAGACCCGCATGATGTCGTGCCTGCGGAATGCGGGTCTCACGCGGGAACGAGAATAGGATCCGAGATGCGTCGCCGTGGATGACACCGAGCGTTCCCTCAACCTCGCGGAGGACGTCGTCCGGCTCGCCAAGAAGCATGGCGCCGACGACGCCGACGTCCTGGTGGCGGCGGGCACTGAGTTCGAGGTGACCGTTCGCCAGGGGCAGATCGACCGTCTCATCGAGGCCGGCTCCAAGGCACTCGGGCTCCGCGTGTTCGTCGGAGGCCGCCCCGCCATCAGCTATACGTCGGACTTCGCACGGACCGTGCTCGACCAGCTCGCGCAGGATACCGTCGAGCGAGCCGCAATCACCGATTCGGACCCGGCGGCCGGGCTCCCGGACGCGGACGAGTGGCGGACGCAGTTCGAGGGTGACCTGATGCTGGACGACCCCGCACTGTCCGACGTGCCGAACGATACGAAGATCGAGATGGCACGCCGGTGCGAGGCCGCTTCTTTCGGGTTCGATCCCCGAATCACCAGGTCCGACGGGGCAACCTGCTCGACCGAGGTGGGCGTGCGCGCGCTCGTCAACTCGCGCGGATTCGGCGGGGGATATCGGACGAGCGGCGCCTCGCTTCAGATCGAGGTGATGGCTGACGACGAGGATGGGAAGAAACGCAACGACCATTGGTACTCGGTCGAGCGCTTCTTCGACCGACTCGAGCCGCCGGAGGAGGTCGGCCGCAAGGCGGCAGAGCGCGCGCTGACACACCTCGGCGCCCGCAAGGTGCCGACGCGGGCCGTGCCCGTCGTGTGGGAGAACCAGTTGGCCCAGCGACTCGTCGGCATCATCGCCCGGGCGGCGAGCGGCGAGGCGCTGCATCGCCGACAGACGTTCCTGATGGACCTCGAAGGCGAGCCGGTGGCGTCAGCCCTGGTCACCATCATCGACGACCCGCTCATCCCTGGGCGCCTTGGGTCGCGGCCCTTCGACGGTGAGGGCGTCACGTCTCGCCGCAATGAGCTGTGCGTCGGGGGGATCTTCAGCGGCTTTCTCTTCGACACCTACACCGCCCGGAAGACCGGCCGGCGCACCACCGGGAGCGCTGTGCGGGGCATCGCTGGCGCGCCCAGCGTCGGCACGAGCAACCTCTTCATGGAGGCCGGCACGGCCAGCTTCGAGGAGATCATTGCCAGCGTGGAGGACGGGCTGTTCCTCACCGACCTCATGGGGTTCGGGGTCAACATCACGACCGGCGATTTCTCCCAGGGCGCAGCCGGTCGGTGGATCGAGCACGGGAAGCTCAGCTACCCGGTCACGGAGATCAACATCTCGGGGAATCTCCAAGAGATGCTTCGGGGCATCGAGATGATCGGGAGCGATCTCTTTTTTCGGGGAAGCGCGGGCGCCCCGACGCTCCGCATGGCGAGGCTGATGGTCAGCGGGCTGTAGAAGTCCGACCTACGTGGCGGGGCGATCCCACCGACCGGTGACCATGTCTCCAGCCCCGCTCAGGGCAGCGATCTCCACGAGGCTCTCCTCGCGCACAGGGATCGCGACGAGGAGGTAGTCCGGGTTCGGCCAATAGCTCAGGCCGGTGGCCAGGTGGGGGATGGCTCCGTCCAGTAACAGGAGCAGCGTGTCCGCAGGACCGGATACAAACGCCATGAGCACACCCCCCGGCGTGGTCAGATCACAGTCCGATGTGCACGTGGGCCATACGTGACGGTAGATCTTGCCCTGGTAGCCCGCTCCCTGGACCTCGCGCACGTGGGTGGGCCCCATCCGAAGCATGCGCATCCGGAGCGGCTGCTCGTCCGGCTGCGTGCTTTCGATCCGCGCGTCCTCGCCCGTGACGTGGATCACGGAGCTGACGACGGTCCCGCCGCTGCTCTCCGCGGTGACCCGCAGCGAGTACTCTTGGGCCCAGCGGACCATTGACAGCTCGCCGGAAAGGTAGACGCCCGCGAGCTCTTCGACGAGCGGCTCCTGATCATTGATCTGAAGCGTCACCCGTTGGAGGTCTTCACCTTCGATAAAGAAGAAGAGGGTGCGATTGCGCTCTTGGTCCGGCTCGAGATCGAGGGCGTGGCCCTCCCAGATCGCCGGGCTCCCCTCGGGCCCGTCGGTCGGGCCAACCGACCCGCTAGCCTTGATCACCGATTGGCCGAGCTGAATCGAGATGGGCGGCGCCGGCACCGGCCCGTACACCTGCCCTTGCTCCAGATCGAACAGCTGAGGCGCCGCCGCCGTCTGGGCGAAGCATCCGCTCATCAATCCCACGACGAGGAACATCGGAACGAGGTGGACCCACTGCCGCCAGGTGCGATCTGCCGACAGATTCCACGCCTTCGCCGAACGAATCACGTCGGGTGGCCTCAGTGTCCCGATACTATGTAGGCATTCTACCGCGCCGGGGATCGGCCCCCGCAACGGCTCGGCCGAGCGGAACCGAGGCCGCCAAGAGGTAGCTCGCCGGTTCCGGAGGGCGCCGCGGTCGTTTTGCGCCCGAACACGGATCGAAGCTATCATGTAACGATGCCCATCGGCAGTCCTGTGTGATCTCCACGCCGGACGTGAGGAGGCATATCTGTGCACACGAGCGACCTGAGCTGGATGGTCGGGGGCCCGCAGGGCGGCGGCAGTGACACGTCAGGCGGCGTCTTTGCTCGATTCGCGGCTCGATGCGGGCTCCGCGTGTTCGCCAACATCGAAGTTCACTCCAACATCATGGGGGAGCACTCGTACTATCGCGTGCGAGTCGCCCGAGAGGACCGCCATTCGGTTCTCGACCGCGTCCACGTCCTCGTTGCACTCGACGACGAGACGTTGACCGGCGATCCGCACGCCGAGTTCACTGACTTCGGCGGGCACCTGAGGGAGATCGTCCCTGGCGGCGTCGCGATCTACGACTCGGCCAAGAAGTTCAATCCCGCGCAGGCCGGCCGGGATGACATCTCGCTCATCGGCGTCCCGCTGCTCGACCTCCTTCGCCAGGTCCTCCGGGAGGCCGGGCGAGAGGGCGAGCTGACTCGGCTGCGCGTGATGACAAACACGATTGCGGTTGGCGCCTCGGTCTTCGCTATGGGCGGAGACATCGAGGCGCTCGGCGACGTGTACCGCTCCGAGTTCACCGGACGTCGGGCGCCGGTCGCCGAGCTCAACGCGCGCGTCGCGATGGCCGGCTATGAGTTCGCCGCAAAGGAGCTGGGGAGACCAACGTTCGACATGCAGTCGCTCGCGGCGCCGACCGGTCGCCACGCGATGCTCATGCGGGGGATGCACGCCTGCGCCCTCGGCAAGCTGAAGGCCGGGATCCACGTGCAGACCTATTATCCCATCAGCCCGGCTACGGACGAGAGCGTGTACCTCGAGGGCCTCCAGCGCACACAGAATCTGCTCGTCGTTCAGTGCGAGGACGAGATCGCGTCGATCCAGATGGCGGTCGGCGCCGCGGACGCCGGCGCACGGGCGGCGACGTCGACCGCGGGCCCGGGCTTCGCCCTCATGGTCGAGGGGCTCGGCTATGCCGCGATGACGGAGGTCGGCGGGCCGGTCGTCTTCTTGTGGCAGCGGGGCGGTCCCAGCACTGGGCTGCCGACGCGGCAGGAGCAGGGGGATCTCCGCTTCGCGCTCCACCCCGCCCAGGGCGACTTTCCTCACATCGTCGTGGCGCCGGGCGACAACCAGCAGATCTTCGACGATGCCTTCGAGTCCTTCAACTGGGCGGATCGGTACCACGTTCCGGTCATCGTGGTCCTCGACAAGTACCTGTCGACCCAGTCCCGGAGCATCGACACCCTAGCTATGGACCACCTGGTCGTCGATCGCGGCCCGCGCTACGAGCGGAACGGCCACAACGACGCCGCCGATGGCGAGTACCTGCGGTATGCGTTCACCGAGTCGGGGGTGTCGCCGCGCGCGTTCCCCGGGGAGGAGGACGGCATCTTCTGGTCGACGAGCGATGAGCACGATCCGCGCGGCCACATCACAGAGGACGCCGAGAACCGCATCCGCATGATGGAGAAGCGGATGCAGAAGCTCGAGCTGGCCGCCCGGGAGATTCCTGCCGACCGAAAGGTCCATGTGTACGGACCGAGCGACGCCGACATCACGCTGGTCGGTTGGGGCTCAGTGACGGGCACGGTGCTGGACGCTATCAAGGTGCTTGAGGCCGAAGACGGCACGAAGATCAACTATGTGCAGGTGCGGCTCATGCGGCCTTTCCCGGTCGACGAGGTGACGATGGCGCTGTCGGGAGCCTGTCGCCTGGCCCTGGTCGAGAACAGCTACACGGGCCAGCTCGCGGGACTCATCCGCGAGATGACAGGCATCCACATCCCCCAGAAGATCGTGAAGTACGATGGGCGGCCGTTCTCCGAGGAGGAGATGGTCGAAGCACTCCGCCAGATGCGGGCAACTGACGCGACGCGAATCCACGTGTCCCATCGGAGCGGCTAGCACGATGCTCGGCTCTGACATGTGGCGGGTTGCTCCCGCACTGACCATTACGCGACAGGGAGGAAGCCATTGATCGCAGAGAAGCCGCGGACCGTAAAAGAGTACAAGACGCCGGTCCACATCAACTGGTGCCCGGGGTGCGGTGACTTCGGCATCCTCGTAGCCGTTCAGGAGGCACTGGCAGAGCTGCAGCTTCCGCCCCACCGGGTCGCGGTCTTCTCGGGAATCGGCTGCTCGGGAAAGACCCCGCACTACATCAACGCGTACGGGTTCCACACGCTCCACGGCCGGGTGCTGCCGAACGCCGCGGGGGCGAAGCTCGCGAACCGCGACCTGACGGTCGTCGCCGTGGGCGGCGACGGAGACGGATACGGAATCGGGGCCGGCTACTTCGTCAACGCCGGCCGCCGAAATATCGACTTCACCTATCTCGTTTTCAACAACGGCGTCTACGGTCTCACGAAGGGCCAGGCCGCGCCCACGCTGGCCCGCGGACTGCGAACGAAGTCGATGCCCGAGCCGGCGATCCAGGACAGCCTGAACCCCATCGCGCTAGCGATCGGCTCCGGGTACACGTTCGTCGCTCGGGGCTATGCCCTCGACCGGAAGGGCCTGCCGAAGCTCATCGCCCAGGCGGTGCACCATCCCGGCAGCGCGTTCATCGATGTCCTGCAGACGTGCCCCACGTACAACGACCTGATGACGAAGGAGTGGCTTGAGGCGACCGTCGAGGAGCACCCCCGGATGTACCAGCTCAGCGACGAAGGGTACGATGGCGTCGTGGCCGATCCGTCGAGCATGGACGAGATCGTGGCCAAGAAGGCACAGGCGATGACGAAGAGCTACGAGTGGGGCGACCATGTCCCGCTGGGCGTCTTCTACCAGGCGCGCCTCCGCACGTATGAGGAGGAGCTGGAGGAGCGGATGCCCCAGTTCGCCGAGACGCCGCTCGTCCACTGGGACGTCGCTCACCGCGACGTCGGCGAGCTGCTGGAGGCGCTGCGGTAAGGACGCACATCGACAGCTCGCTCTCTCTGCCCCGATACCATGGATGCCCGTGCAGAAGAAGCCCCCCAGAGGGGGCTGCCATCAGAGGAAGCTCCGATGCTCAATCAGGAGAGACGAGAATGGCCGAGGCTCAGGAACGTGCATCGCGACCCCGCACCGACAAGGTCCTCCTCCGAACGCGGGGTTGGCAGGTGGCGGACATCAATGCGTCGATGGTGACGGAGACCGGCGCGTTTGTCGCGCTGACCCAGCAGGACGATTCGGCTGTGATTCTCAACTGCTATCAGCCGGGCCAGCACGACGATATGCACTGCCACCCGAAAGAGGAGCACGTATTCCTGGTGTGGAAGGGCCGGCTGCACCTGACGGGCGTCGAGGACGGCGAGGACGTCGTGCTCGCCGAAGGGCAGTTCGCGCACATCGACGCGAACTACTATTACCGGCTCCACAACCCCGGGCCCGGGCCTGCAGTCTACTGCCAGTTTCGGACAGTCCCGCAGAAGCAGCCAAAGCGGCGGATCGTGCTCTTCGAGGAGTCGGCGCGGGGGAAGCGGACGTCGGCCGCGACGGCCGCCCCAGCCAACGCAGACGGCTAGCTCCTCACGACAGAACGCACCAGCCCACGCTCCCGCTACGAGTCCATCTCCTCGACGAGGGTCGGGAGCATGACGGCAATGACGGCCGGTGTGCCGTTCCGCACGTGGCTCAGCCCGCGCCGCAACGCGGGGGCAACATCCTCCGGCTCGCGGACGGTTTCGCCATACCCGTTGGCTGCCTCGGCGACCTTCGCGAAGTCCGGCGGTGGATCGAACACACCACCGTCGTAGTTGCCGCTCGTCACCGCCTCACCCTCCGGATACGTGGTCCTCAGCGTCGTGGTGCCGGTCGAATACGAGCGGTTGACGAACACGACGGTGAGGTACGGCGCGCCGTAGTGCTGCGCGCACCACAGTCCCGCGACGGGGTTGCTGAACATGAAGTACCCGTCGCCCGTGGCCAGGACGACGTCTCGCTCCGGGCGGGCGAGCTTCGCGCCGAACGCGGCGCCGCTCCCCCACCCACCGGACGACGCGGCCCTCCGGAAGAACGTGCCCGGCTCGCTGCGACGCTGGAACGTCTGGACGTAGCTCGAGTTGCTCAGGGCGTCATCGAGAAGAACAGCGTCGGGCTCGAGGATCTTGCCGAGCTGGTGGGCGACCCACATAGGATGGATGGGGCGCCGCGCACCGGCCGCGAGGGCGCGCTCGTCGGCGGCTGCGGCCAGCTCGCGCTTCCGCTCCTCGAGGCGCGCACGGCGGTCCGCGATACGGCTGAGGTCGCTCCTCGAGAGCATGCCGGTGGCCGCATCATAGATGGCGCGCGCGGCGCAGCCCGCGTCGACCGGCAGCCAGAGGTCGGCCCGATACTCCATCGTCTTGAAGCGCGACTGCACCGGGTCGACATCCACCCACGCGATCTTCGCGCCGGGCCGCGGCGACCCTTCGGGCGGAATGAAGGGCACGGGCGACTCGATGATGAGGAGCGCATCCGCATCCTTCGGCGCAGGGCCAGTCCCGAAGAGCGGGTGGGTCGACGGGAAGGTCAACGTGCTCGACACGCGGTCGGCCATCACAGGCACCGCGAGGAGCTCCGCGAGCCGGACCAGCTCGGCGACGGACCCCGGGTTCCGCCCGGAGTGGGCCGTGTAGATGCAGGGGTCCGAAGCCTCGATGAGCCACTGCGCGACCGTTCGCGCATCGGCGGGGTCCGGCCACGACGGTCGGGCGACTCCGAGCTCGTCGCGCGTCGGGAACCGGGTCGAGCCGGCCATGGGGAGCATCGCCGTCTCCCGTGGGACCGCCAGATAGACGGGCCCCTTGGGCTCACTCATGGCCACCTGCAGAAGCCGGCTGACCATCAGCCCGGGGTTATCCTGGTGCTCGAGCCGGTGATCCATCTTCGTGTACTGGCGAACGATCTCTCCCTGGTCGCGGGGTTCTTGATACCACTGGATGGTGTTGTTGCGAGCACCGGCCATCGAGTTCGGATAGGCGCGGGGGCCCGTACCGGACGTGATGAGAACGGGGTACGAGGCCTTCCAGGCACTGTGGAGCGCAGCCCCGTAGTTGAACAGGCCGACGTCCACGTGGGCGGCCGTCGCCGAGGGCTGCCCGGTGACCATGGAAACCCCGAGGGCCGCGTTGAGCGCCGTGCCCTCATGGAGCACGGTGACGAGGCGGGGTGTTGGCCAGCCTCGCGTGCTCGCACGCGCCACGGCCTCCTGGTAGAACCCGATCTCCGAGCCGGAGACGAAGAAAAGGTGGTCGATCCCACCCAGTTTCATGGCCCCAACGAGGGCGTCAGCCCACTCCTCCGCACCGTACGCGCCCCACTGCTCGTCGAACACCGCCGGACGCTCCTGCAGCGCCATCGCCATCCCCCTTTCCGGATCCGAAGCTTGCCAAGGCTGCCCGGCGTTTCGGCGTCCCGCACCATGCCCGGAACGGGTCTCTTGCATCGCCTGTCGCGCGGCGTCCTCGGCGTGGTTGGCGCTCTCCGTCTGCACAGATATAGCAGATTTTATTGGGCCCAGGGGCCACAGTGAGAACAATCGGCCCGATGTGACGGCGATCACAGCCGCATCACAGTTGGAAGGCGGACATCGAGCCGACGGACGCCCGCAGCTGGCGCTGACACCACATATATTGGGTTGTATCTATGCCGCACCACAACATGTAGTGATCAACGGACCGCCCGGCGGAGATGGTGACTCGTTGACATAGCGCGTTATCGGCGCCTAGAATCCCGCGCCATAACAAGCGAAAGGAAGGGGACTGTGAGCCAAACGCGCGCCACCTCTCGGACGCTCTCCACTGGTCTGACCCTCATCCTGGCGGCCCTACTCGCCCTCGCCAGCACCTCTCTGCTCGCCCGCCCGGCCCACGCACAAGCCACCTCGTATCAAGGAGAGGCCTGGGACCTCAACGCGCACCTCGAG
Source organism: Chloroflexota bacterium (assembly GCA_009377635.1). Taxonomy (GTDB): domain Bacteria; phylum Chloroflexota; class UBA6077; order UBA6077; family SHYK01; genus WHTR01. The sequence goes on from WHTR01000072.1 coordinate 12,194, forward strand.
CTCCTCGGCAGCCCGACCGACGTTGGCCCCTTTGCGGATGCCGGCCCCCTGCCCTCCGCCGGCGGTGAGGATGAAGAGACCGCCGTCGACGTTGACGCGCTCCTCGGCATCTTGAGTGCCAGCGTCCTCCATGCCGAGACGAGCGGCGAAAACGACCTGACCGAATCTGGAGCCCATGTGACCAACCTCGAGGTCAATCTGTCCACCCTCGACCTTGGGGTCCTGGAGACGGCACTGCTCGACCTCGGCATCTCGGCCAGCGTCATCGAGTCGATCGCGGGGGCCCGCTGCCTCAACGGCAAGCCCGATCTTGACGGAGACTCACTCATCGTCGGCCTCGCGATCAACGGGCAGCCCATCGAGATCACGGGCCAGCCAAACCAGGGCGTCGACCTCGGCCTCATCAAGCTCGTCATCAACGAGCAGATCGAGACCGAGAACTCGATCGAGGTCAATGCCCTGCACATCATGGTCAGCACGCAGGGGCTCACCAGCGGAACCGTCGGCTCTCTGCTGGGGATCCTCGGTCTCCAAGACGCCGGGGACCTCGTCGACGGGTTGACCGAAGACCTCCTCCTGCTCGACATCACGGTTGCGCATTCCGAGGCGGGCATCACCTGCGAGCCGGATGCGACGCCGACGACCCAGCCGACGCCGAAGCCAACGACGACACCCCAGCCGACCGCTACGCGAACGCCCGAGCCGACAGTGAAGCCGCCGGCAACGTCCTCCCCGCTGCCAACGGCGACTCCGGAGCCGATGGCGACACCGTCATACAACCCGCAGCCGCCGTCGGAGCCGACGCCGATGGCCCTGCCGTCCGCTGGGGGACCCCCCCCAACCCAGGACGGCGGCAGCCCGTGGCAGCTCGGACTCGTGGGAGCGATCGCCGTCGCCGGGGCTGCGGGAGCACGGTTCTTCATCACTCGACGCCTGAATCAGTAGCCGCGCGCCAACGGAGCCATCGCGTCCCTCGCAGGAGACGAACCCAGGCGGCTGGGTTCGTCTCCTGGAGCGTCCGAAGCGAGAACCGAACCCATTTCTGCTACTCTGAAACGTTCTTCTCTTCATCCACTCGTGGCGCCCCGAGCTATCGGGGAATCGATAACTCGGGGAGGCGTAGGGACAGACACATGTCGACGAAGCGGCTCATCCGACGATTCCTCCTGGCAGCGAGCTCAGTGGTCCTGCTCGGCGGGGTCATCTGGTTCATCGGCGTCGTGGCAATCCTCCGAGACGCAGCCCCCAGCCCCATCCCTTTGCCCCCGAATCCCGTGGCGGAATCGCTCGCGGCTGATGAGACCGCGGCGCCTCAGCTGCCACCGCCACCCCGCCCGATCGCCAGCAGTCCACCAGCTAGAGTCATCGCCGAGAGCATCGATGTAGATGCGCCCGTCATCACCCTCGGCCTTGACAACCGCAACATCCCGGAGGTGCCGGACGACATCTGGACCAAGAACACGGGCGGCGCCAGCGCTCGCCAGGTTATCGCCTGGTATGGCTTCTCGGAGATGCCGGGGCAGGGAGACAACGCGGTGTTCGCTGCGCACGTAACGTGGGACAAGCAGCCGGCCGTGTTCTCGGAGCTTACTAAGCTCAGGGCGGGTGACCTCATCCGGGTCCAGACGGAGGCGGGGGACGAGCTCCGGTACGAGGTCTCAAAGAATGTCGTAGTCGACCCGAATGATCCAGACTCGGTTCGTTACCTGTTCTCGACGGGCGAGGAGATGCTCACCCTCATCACGTGCGGCGGCGTGTTCCAGGCGGATCCCAGCCTTCCGTACGGCGGCAGCTACACGGATCGGTCGGTTGTGCAGGCGAAGCCCCTCCAGGGCAGCGTACCGACCGCGAGGGCTGGCTAGCCGGTGGGGCGCCGACGTCACGCAGGGCGCCGCGCGAGACCGAAGAGGAGCATGCCCGACGCGGTCACCGCGGACAGGAGCAGGAACCCGACGCGGTAATCCCCGAAGCGGTCCGCCACAAACCCGACGAAGACCGGCCCGACAAACGTACCGATCATCGTGACGAGCGCCGAGAATCCCTCGATCGTCGCGAAGGCGCGACGGCCGAAGTAGTCGGCGCGGATCGCCATCATCAACGGGCCCCGCGTTCCCCACGCCAGCCCGTGCACCGCGGCGACGGCGAAGATCAGGGGCAGAGCGGCCGCCTGGGACAGGGCCAGCAACGCCAGGGTGTGGCCGGCCATGCACACCATCGCCACCAGCCGCTTGTCGAGCCGATCGCCGATCAGGCCGCTGATGAGCTGGCCGACGAGTGAGGCCGACGTGACAATCGCGACCACGCCGGCCGCCGCCTCAATGGCCATGCCACCCTGCTCGACAAGATAGGGGATCAGGTGCACCGTCACGGCGGTGATGGCGACCAGTGCGGCCGAGTGTCCACCGGAGAGAAGCCAGAATGCCGGCGATCGAAGCGCGTCGCGAGCAGTCACCCCACCGACGATGGGACGCTGCGGGCTTTGGTCGGCGCCTCGCGGCGTGGCCGGCGCATCGCCGCCTCGCGAGCCGTCGGGGGCGTAGCCGTACGGCTCCGGCGCCTGGCGAAAGAGCTGGGACACTGGGAGGCCGATGAGCAGGATCAAGAGTCCCGAAGCGAAGGCCGTGCCCCGCCATCCGGTGCTGCCCAGAGCCCAGGCGACGGCCGGGACCAGGAGACCCGAAAGACTCGTGCCCGTCGCAGCAAGGGCCATCGCCCGTGCCCGTCGGCGCTCGAACCAGTTTGCGAGCACGATGTTCGCTGTCACGAACCCGCCCAGGCTCGAGCCGATCGCGATAACGACGAACACCGCATAGAAGGTCGAGGCCGAGTTGATCATCGATAGGAGGATGAAACCGAGGCCGAACAGGACGATCCCGATGCGGATGACCGTGCGTGCCCCGAGCCGGTTGATCAGCCAGCCCTGGAGTGGGCCGATGAGGCCACTTTCGACACGGGATAGGGAGTAGGCGCCGGCGATCAGCGTTCGGCTCCATCCGAATTCGGACTGCAGATACACGAGGTACGCACCAAAGGAGTGGAGCAGGAATACCCCACTCAGACCCTGAAGCAGTACGGCACCGCCGACGATCCACCACCCATAGAAGACGCGCCCGAAGATGGAGGTTGCCCTGGACGGATCGGACCCACGCGGCGAGCCTGCCGACCCGACATCTTGAGCAGTGCCACCACCTTGCGCGCCGGTCGTCATCCTCGACCGGTGTCTTGGCCGACG
>WHTR01000073.1 GCA_009377635.1 Chloroflexota bacterium
CGACATCGACGTCACAGATTTGGACGAGGTCATGTGGGCGGTCTGCACCCGATCCGATCCGGAGCGCTCCATCGACATCATCAAGCGCGCCTGGAGCGGCCCTCTTGACCCGGCCATCCGCCCCGGCGAGAAGGGCCACAACTCGCGCCTCCTGATCGACGCCTGTCGGCCATACGAATGGCGAGAGCAGTTTCCACCGGCGATCGGCCCGGATCCAGCCTACAAGCGCGAGACCCGCGATCTGTGGGGCTGGATCCTGCGAGGGGATACGCCACCGGAGCGATGACTCTCGTCCTTGTTTGGAGGAATACCCGCTGCCTTCCCGACCACGAGGAATAGCCGCAGCCGTCCCTCTTTGAGAGGGCGAGGATGGATGGAGGGCACATGGCCACGTTCTACGATGAATGGCTGAGGGCCGACGCAGCGATCCAGGAGAAGTTCCGGCGCGCTCCCCACGTGGCGCGGGACGACGAGATCCCATGGGTGTCGACGCCCCAGGATGCGAAAGTCAAGCTGATGGTCTCCAACGAGCTGGGCTACGCCACGATGGGAAGCGACGTGCTCAAGGCGGAGATCCCGGTCGGCTGGCACACCGGCAAGCACCGTCACGGTGAGGAGTCGATGCACATCCTTGAGGGTGAGGGCTTCAGCATCATCGACGGTCAGCGGTTCGACTGGCACCAGGGCACGACCATCCAGATCCCCTACCGCGCTGCGCACCAGCACGTCAACACGGGAGCCGCGCCAGCCCTCTATCTCTCGGGCATGTGCTTCTCGCTGGAGCGGTTCCTGCATCTCGCGAAGATGGAGCAGATCGAGGCGTGTGGGCCGAACGACGCGGCCATGCTCGCCTCGGCCCCGCGTCAGGTGTCGCAGTATTATGCGGACGGCCCCCGCGCAGCCATCCACGTGGAGGACGCGCCGGTCGACGAAGAGTTCCCGCTCCACAACGCCAACCCAGCCTCGCACAACCAGCATCACTCGATCAAGTACCTGGTGTTCCCCGAGAACGGGTTCCGCGCCACCAGCGTGGCCGTCACGCATATCTGGGAGGAGCCCGCCGGCACGCACAGCGGGCGCCACAGTCACCTGGAGGCGATGGTCTACGCCTACGGAGGATCCGGATACAGCGAGATGGAGGGCCACGAGGAGCTGTGGGAGAAGGGCGACGTGCTGCACGTTCCACCCTGCATGTGGGAGCACGAGCACTACAACCCCACGACGGAGAGCTACTGGCAGCTCCGCATCCAATACGGGATCCGCTTCTGGTTCCAGGACATCTGGCCGGCCGGCTACGGAGCGAAGCGCAGCGTGGACACGCAGGGCCGTCCCATCGAGCGCGGCGAGATCGAGCGCGTCCGCGAGCGCACGCGGTAACATGCTCCATACGACGATCGCTGGCAGCCTGCCCCAACCTGAGTGGCTGATCGACCGCGAACGGCTCCGCGGCCTGTCGCCACCGCGTATCCGCATGCGCGAGCTGTGGCGCGTGGAGGAGCGCTTCCTCGAGGGCGCACAAGACGACGCCACGCTACTCGCCATCAACCTGCAGGAACGGGTCGGCCTGGACATCGTCACGGACGGTGAGATGCGGCGAGAGAGCTACGCCAACGCATTCACCACGACGCTGGAAGGGCTCGACGTCGACCGCCCCGGCACGGCTCCCAGCAGGACCGGACGCGCCAACCCAGTTCCTCGCGTCGTGGGGCCGGTCCGGCGCAGGCATCCCGTCGCATCACGCGACGTCGAATTCATGCACAGACACGCACAGCGGCCGATGAAGATCGCGGTGCCCGGACCCTTCACGATGGCTCACATGGTGCAGAACGAGTACTACGCTGAAACGAGGAGCCTCGCGCTCGCGTTCGCCGACGCAGTCAACGAAGAGATCAGGGATCTCGAGGCCGCGGGAGCCGACATCGTCCAGATCGACGAGCCCCTCCTCCAGGCATGGCCGGATGAGGCACGTGCGTACGGGATCGAGGCGATCAACCGGACGCTGGTTGGTGTCAGCGTGACCACAGCGCTCCACACGTGCTTCGGCTATGGCCATCTACCTGCGGACCGCCCACCCGCATACCCATTCCTGGCTGAGCTGAACGGATGCGCGTTCCAGCAGCTCGCGATCGAAGCAGCCCACCTGAAGCTCGATCTGTCGACTCTCGCCGAGATGCCGGACAAGGTGATCATGCTCGGCGTGATCGACGTCGTGGACGCCGCAGTCGAGACCGCCGACCAGGTAGCCGACCGGATTCGCGCCGCGCTCCGCTTCGTGCCGCCCGAACGGCTCATGCCCGCCACCGACTGCGGAATGAAGTACCTGCCACACGCGGTCACCTATCGCAAGCTCCTCGCTCTGGTCGAAGGGACGAGGCTGGTGCGTCGCGAGCTGTTCTCATTCGACGGTGAGACCCGCATTCCGTAGGGACACGACGGCGCGGCATCAAGCCCGAGCACGCGGACGTAGCTGCAGAGGTTACGATTCCGCACGGCTCTTCAAAAGCTCTTCAAGAGTCATGTCGATGTCCCACGTGCCCAGGGATTGCCGGAGCTCTTCCAGCCGCTTTCTCCGAGTCGCCTGGCGCAGCGCAATCTCCACCGTTTCGCGAATGGTCTGGGTGCCGAGCGCCTCCCGCGCGTCCTCCAAGAGCTTGTCGTCCAGCACAATGGTTCTCCTCGCGACGCCCATGGGCATGACCGAGCCAGCAGTGCAGTAGGTCGTGGATTGAGTCGGATGGCGTTTGCGCACATCGTAACCCATTACGTGCGTCACGATGCATGGCCCGAGGACGGGAGCTTACTGCGCAATGCACACGAGCTGGAGGACATACCCGGGATCATGGTGAACGGACGGCTTGACTTTCAGGCACCCATCGCCCAGGCATGGGGGCTCAACCGTGTGTGGCCGCGCGCGGATATCGTGATCGTTGACGACGCGGGCCACGCCGCCAGCACCACGGCAATCACCCAAGAGCTCATCCGCGCCACCGATCGATTCACATAGATGCAAGTGAGGGATGCCGCCTGCTTCGGAGGCGCCGGCGCGAGGTCGCCTATTCAATGGTCGAGGCTCGCTCAGCGTGCTCGACGCAGAGCCGGTCTCACACGAACTCGATGGTGCCGTTCGCGCGCCCAACGCTCGCCATGCGGTCGACGGTGAGCATCGCGACGAGCAGCCAGCCCAGACCGACCGCCAAAGCGAGCGCAGCGTGCTGCACGATGATGGCGGGTTCCCCGCCGGCGAGCGCGACACGGATAGCCCGCAACCCGTGGGTCAGCGGGACGACATTGGCCACGGCCTCGATCCACTCCGGCCAGAAGCTGACCGGCACGGTAACGCCACAGAAGGCCATCGTGGTCATGGTGGTGACGTTGTGCATGAGGTTGCGGGCTGGCGGAGCGAGGTTCGCCAGGGAGCCGACGAACACCATCACCAACCAGGTGCTGGCCAGGGTCACCGGCACCAAAGGGACCAGGGCCAGGGCGCCCGGCCAGACGAACGACACGCCAAAGAGCGGCGGGAGTGCGACGAATGTCACGAGTGACGTCGCGATGCCGTTCAGCAGGCGCACTGATGTCCGGCCCATGATGGACAGCAGCAACCCGGACGGAGCCGCGACGAGGAGTGGGTAGACGCCATTGTCGCGGTCCCAGGTCGATTGGGGCACAGTGAGCGCCACGCTCGCCAGCCCGGCCACGATCCCGCTGCCGATCACCAGGTACTCCACCCGCTCAGGGGAGCCGATGAGCTGCCCGACCATTGAGTAGAAGATTGCCAGGGCGAGCACGCGCGGGAGCCAGCTCGCAGGCCACGCTTTCCATGTCAGCTCGGGGAGGGCCTCCTCCTTCCCCACGATGAGCGCGTAGCGTAGCACCCTCAGCCTGTTCATGTGATTCCCAGTGTCCCCTCCTGCCGGAGGTGGTCAAGCATGCGATGGAGCAGCACCGCGCCGGCTGCGCCTGATACCAGACCCAACCCGACGATGGCGCCCACCCGCAATGCCACGTCCGACGGCGTCGGCGCCTGCAGCGAGTCGCGCAGCAAGTCCGCAGACCAAGAGAGGAACACGAGGCGACTGAGCGGCTGGAGCCACTCCGGCAGGTACGTCGCGGGCACCAGCACGCCTCCCAGCACGTACATCGGGTAGGTGACCGTGTTCTGCAAGGTCCGAACGTCGCGCGCCAGCCCGAAGAGCGCCGCCAGTACGAGCGCCGAGCCCGTCGACGCACCGGTTGTGGCCAGCAGGGTCACCAGCAGGACGCCGGGGTGGTGGACCGGAACCGCGATCCCGAATCCAAACCGAGCGATCAGCCAGCTCTCCGCGAACCCCACGAGGCCGACCGATGAGATGAGCGAGATGCGGGTCGCGAGGACCAGGAAGAACGGGGCCGGGCTCGCCACCACCAACTCGAGGGTTTGCATCCAGCGGTCACGGGCGAGGAGCTCGCTCGCGACGTAGAAGCCCATCTGCCCGATGGCGATCAGCAGTGGGGCGACCAGGGCGTACCCAACCAGGTCGACGCGGCCGGAGTGGAGCATGATGGCGGTGAAGATCAGGGAGAAGAACGGGATGAGCAGGATCCAGTACACGTCCATCATGTCGCGCCGAGTCATCTCGAACTGGGCCCGGAGCGCACCCGTGACAATCCGCATCAAATCTTCAGCCCCCGGTCGCCAATCACGTGCACGTACACCTCCTCCAGATTGGGCCGGGACGTCCGGATCGAGGTCACGCCGGCCTCGACGAGGAACGCGAGCACCACCCGAGCGGCCGAGGCGTCAGCCAGCTCCACACGGTAGCTGGTGTTGGGGTGCGCCGTGACCGACGCGACCCCGGGCAGCTCGGCGAGCTGGTCGGCGATCGCCCGGTCGCCTTCAAAGTCGATGCGCTCGTGCTGAGCGAGCAGCGTTCCCAGCGTGCGGGGCGTCTCGACGGCTAGGAGCTGGCCGTGGTCGATGAGCGCAACCCGGTCGCACACCGCTTCGGCCTCGGCCATGTCGTGGGTGGTCAGGAGGATCGTACGGCCCTCGGCCCGGAGCTCGCCCACCAGCTGGCGAAAGTCCCGCGCCGCCAGTGGGTCCATACCTGTAGTCGGCTCATCGAGGAACAGCACCCGCGCGTCCGCCACCAGGCCGCGGGCGAGGTGCAACCGCTGCTTCATCCCCCTCGAGTACGACTCGACGCGGTCGTCCGCGCGGTCGGCGAGGCCCGCGCGGTCGATCAGCTCGGCAGCCCGCCGCCGTGCCGCTTCGGCGGGAACGCGATAGAGCGCAGCCCGGTACTCGAGGTTCTGCCGGCCGGTGAGACCCCAGTAGAGGCCGCGGTCGCCGCCAAAGACGATGCCGATCAGCGGCCGCACCGCCGCGGTCTCGGCCACCACGTCGTGTCCGAGGATCGACGCCGACCCGCTCGTTGGAAGCAGGACGGTGGAGAGCACCTTGACCAGCGTGGTCTTGCCCGCTCCGTTGGGTCCGAGCAGGCCATGGACTTCGCCCTCCTCGATCTGCATCGAGAGGTTGTCGAGCGCACGCACGTCCGGGCGCTTGTCGCGGCCCTTGTAGACTCGGCAGAGGTCGCGCGTCTCGACGGCAATCACTGGGGGTCTGTCTCGCCTCATCACCACAGCCCACGGACCCGACCGCTCCGCCCAAAAGGGAGCGCCTGTCGTCATCTCGACGGTCTCTGGCTCCTCACGGTTGTGCAGGTTACAGCACTCAAGGTTTGCTCCGTACCAGTCTGCCCCGGCCCGGCTGAACCACCCCTGGTTTCACCCGGAGCGGCGCACTGCCCGACGGCTCGAGTCAGCGCGCGTGGCCGGGCGCAGGGCATCCGCGAGTAGCTCCAGTTGAGCCCACGCCTCGTCGTCGGAGAGGCTCTGGGCAGCCGCCCGGACGTCGTCAGGCACCCAATCAGGAAACGGTACGGAGGACGTTTTGTGGTCACCAGCGGGCGTGCGGGTCTCGTGAATCATCGCCAGGCGCTCGGTCCCCGTCACGGGCGCAAGCCGGACGATCGCCGCCTAGAGTCGCCGATGGATATAGGTCACTTTTCCGTCCCAAACATCAGCGCTCACTGGCATGGCGCGGACCACCTCGCAGCATACGCAACAGGTGGCCCACCCGCAGCATCATCGCCCGGCCGCGCACTGAACTCTTCAGCCGGGGACCCGCGATCCGCGCACGTTGGCTGCTGCTCAGCAGGTCGAGTTGTGGGCAAACAGGTGCGCCCCGCCGACGTGCTTGAAGCCCTTCGCGTACTTCTCCTGAACGCTCGCCGGCTCTTCCTGGAGCAGCTCATCAATGAAGCCCGAAAGGTCAAGCTCCCTCAGGTAGTGCATGTCCCACAGGCTGAATGGGTTGGCTGCCTGAGCGTCTTCGTACCGCATGCGGCTCAGCTCCCAGGCGTTCAGCACGCCCTCCGGCGAGGGGTATGGCTTGATCGGGGACCGCGTAATCGACTCGATCCTCCCGCCGTGCTGGGTGTACGCCCTCGTATCCTTCACGTCGAGAAAGCGCTGCGCCTGGTCGGGGTGCACACGCGTAAAGTGGATCGTTTCAACCATTGCGCGCACCAGCCGCTCGGCCAGACGTTCCTTCATGTGGAGCGCCTCGTAGCTAGCCGTAATGGTGGTGCCGTTAATCATCGGTAGCTCCGGCAGATCGAGGATGTGGAGATCCTGGACCTCCTCCCGACGTGCTCGACCGGCGAACGCCGCGTCAGCCTTTCCCAACCTCACGGTGTCGAACAGCCTGGCCTGGAGATCCGCGCCAGCCCCTCGCTCGCCTGCTGCTCCGACCTCGATCCATTCGGCCTCGCCTTCGGCATAGCCCTGCCGCATGACGTCGAGGATGTGGTTGAGCCGGTCGTGACTGGCAATCCCCTTGCTGGAAATCAGGTTGGTATCGGCGATGCGGAGTCCCTTGGCCTTGAACTCCGCCAGCGAGCTCACCGGCTCGCGTGTGACGACCCGGTTCTGGACAGCATTGCTCGGGGACGCCAAGCATACGATCGGCTTCCCCCGTGCCACCCAGATGTACGGGGTGATGTGGTTGCCGCAGATCATGTCGATCTTCCCCGAGAATAGCGCATCCTCTGCCTCCCGAGGATCGTCGGTCCCCTCCAGGTACGTGAGCTTCAGGCCCATTCCGGGCAGAATGCCCGCCTTGTCGGCCACCTCCCAGAACTGGGAGTGTCCGGCCCGAAACATCGCCCGCAGCTCACAGGGTGGGTAGTCTTCCATATCCACGCTCCCGTTCTGTGCTGAGAATAACGGTTCAAACCATCCTATCAGGGCTGGGCCGGGTCAGGCGCCGCCAAATCGCTCCACGATGGAGTCCTACTCCGACCTGCCCTGACGGGCGGCAACGCGCCGGGTCTCTTCGACTCCCTTGCGCTTGTCGAAGAAGCCGGTTGGCGTCCCGTTCAGCTGCGTCTTCCTGTCGCTCTTCGCATACATCCCCCGTTCGTGCAGCCCGTATATCATACGACCGTCCGGGCCAGGCCGCCGGCGCAAGCTCTATTCTTCGTCCGCCGGGGGCCCACCTCGGCCTGGCAGGCTGGGTTGGGCTGGTCGCCACATCCTGCCTCTGGCACGCGAACAGCGCGGCGTCAGATGAGGGGCGGTTCGTGTGCCACCAGGGTGGTCACGTCGTTGGGGTATGCCGCCACGAGCGCGAGCGCGGTCACTGCGCCACCACTGCTCGCAAACATCTCGACCGGGCCAACGCCGAGTGCCTCGATAACCGCATGCACATCCTCCGCCTGGACGGTGGGCGCGTTGTCGACCCGGCCGTCCGTGCGAGTGCTGCGGCCGAGGCCGCGCGGGTCATAGGTGACCACGGTGCGGTCGGGGAAGTGCGACGCCAACGTGCCGAAGCCGCTGGCCTGCATGGGTTGGCCGATCATGAACAGAGGTGGGCGTCCGTCGGTGGTGGGCAGTGGGCCGTGGATGTCGTAGGCGATGTCGGACCCGGCTGTTGCAAGAAGATGCGTCGTCATCATGATACTGCTGGTTTCTCCCGGGTTGAAAATTCATCGGACCCTACGCCTGATCGGTCATGATTCCCTCCTCCGCGGTGGCACTGATTTGGGTTCACTGACCTTGGCGCGGTCTACGCCTGAGACGAGGACGATCACGACCGCGCGCGTCCAGTCGATCATCATGTCCTCTCGCCGCTCGGGGTCGTGCTGTACATCAACGACCCGGGCGTGGTGAGCAGCTCGCCGGTCTCCAGCAGCGTCTTGAGGCCGGACAGGATCATCGGCCAGCCGCCGTAGAGCTCGTCGTTGGCGCCTTCACGCAGCTCGTCGTGGGTGACGGTCAGACGGCAGGAATCGCCGATGGGCTCGATCTCCCAGGTGACCCGCGACGTGCCCTCGCTCTTGACCTCGTCGCTCCACAGGGCGTTGAAGCTCTGGACCAGCCGGCGCGGCGGGTTGACGTCGAGATTCTCGCCCTCGAGGAGCGGCAAGCCCGGCTTCGGGGTGCCCTCGTAGCGGGAGCCCGGCGTCCAGTCCGAGAAGACGCCGACCCCGAAGTTGTACTTCGCCCGCAAGTCGGGATCGGTGATGGCCTGCCAGAGTCGCTCCGGGGTCGTCTTGATGTAGATCTCGAACACCTTCTCCATGCGTGCCTCCTCCAATTTGTTCTTGAGCTCGCTCAACGTCGCGGCCCAGGGCTCGGCGTACTTGCTCACCCACCGGTCGTGGACGAGCCGGATCGGGACCGGATTCAGGAAGTGGAGCTTCTCGCGCCCGCGCCGCTTCGTGACCACGAGCCCGGCCTCCTCGAGCACCCGGAGGTGTTTCATGACGCCGAAGCGCGTCATCGGCAGGCGCCGCTCGATCGCGCTGAGCGTCTGTCCGTCCTGCGCGAACAGCTCGTCGAGCAGAGTACGGCGGGTCGGGTCGGCAAGGGCTCTGAACACCGCGTCCATGGCGCCGATTATATGTGACCGTATAGTCACTTGTAAAGCGGGGCCCGCCCCGGCGTGCGGGCGAGAGCGGAGCGCGTCGCCTTTGACGCACGGGCCCGCCCGACGTCCCGGACGGGCTCGCGAGAATCTGGGGCTGACCATCCCGCCGCTCGTTGCCTTCGCGCACCCAGTCTATGGAGCCCCCGGACGTGTCGTGCAGCCATGATAGAACTCGGCCCATTACGCCGAGGGTAAAGGCGGGAGCCTTGGACCCCGGTTCTGTTATGCTCTGAAGCTCGTGCGGGGGCCGGAATGGGCGGACACCTCATCACATTCTTCGGGGCGTTTGAACAGCAGTGGAAGCAGAGCGCCCGCGCCGAGGGTTTCCGCTGGATTCAGCGCCTTCCCCCCGCATTCCTGATCGGCTGGGTGGCGGCTCAGTCGGGTGACCCGCGGGTGGTCACCTACGTTGCGATCGGCGTGTTCCTGATGCAGGTCTGGAGCCAGGGTGTGTTCGACATGGGCTGGTCGCTGCAGACCGAGCGCTTCATGGGCACCTTCGAACTGCAGTTCGCCGCCCGGTCCCCCCTCATGGTGGTGATGCTCGGCAAGGCGACGGCACTGGCGGTGGTCGCCGCTCAGGGAGGGCTCGCCAGCACAGTTTTGGTCCTCATCATGGCCCGGACCTTCTTGAGCGCGGACCAGCTTGCCGTGGTCGTACCGTCGTTCGTGCTAGCGATGATCGCCCTGCTTGCGTCGAGCTTCGTGTTCATGCCGCTGATGGTGCTGGCTCGAGGCGGCGGGGGCTTCTTCGAGGCCATTCGACCGTTCGGTATCGTTTTCGGGGGGTTTCTCGCCCCGGTGTCGAAGCTGCCGCTGTGGCTGCAGCCGGTGGCCTGGGCCCTGCCGTCGTCGTGGGCCATGGGCGGCCTGGTCGCCTCAACCGAGCAGCCGGGCGCCCTGGCCGCGGCCGCGCTGTTCTGGTCCCTTGCCCTGGGCATCTCGGCAGTCTACCTGCTGGCCGCGATGTATCTCTTCCGGATCATTGAGCGGAAGGTGCTCCGCGACGGCACCTTGACGGGCATCTGAGGCGACGATGGAGCGGCTCGCAACCCAAACGCTCTTGTCCTACAAGGGCCTATTCTTCTGGCTCCACTGGCCGGGCTACCTCTCCAACGTCGTGGCCCGGCCCATGCTCATGGTCATCATGTGGGCGCTGCTCGGCCGCTTCGCATCTTCTCCGGAGATGGTTGAGCGGTTCATCCTGGGCTGGATCGCTCTCTCGATCCCCGAGATCCTCCTGGGCGGCATTATCCAAACCTTCGCCTACGAACGCTCGCTTGGCGTGTTGCCGATCGTGATCGCGTCGCCCACCTCTCGCGCTTTCCTCTACTATTCCCGCGCAGGGCTGCACTGCGTCAACGGTCTGACCAGCTTCGCGCTCAGCGTACTGGCGGCGGTCCTCTTCCTGGGGCTCGATATCGGCTCGGCGAATTGGCCGACGGTCCTGGGAGCCTCAGCCTCACTGTTGGTCTCGGGGGCGGCGTTCTCGTTGTTCGTCGGAAACATCGCGTTGCTCCGGGTGAACTGGACCAGCGTCCTCTCCTGGACTCGAAGCGTCCTGATGGTGTTCACCGGCGCTATCATTCCCATCGACTTGCTCCCCGGACCGCTTCAACCGCTAACCGGTGCGCTTCCCGTCACTCATGGGTTGGCGGCCTTGCGCCAGGGATTCGCTGGCGCAGGAGCCGGAGCCGTCGGGGGCGAGCTGGCAGCGGAAGTGGCCGTCGCCCTGGCCTACGGCGTGGTGGGCCTGGCGCTCTTCGTGCTCTTCGAGCGGACAGCGCGGGACCGAGGCACACTGGAGTACGAGGCATGAGTGGGCTGGCCATCGAAGCGGAAGGCCTGCGGCGAGTGTACCGAACGGGTGGCCGCTTCCGCAGCGGGCGCGAGGTCGTGGCGGTGGAGAACCTCGGCCTGGCCATCGAGGCTGCTACGGTCTTTGGCCTCCTGGGCCCGAACGGGGCTGGCAAGACAACCACCGTCCGCATGCTGGCGACGCTGCTCACCCCGACCAGCGGGGTGGCCCGGGTGCTCGGCTTCGACGTGGTGCGCCAGGCGGCCGAGGTGCGTCGCCGGATGACGTTCGTGTTCGGCGGCGACCGGGGCCTCTACGGCCGACTCACCGGACGTGAGAACCTGCGCTACTTTGGGGCGCTCCATCACATGAGGCGGCGCGAGGCGGACCAACGAAGCGACGAGCTGCTCGGATTGGTGGGCCTGAACGAGCGCGCCGACCAGCGCGTTGAAGAGTACTCGCGGGGCATGAAGCAGCGGCTGCACCTGGCACGCGGACTCATGCCGCGGCCGGAGGTGCTGTTCCTGGACGAACCGACCATCGGGCTGGACCCGTTGGCCGCCAGGGACCTGCGGCGGCTCATTCCGATGCTCGCGAGCCAAGGGACCACAGTCCTGCTGACTACGCACTACATGCAGGAGGCCGATCAGCTCTGCGATCGGATCGCCCTCATCAACCGAGGACGGCTGGTTGCCGACGGCACGCCGGGGGAGATCAAGCGGGTCTTTAGCCGCACGATTGTGGTTGAGGCGGTCCTCCGCGAGCCCATCGCCGATCCCGAGACCGACCTGGCGGGGGTGGACGGCCTGCGCTATGTGGACGTCTCCAGCGACGGGCCCAGCCAGCGGCTGACCATCCAGCTTGCCGAGGGCAGTTCAACGGCACCTATCGAATCCGCACTTGCCAATAACCTTGACGGGCTCACCACCCGCGAGCCAACCCTCGAAGAGGCGTACCTCAGCATTCTGCGCTAGGCGCCTTGTGAAAGCGCCATCGGCAAGACGTGTTCATGCGCAAGCCACACGGCGTTCTCCAAGCAGTGCGCGCAAGGTGATGGGCACGGTCACTTAGGATGGGAGCGGGCGTGGCAGGGAGCGAGCAGGCCCTGAACGGCCACCATGAAACAACAGCAGGTCGTTGAGCTCTATCGGCTGTTCGCGGATCACTCCATCGATTGCTGGCTCGTTGGCGGTTGGGGCGTCGATGCGCTACTTGGCGAACAGACTCGGGGGCATAAGGACCTCGACGTTCTCATCCGAGTCGAGGATGTTGCGAACGTGATGCGCCTACTCGAAGCACGTGGCTTCTCGTTGGCGTACGAATGGCCCGAGAACCGATGGATCGAGCAGGACCAACGGATTCGGACCGCCTTCGTGATGAGTCACGCCGATGGCTCCGAGGTAGACATCCATGCCCTCCGGATTGGTACGGACGGAGCTCCACATCCCGAGTGGGTCACCGACCGAGCCGTGTCGAAGGAGGACTTGACTAGGACGGGGACGATCGGGGAGATGAGGGTCCGCTGTACCACGCCAGGTATGCAACTGCGGGACCACGAAAGATATGAACTCCCGTCAGAGCATGCCGGTGACGTTGAGCTACTGCGGAAAGTGCTCGACCGTGAGGATTAGGGCTGCAGCACGCCGTAGAACTCGCGGCTGGAGCGGACCGGCTCCTCCGTCGGGTCAGCGCCTGAGGCGTTAGCCCGCTTCCGGCGGCCTGGGCCGCGAGTCGGCGCCGTAGCATAGGCAGGCGTGGGGGAATGTGTGTCCGAGCCGCTGTTCCGAAAGGTCGACGCGATCCAAATCCCGGTGCCGGACCTCGACGCGGGGCTGGCCTTCTATCGCGATCGCCATCGAGTTTCAGCGGGGCGGGAACCACCTTCTGCGGGCGCGCCGGGACGATCCGACGCGGTGACCGCCCGTTCCGGCTACCTGAAGGTGCACAATGGGTGGATCTTCGCCATGTTGCACGTCACGCCGACCTTGCCCAGCGCTGCCTCGAAGTCCTGATGAATCGCGGGATCCTCGTCCTGGTAGAAGATGCGGTCGCCGCCATCCTTCGTGCTCCGAAGACAGAGGGAGGAGCGTGAAGATTCCGCCGATGAGACGAGCGCCTACTGCACGTCCCATTCGTAGATGTTCCACGTCGGGGACGTTCGCGGCTGGGTTTCGCCCTTGACCCCCACGATTCCCTCTCGGAAGATCGTAACTTGTGGGTTGTAGTAGAGGGGGAGGAATGGCAGCTCCTCCGTGAACACCTTCATCAGCTCTCGCCAGAGCCGAGCCTGGTCAGTCTGCCGGATCGCCCCAGCCATCTCTTCAATAGTGCGGTCCGACTCGGCGCTCACCCAGCAGCCGTGATTGGGTCCGGTCCAGCGGTTCTGCTCCGAGGAACAGCCGCTGGAGCGCATCCGCGTCGTGATGTGGTCGAACGTGGTCGGGCCCGCCGACGCATGGAACGCTGGAAAGATCGAGCCCGTGCTGTTATCGCGCGCCTCAGCCGCCGTTTTGACGACTTGCTCGACGTGGATGCCCGCCGATCGCCAGTTGTCCGCAATAATGTTCTGCTCGAGCTCGCTTTGCTCGCCTTGGGCCGTCTTGAGCTCCATCGTCATGCGCTCTCCGACCGAATTGGCATAGAACCCATCGGACCCGCGGCGCCAGCCCAGCGACTCGAGCGCGGCCTGCGCCTGACTGGGGTCATTCGGATACTTCATGATGGCGTCCTTCGCCCATTCGTACCTTGGATCGAACGGCGTGACGAGGGCGTCCGCATAGGGCAACGTTCCTGCCAGAAGGGCGTCCACCAGACCCCGGCGGTCGATCGCCATCAGCAGAGCGCGACGAACGCGCACGTCGAGAATCTCACGCGGGTTCACCATCTCCGGGCGGAACTGCACGTCCAGGATCCGGAAGTGGGTCGGATTCACGAACACCGCCGGCTGCTTGCCGGATCCCTCCCATTGCCGCTTCACCTCCATCACCGAGTTGAAGTCCAGCGTCCGAGGAATCACGCCGTCGAGCGTGCCCGCGAGCAGGTTGGCCTGGGCGGTGGGTGTGGACGCGACGAAGCGAACCGTGATCGTATCGATCTTTGGCGGCCCGAGGAAGAAACGATCGAACGCCTTCAACGTCAGGTGGCTGCCTTCGGCCCATTCTTCGAGGACGTAGGGGCCGACTCCAACGAACTCCCGCGTCCAGTAATCAAGCTGTGCAAACCGCTCCTTGTCGGTTCGATACACGTCCTCGATGAGATGGCTCGGCATGGGTCCGATCTCGTCTTGGACGAGCGCGTTCGCGAACGGAAAGGGCTTGTTCCACGAAAGGACGAGCGTAAGATCATCCGGCGCGGTGATGTCGTCAATGGCCGGCGCGACGCTGCGGCGTGACATCGGCAGCTCCGGATCCCGCGTGGCCTGCCATCCAAAGATGAAGTCGTTCGGCGTCAGCGGGGTTCCATCATGCCAGGTGATGCCTGGCTTCAGCTTGTACGTCGTCTCCATCGAGCCATCCGGATGGAGCGTCCAGGTTCCCTTTTCCTGGTCCGGAAGCTGAGCTGCCATGAGCGGGTGCAGGGCGCCACGCTCGTCGTAGATCGCGAGCGAGCTGTGGACCGCGTGGCGGAGATTCGCTCCGATCTGTCCCCCACCCGTGAAGAGGCTCCCCACGAACGGGTCCTTCGGCTCATTCTCGAGTGCCACCGCGATCGCCTTGGGAGCTGACGCTGGCGGCTCATCGCTACCCGCGCCACCCGAGCCCGCCCCGGGCCCACCTCCCGGCGTACACGCGGCCAGCAGCGTGCTTGCGGCCAGCATGAGTGCGGCAATGCGAACTCGGCTCATCCGATGTCCCTCCGAAATCGCTGCCTCAAATGGCGTCGACAGTTGGCTGTCGCAGGTGGTGTACGCATACTACCAGAGCTGCTCAACACGGTGCGGCCCCGAACGGCGATCCACCCGTGCGCCACCTCATCGACCGACTTCGACAAGGCCTTCGGGCCGAGTGCCAAGGCGCTCGCCACCCGACGGCGTCACCCGCACGGTCTCGCCGAAGCGCCCCCACAGGTCCTGGCCGTCGCGGACAATGCCCGGCTTGATGTCCATCACGTAGTTCTCCTTCAGCGGCTGGCGGAGCAGCTCCGGTTCCGGTCGCACGAGGAGCGGCCAATCCTCGCCCAACCCGCGTGCGTGGAGGATCAGGTTCGCCTGATAGGGCTTCCCTCGGGCCGAGGCGGCGCATGCTTCGTACATGTCGCCGAATGTGTTCCCGACCCTCATGGCCGGTAGCGTTACCTTGAACGCTTCGATCTGGGACGCCGCCATGTCATAGATGAGCTGCGGCACTGCGCCGATCGTGAACGCCTGGTCGATCTGGGAGAGATACCCGCGCCACTTTCCCTCGATCTGGCAATAGATGATGTCGCCGGCAGCGATGACGCGGGTCGGTGTGGCCTGCGTCAGGCGGGTGTATGGAGTGCCTGCTTTGCTCGCGTGCCACGCGAGCATGATCGGTACCTCACCGCCTGCTTCGATCTCCGCCGCCATCATCTGGG
>WHTR01000074.1 GCA_009377635.1 Chloroflexota bacterium
CCTGCGTTGCCCTTACACTACCCTTGACGCAAGTAATTCCTTAACGACCCCTTAGAGTCGCTGACCGAGCGTCGAGATTACTCGAACCCACGACGCCGATCAAGAATCTAAAGAGTGGGCCCGGTGGGATTCGAACCCACAACCCATGGATTAAAAGTCCACTGCGCTGCCGTTGCGCCACGGGCCCGGTTCAGTATACGGCAGCATCAGGCACGGCCCGCGACCGAACCGGTCGGCCCAGTCAGCTACAGCGACTCCTCCGCGCCAGCTTGATCGGTTGGTGCACCGACTGGCGCGGGCGCTCGGCAGGCGTGCGCCTACCGCGCGAGCGAGTTCTGGATGCGGGCGCGGGCCGAGGGGGCGAGCGCGCGCTCCGCGACCTGGATCGCTGCATCGACAGTCGCCTGCCCCGCATCCTCGGGCGGCGTCAGCTCCATGATGTCCATCGCGGCGAGAGGCGCCATCTCCGCGACGGTCTGGACGGCGAGGGCCAGCTCGATCGCGGTTATCCCGCGAGGCGCAGGGGTCGACACGCCTGGCCAGCCGCCGGGGTCGAGGACGTCGAGGTCAACGCTCAGGTGCACCGCGCGTGTGTGATTCTCGCCGAGGTACGTCATGGCCTCACCAACGGTCTCACGGACCCCGTACCGCTCGAGATGCTCGCCATCGAATACCTTCACGCCCGCCTGACGGAGGTTGTCCATCTCCCCCGCGTCGATCGCACGTGCGCCGATGACGACGATCCGGTCAGGGTGGACCATGGGGGCGTACCCCATGAGCCGTACGAGGGGCGTCGGGCCCCACCCGGCGACGATCGCCAGCCCCATGCCGTGGACGTTCCCCGTCGGCGAGGTGTCCGGCGTGTTGAAGTCCGGATGGGCATCGATCCAGACGATCCCGAGACCCGGCACGCTCTGCGACGACGCGGCCATGCCGCCAATGCTGGCCGAGTGGTCACCGCCGATCACCAGGGGGATCATCCCTTCGGAGAGGGCTCGCCACGCGTGCTTTGCGACCCACCGGGCGACTGTCTCGATCGGAGCGAATCCGGTGGGTCGATACTCGCCCCGCGGACGTCGCGGCGGAACCGGTACGTCTCCGAAGTCGACCACGGTCAGTCCACCGTCTGCAAGGCGAGCGGTCAGACCGGCTGCCCGAAGACGGGCGGGCCCAAGGTCGGCCCCGACGGGTGGCCCTCCGAGGGACGAGGGTACACCGATGAGTCCGATGGTTGCGGCCATGGGTTGCCATTACCTCCGCTGGTCGCGCGTCGATCTATTTTCATTGCTCGGTGAGACCCGAATTCCACAGGCGCAGCACTGTGCGGTTCTCACCTTGGACTCCGGCTATCGGGCAGCCGCACGTGACGCGAGAGGCCCCCAATCAGCGGGAGGCCAGTACGTGAGCCACGCCTTGCCAATGAGGTTGTCCGCCGGCACGAGGCCCCACACGTGCGAGTCGCTACTGTTCGGGCGGTTGTCGCCGAGGACGTAGTAGGACCCGAGTGGCACAACCTGCTCAGCCTGATCGTAGCTGGCGCCGTTTCGAATGTACGGCTCGTCGAGCAGATCGCCGTTGAGGTAGACGTGCCCAGAGCGTACCTCCACCGTGTCGCCCGGCACGCCGATGACGCGCTTGATGAAGTCCTTGTCTGGCTGTGCGGGGAATCGGAAGACGACGATGTCGCCTCGCCGTGGCGCGCCGAACGCGTACGCCGGGCTGTTCTGATCGCCTACATCCGGCGCGAACAGCGACGCGACCCAGGTGCCGTCGGTCCGGGCATACGCGATCTTGTTGATGATCAGGAACTGGTCTTGATGGAGCGTCGGCTCCATCGAGCTGCCCTCGACCTTGAAGTTCTGCACGACCGCCCGAATTGCCACGAAGATCAACAGCGTGAGGAGCGCTGTCTGGATGACCTCCCAGAGAAAGCCGCCAACCCGACCTACCCCAGGGCGCATTCGGCTGAGCTCCGTCGTGTCCTTGAGCACCGATGATGACTCCTTGGCATCCGCATCGCTGACGGCTGGCCCTGCTGGACGATTATACGCCTCGGGGATGCGGCCCCCGCATGATAGAATCTCGCGACGGCCTGGCGGGGGTGAGCGTGCGGTTCGGCGTTGTTGTGTTCCCGGGCAGCAACTGTGAGCGGGACACGCTCCACGTTCTCACCGATGTGCTCCGTCAGCCGGCCGACCTCATCTCGCATGAGTCGACGGATCTGTCGGGCTACGACTGTGTCATTTTGCCCGGTGGATTCGCCCACGGTGACTATCTCCGTGCCGGCGCCATCGCCCGCTTCTCCCCGGTGATGCGTGCCGTCGAGCGGCTCGCTGCCGACGGCCGGCTTGTGTGGGGCATCTGCAATGGCTTTCAGGTCCTCGTCGAGGCGGGCCTCCTCCCCGGGGCGATGCTCCAGAATGCCGGTCTCCGTTTCGTCTGCCGCTGGGTCCACGTCCGTGTTGACGCGGATGATACCCCCTATACGCACAGCACCTCCTCCGGTGCGGTGCTGCGGATGCCCATCGCGCACCACGAGGGGAGCTACTTTGTGAGCCCCGACCAGCTCGCGCGGCTGGAACAACGACGGCAGATTGTCCTGCGCTACTGTGACGCCGACGGGGCAGCGACACCGTCTGCAAACCCGAACGGGTCGATCTCAAGCATCGCCGGCGTCTGTAACGAGGCGCGCAACGTCTTCGGGCTCATGCCGCATCCAGAGCGCTGCGCCGAGCCGATCCTGGGCGGGGTGGATGGCCGGCTTCTGTTTGAGAGCGTGTTGAGCCGAACCTCCGAACGCCATGCGGCCACGGATGGAGACTCCAGACCGCGGGCGCTGAGCGCAGCTCCTGGGACTGGTGTTGCGGGCGGCTGAGCGAGTCTCCCCCGCGGACGTCGGCCTGACGAAGGCCGAGTACCAGCGCATCTGCGACACGATCGAGCGTGAGCCCAATGCTATCGAGCTCGGCATGTTCGGCGTTCTCTGGAGCGAGCACTGCTCCTACAAGCACTCGAAGCGCCTCTTGCGCCGTCTGCCCTCGGCTGGCGCGCGCGTGCTCCAGGGACCGGGCGAAAACGCCGGCGCGGTCGACATCGGAGATGGCCTCGCCGCCGTGATGAAGATCGAGTCTCACAACCACCCGAGCGCGGTGGAGCCGTTCCAGGGCGCGGCGACCGGTGTCGGTGGCATCCTGCGGGACATCTTCGCCATGGGCGCTCGACCGATCGCCCTTGCGGACGCGCTCTGCTTCGGCGATGTTCAGCATCCGCGGACGCGCTACCTGCTCGACGGCGTGGTCGGCGGCATCGCCTTCTACGGAAACTGCGTCGGTGTACCTACCGTCGCGGGAAGCGTGGCATTCAATCCGGGGTACACTTCAAATCCGCTCGTGAACGTCCTGTGTCTCGGTCTCGTGCCCAAGGATCGGATCGTGCGGTCTCTGGCGAGCGGCGCCGGGAACGCGGTCGTGCTTGTGGGTTCGGCGACCGGGCGCGATGGGATCGCGGGAGCGAGCTTCGCTTCGGCGGAGCTGAGCACAGAGCGGGAGGAGGAGCGTCCAGCGGTCCAGGTCGGCAATCCATTTCTAGAGAAGCTCCTCATCGAGGCATGCCTCGAGCTCGTTGGCGATCCCGATCTCGTCGCCGTGCAGGACCTCGGCGCCGCTGGACTCACGGGGGCCGTGACGGAGATCGCTGCCCACGGTGACTGCGGCATCGAGGTCGACGTGGAGCAGGTCAGCCGCCGCGAACGCGGCATGACGTCCCGAGAGGTGATGCTGTCGGAGTCCCAGGAGCGAATGCTCGTCATCGTGCGGCGAGGCGCGGAGTCACGCATTCTCCGTGTCTTCAAGCGGTGGGGGCTGCACTCCGACGTCATCGGGCGAATGACTGACGACGGAATCGTGCGAATCCTCCAGTCGGGGACGGTCGTCGCTGAACTGCCAGCAGTCTTCCTCTCGCGCGGTGCGCCCGAGTTCGTGCCGCTCCAACCGGAGGCGACGCCAACACCGGATCCGATGCTTCCACGGGAAGAACCCGTCCGTCCTCTCCCTGTCCCGCAAGACCTGGGCGCGACGCTGCTGGACCTGCTCGCCGCCCCCAACATCTGCAGCAGGCGGCCGGTGTTCGAGCAGTACGATCACATGGTTCAGACGAACACGGTCGCAGCGCCGGGAGAGGGGGCGACCGTGCTCCGGGTGAAGGGCACCGGCCGAGGTTTGGTGCTCGGCCTGGGCGGAAATGCACGCGTATGCGCCGCGGATCCGTGGACTGGCGGAGCCCTCGCGGTTGCCGAGGCCTGTCGGAACGTCGCATGCGCCGGCGCCGAGCCCGTGGCGCTTACCGACTGCCTGAACTTCGGTGACCCGGAGCGGCCGGATGTCTGGAAGTCACTGGAGGACGTGGTAGAAGGGATGCGCGAAGCAGCCCTGGCGCTAGGGGTGCCGATCATCAGCGGCAATGTGTCCCTCTACAATGAGACCATGGGGGTGGCCATCCCACCGACGCCCATCGTGGGGGCACTCGGCCTGTTGGAGGACGTCGACCGGCACGCGCGCGCGGGGTTTCGGCATGGGCAGACTGCCTGGCTTCTGGGGCCGCTGGGCGGCACAATCGCCTGCAGCGAATACGGGGCGCTCCGGGACTGGGAAGACGGTGCTCCACCTCCGCTCGATCTGGCATTGGAGCGGCGCGTGCAGGCGTGCGTGCGGGACCTCGTCGCCGCCGGCGTCGTCCAGAGTGCGACGGACGTGTCAGAGGGCGGTCTTGCCGGCGCTCTCGCGGAGATGGCGCTGACCACCGGGGTCGGCGTCGCCTGCACGGACTTCTGCGCGTCCGCGGTCGCGAGCGGCGAGCGCGTCGACGCCGTGCTGTTCGGAGAGGGGCCAGCGCGCGTCGTCGTCGGGTCTGCAAGCGACCGGGCCGACGCCGTCGCGGCAGCCGCACGTGCCTGGAGCGTTCCGTGCACACGGCTGGGTGCCACGGGCGGCGATCGCATCGAGATCGCCCGTATACTTTCGGTCTCACTGGGTGACGTCAACGAGCGCTGGGCAACGAGCTTCGATCACCTCGGCGACGAGTGAGGGTGGCGACAGATGGCGAAAGATGGCGATCAGATGCACGAGGCGTGCGGTGTCTTCGGGATCTATGGTCCCGGTGAGGACGTAGCGCGGCTGACGTATTTCGGTCTCTACGCCTTGCAGCACCGCGGGCAGGAGAGCGCGGGGATTGCGACGGCTGACGGCCGCGACATCTCCGTCTATGCAGAGATGGGCCTGGTGAGTCAGGTCTTCGATGAGGCCAATCTGACGAACCTGCGCGGACACATCGCAATCGGTCACACGCGCTATTCAACGACGGGCTCGAGCTGTGTTGAGAACGCGCAGCCGATACGCGTGGAGAGCGATCTGGGCCCACTCGCGCTCGCCCACAACGGCAACCTGGTGAACATGCGCTACCTGGCAGATCTCCTCTCCCAGCGCGGGGAAACGGCGGTCACCACGACCGACTCTGAGCTAATCGGCCGGCTGAGCGCGACGGCGCCGGGGCGGGATTGGGTCGAGCGCATTCGGCACACAGCGCCCAGCGTCAAGGGGGCGTATAGCCTGGTGATGATGACCCCGCGCGCGCTCATCGCAGTCCGTGACCCGTACGGGATCCGCCCTCTGTGCTTCGGGCGTCTGGGAGACGCGTGGATCGTCGCGTCCGAGTCCTGTGCGCTCGACACGATCGGCGCGGAGTTGTTGCGGGAGGTCAAGCGCGGAGAGATCCTGGTCATCGACGAGAACGGCCCCCGATCGATGCACATGGATGTGAGTGACGCTCGCCAGGCGCTCTGTAGCTTTGAGTACATATACTTCGCGCGACCGGACAGCGTCATCGACGACACGCTGGTCTATCTGGCGCGGGAGCGGATGGGCGCAGTCCTCGCACGCGAGTACCCGGTGGACGCGGACTTTGTCATGCCGGTTCCTGAGACAGGCATCCCTGCCGCGGTCGGCTACGCGCGGGTCTCGGGGCTGCCGTACCGCGAGGGCTTCATCAAGAACCGGTACATCGGCCGGACGTTCATCCAGCCAGACCAGCGACTGCGAGAGTCGGGGGTGAAGCTCAAGTTCAATGCGCTGCCGGACGTGCTGCGGGGAAAGCGCGTCGTGGTCGTCGACGACAGCATCGTCCGCGGCACCACGAAGTCGAGCATCGTGACCATGCTGCGACGAGCGGGTGCCAAAGAAGTCCACGTGCGGATTACATCCCCGCCGATGGTGAACTCGTGCTACCTGGGGATCGACACCGCGCGCCGAGATGAGCTCATCGCCGCTCGGATGGACGTCGAATCGATCCGCCAGCACATCGGGGCCGACAGTCTCGGCTACCTGAGCCTCGACGGGCTGATCGAGGCGATCGGCCTGCCGCGCGAGAACTTCTGCCACGCCTGCTTCACCGGCGAGTACCCCATGCCCGTGCAGCTCGACCTCGACAAGCTCGTGCTGGAAGGCGCGAGGCACGCTGGATGACCGAGGGCTCCACGACGCGGACTCAGGCGACAGAAAAGGAAACGACCGGTCACGACCTGCATCCGACGGCAGCCACCGTATACTCGTCCCGGGTGGGCACACGGCTGCTGCCCATCGGCGTGCTGATCTCTGGGCGGGGGACCAATCTCCAGGCGATCCTGAATCGATGCGCGGATCGGACACTGGACGCAAAGGTGCGGCTCGTCGTCTCGAACCGACCCGAGGCGCCCGGGCTCGCGTTCAGCCGGGATCGTGGCGTTCCAACCTATGCTGTTCCACGTGCGGATCACCCGAGCAGGGATGCGCAGCAGCGGGCGATCGCGCGCCTGCTCCGGGAGCACGGCGCGGAGCTCATCGTCAACGCCGGCTTCGACCAGATCCTCGACCCCGGTTTCGTTGACCAGTTTCGGCATCGCATCGTCAACGTCCATCCGTCCCTGCTGCCGGCCTTTGCCGGAGGCATGCACGCCGTGCGGGAAGCGCTCGACTCCGGCGTCAGGATCACCGGTTGCACCGTGCACGTCGTGACGGAGGACGTCGATGCGGGCCCGATCATCCTGCAGGAGCCAGTTCCCGTCTTTGAGGACGACTCGGAGGAGACTCTGTTGGGACGGATCCACGAGGCCGAGCATCGACTGCTGCCCGCCGCCATCCAGCTATATGCCGAGGGGCGCGTGCGGGTCGTGGGGCGTCGCGTACACCTACTCCCACAGCCTGACGACCAGAACATCTGAACGGAATCCAACGTGAGACCCGCAAGATGTCATGCCTGTGGAATGCGGGAGTCACGGAGGAATGAGAAGAGGAGTCGTGCATGCGTGCGCTGATAAGCGTTTACGATAAGGATGGAATGGTCGACTTCGCCCGATGTCTGTTGGAGGTTGGGGTCGAGCTGTACTCCACGGGCGGGACGGAGACCCTGTTGCGCGGCTCCGGCCTCGCGGTGCGGCCGGTCCAGGATCTCACCGGCGTACCGGAGCTGCTCGGAGGCCGGGTGAAGACCCTCCACCCGGCCATCCACGCGGGCATCCTTGCAAGGCGCGGGAACGCGGAGGACATGCTCGACCTCGAGCGGCATGGGTTCGCTCCCATCGAGATCGTCGTGTGCAATCTCTACCCATTCGTCGAGACCGCCCAAGACCTGGGTGTGAGCCGGGACGCGGCACTCGAGCTGATCGACGTGGGTGGCGTCGCGCTCCTGCGAGCTGCGGCCAAGAATTACGAGGACGTCGTCGTGGTCTGCGATCCGGACGATTACCCTATCGTGATGGATGAGCTGCGGCGGCCGACAGGCGTCAGCATGGAGACGCGGCAGCGGCTTGCGGCAAAGGCATTCGAGCACTGTGCGGTCTACGATAGCTGCGTGGCGAACTATCTCCGGCCGTTCGACGAGCTCTTCCCGGACCAGTTCACGATCGCCGTTGAGAAGGTGGCCTCGCTCCGGTATGGCGAGAACCCGCACCAGCTGGCGGCATTCTACCGTGACCTGTCGACGCGTGGCATGCCCCTCGGCGTGGGCGCGGCCGAGCAGCTCCATGGGATCCCCCTGTCCTTCAACAACACTTATGATGTGGACGCCGGCTGGGCCACAGTGTCGGACTTCTCGGCGCCGACGGCGGCGATCATCAAGCATGGCAACCCGTGCGGGCTCGCGTGCGACGCTGAACTGGCCGAGGCGTTTCGCCATGCCCTGGAGGCCGATCCCCAGTCGGCGTTCGGCGGGGCGGTGGCCCTGAATCGGCGCGTTGACCGTGCCACGGCCGAAGAGATCGCGCCGGTCTTCTTCGAGGATATCATCGCGCCCGACTACGCGCCCGACGCCCTGGAGCTGCTCAAGAAGAAGCGCGACCTCCGGATCCTCCGGACGCAGGCGCATCCGGTGAACTACCGGCCCGAGCCGGGACAACCCATCGACCTCGACTTCAAGCGCGTGTCCGGGGGCTTCCTGGTCCAGACGCGGGACTCGGTGCCGGAGGGTGCCGTGGCGCGAGACGTCGTGACGACGCGGCACCCGACGTTGGAGGAGGTCACCGGCCTGTTCTTCGCGTGGCGGGCGGTGAAGCACGTCCGGTCGAACGCCATCGTGCTCGCAAAGAAGCTGTCACTTGTGGGCGTGGGTGCTGGGCAGATGAGCCGGCTGGATAGTGTCGATATCGCCTGCCGCAAGGCCGGCGACCGCGCTACGGGAACCGTCATGGCATCCGATGCGTTCTTCCCATTCCCTGACGGCATCGAACGGGCGGCCGAGGCCGGAGCGACCGCAGTGATCCAGCCCGGCGGCTCGGTCCGGGACCAGCAGGTCATCGCCGCTGCGAACCGGGCGCGCATGGCAATGATCTTCACCCACCAGCGTCACTTCCACCACTAGACCCTCGCACCCTCCACGGTCGCCTCTTCCGTCAGCCCTGTTGACGGGTAGCAAAAGATACCGCTATGATCGGATTGGGTTTGCGGCTTTGCAAGCTTAAGGACTTTTGTGTCCCTGATGTGAGAGATATCGAGGAGGCGGCATCGTTATGGTTGATACGGTTGTCATTGTCCTTTCGGCGCTGATTGCAGGGGGAGCCGGGATCGCTGTCGGCTACCTGCTCACGCGCCGGGGGATCGTGGGGCGTGCCGCGGAGGCAGAGTCGGAAACGGCACGGCTCATCACCGAGACCGAGGCGCGGCGCAAGGAGATGCTGCTCGAGGCGAAAGAGGAGGCGATCCGGCTGCGTAGCGCGGCGGAAGCCGAGGTACGGCAGCAGCATGGCGAGCTGAAATCGGAGCAGCATCGGTTGCGGCAGAAGGAAGAATCCCTGGAGCGCAAGCTCGACGGCCTGGACCAGCGGGAGCGCCGGCTGGGTACCCGGGAGCAGGAGATCGAGGCGCGTAAGCGTGAGGTGGACGAGATTCGGACGGGCCATCTCAAAGAGCTGGAGCGCATCTCAGGTCTGTCCCAGGCGGCGGCGCAGAACCAGATGTTCCTGCGCCTCGAGGGGGAGATGCGGGACGAGGGCGCGCGCCGTGCTCGGTACATTCTCGGACAGGCGCGCCAGAATGCCGATGAGGAGGCACGGCGACTGATCACGCTCGCCGTGCAGCGGCTCGCGGGCGAGCACGTGAGCGAGACGACCGTGACGACCGTTCCGATCCCGAACGACGAGATGAAGGGGCGGATCATCGGACGGGAGGGGCGAAACATTCGAACCCTGGAGTCGCTGACGGGAGTCGATCTCATCATCGACGAGACACCGGACGCCGTCATGATCAGCGGGTTCGATCCGATCCGTCGGGAGGTGGCTCGCGTCGCTCTGACGAAGCTCGTCGCTGATGGGCGCATCCATCCGGCCCGCGTGGAGGAGGCCGTCGCGAAGGCCACGGTTGAGGTCGAAGAAGGTATCGCTCGGGCCGGCGAGGAGGCAGCCCTGGCTGCCGGAGTCAATGGGCTGCACGTCGAAATCCTCAAGGTGCTCGGTCGGCTCAAGTATCGAACCAGCTACGGCCAGAATCAGCTCATGCACTCCGTCGAGGCGGCTCAGATCGCCCGCATGCTCGCGCACGAGCTGGGCGCAGACCCGCAGGTGGCGACGCGCGCAACCCTGCTGCACGACATCGGCAAGGTGATGGGTCACGACGTTGAAGGCCCCCACCACGTCATCGGTGCAGACCTCGTTCGGCGATTCGGTGAGTCGCAAAGGGTGGCGGACGCGATCGTGGAGCACCACGACAGTGACCCCGAGATCGTCGCCCTGGAGGCCGTGATCGTGCAGGCGGCCGACGCCATCAGCGGGGCACGGCCTGGCGCTCGGCACGAGAGCGTCGAGCACTACATCAGGCGTCTGGAGGCTCTGGAGCAGCTCGCGAACTCGTTCGCCGGCGTGGAGAAGAGCTTCGCCATTCAGGCCGGCCGAGAGGTGCGCATCGTCGTGAAGCCAGAAGAGGTGGACGACCTCGGCTCCGTCCGACTCGCCCGCGACATCGCGAAGAAGATCGAGGAGAGCCTGCAGTATCCGGGCCAGGTGAAGGTCACCGTCGTCCGCGAGACGCGCGCCTTCGAGATCGCCAGGTAGAAGACGGCGCTACGGGGCCTGGCGCGCCGAGGTCACGCGCGCGACGACCGCGAGCGTCGCGAGCACACCCAGCACGACCGCGGCAGCGAGGTACATCTTGTCCACGGTCGGGACTGGCGAGTGCATCATGAGGGCAGCCGCCCCGACGAGGACGGACACCGCGTACAGGCTGAGAACGATCGATCGGTCGGACATGCCGAGTACGCGCAGGCGATGAGGCAGGTGCTCGTGGTCGCCCCCACGGAAGGGCGATCGGCCCTGCGCGATCCGTCGGTATGCAACCCATGCGACGTCGAGGATAGGGACCGCCAGCACGAGAGCGGCGGTCCCTATTTTCGCACCTCCCAGCAGCGAGACGGCGCCCAGCATGTAGCCGAGGAAGAGCGCTCCCGACGAGCCGAGGATCACGCGCGACGGGTGCCAGTTGCGTGTCAGAAACCCGAGGCACGTGCCGCCGAGCGCCAGTGGCAGCACGGCGATTGACGTCTGGCCGAACCAAAGGGTTCGCAGGAAGAGCACACCGCTCGCAACGGACACGATCCCGCCAGCGAGTCCGTCCATGGAATCCAGAAGATTGATGGCGTTGATCATCGCGACGATCCATAGGGCGGCCAGGATCCCGTCGAAGGGCTCTGGGACCGGCACGATGCCGAAGGGCGTCGCGACGCCGTCGATGCGAACCCCGAACAGCACGGGGATCGTGGCGGCCACCAGGTGCCCGACCAGCTGCGGCGTGGGACCGAGCCGCCGCGCATCATCCACAATTGCCAAGGGAAGCAGGGCGAGCGATCCGAGCAGCACGCCGACGAGGCGGGCGTTATCGGCGGGGAGGCGAACCAGCTCAGCCGGCATCCCGAGAAAGCTTACGAGAATCGCCAGCCAGAAGGCCAGGAACACCCCGTATCCGCCCGTCCGCGGAACGATGTGCTGCTGCACTTCCCCGCGGCGGGGTCGATCCACCAGGCCGAGCGAGCGGCCCGCCTGCTCGCTGATCATGACCAGCGGGATCGCCGCTCCGGCGGCGACGAGAAAGACGAGCAGGAACCAGAGCTCTGTGCTCACTACTGCAGAAATCTGGCCAGCTCGAGGACTCGCTCTCGGAGCCGAACCGTGTCCCCGCGTGCCAGCAGAGCGGAGAGCTTGGGGACGATCCGCGGTGCGAATGCGGCCTGCTCGGCAGCACGCGCGTGGACGACGCGCCAGACAGGACTGGCGCTACACGGGAGTAGCGTCTCCGAAGCGCCGGTGAGCTCTTCAGCGAGGCGCTCGCCCAGCCGCGCGCCGATGGCTACGAACCGCGGCGCCGAGTCGTCGCCCCGAACGAGTCTGTGGACGCGCGCGGCCATGGTCTGCACGGAGATCGGATCGCCGGCCTGGAGCAGGATGTGGGAGCCCGATGGCTGCCCCAGCGCGTGCAGCAGCAGGGCCGTGGCCTCGTCCATGGCCATCCAGAAACGGGTCATCCCGGGGTCCGTCAGGGTGAGTGGCTCTCCCGCCCGGGCCTGGCGGGCGAAGGTCTCGAGCGCGCTGCCCCTTGATCCGAGTATATTGACATAACGTACCACATGCACGGATGGGATGGTCGCCGCGGCCCGTGCCAGGACGAGCGTCTCGGCCAGACGCTTGGTCGCCCCGTAGACGCTCGATGGGTTCGCCGACTTGTCGCTCGAGGGGTACACGAACGAGCGCGCGCCGGCCTCCTCCGCGGCCCGCACGACGGTATCGGTCCCCAGCACGTTGACGCTCACCGCTTCGTCGGGTTCGCTTTCCCCAAGGGGCACGTGCTTGTACGCGGCCAGGTGAAAGGCGACCTGCGGCCGACTCTCCGCGAAGACTCGCCGCATTTTGTTGCTGTTCCGGACGTCGGCGAGGCGCAGCTGGAGCACGCTGTCGGCGCCCATCTCGCGGCCAAGGCGGAACAGAGACGTTTCACTGTGGTCGATCGCGGTCACGAGCTCCGGTTGCAGCTCCAGCAGCTTGCCGACAAGGGCGACGCCGACGGACCCGCCTGCACCTGTGACGAGGATCCGGGCGCCTCGGAGGAGGTCGGAACCAGCCGCGGTGCTGATCGTGTGGACCGGCCGACCGAGGAGGGCCTCCGCACAGGCGCGACACAGCGCCTCGCCGCCCCCTTCGGTGTAGGTTTGCGGGCTGCAGAGGCACGAATCAGCTCTCGGACGCTCAGTGGCGCGCCCCTCCGGTGGGTCCGTTCTCGCGGTCACCCGCCCCCCTTCTCCTGAAGCTTTCGCAGGACAGATGCCATCCCATGCTGGGCTTCACGCATGTGCGCCGCGCGATCGTTGTCAGGCTCCAGGGTCTCGGTCACCAAGTAGCGGGCAACGCGTGCGAGCCGGCCGATCACGCGGTCCATGTCGACGTCCCCGTCGCCGTATCTGGCGCCTTCACCCAGAAGCCCAGACGCGTTCGAGACGTGGGCCTCGAAGATCGACGGCCCCAGCACGTCGACGAAGCGCTCGACAGATTCGACGACGGGGAAGTGGCGCAAAAACGCCATCAGCGGCTCCACGTCCGAGTGTCCGTTCCCCTGGTTCGCCATCTCGCGCGCGTTGACGTAGAGCTGGGCGTGCGAGACGTCCAACGTGGCCATCAGGCCGGGCGCCCGATTCACGAACCAGGCAACGTCCTCGGGCGCCATGCCGAGGGAGTGTACAGGTATCGGCCCTCTCGCATGCGAAGGACCGGCGGCACGTTCTCGAGAATCGGAACGATGCCCAGGGGCCGGAGCGTGCCGGCGTAGAATTCCACGAACTCCATGCACGAGGCGAAGATCGCGTTCCTCTGATCCCAGTCGTCCTCGGTCAAGGTGAAGCGCGGGATGATGCAATGCATGACCACGCCATCTGCCCCGATCTCCACGGCGATGCGTGCCAGCCGGTGCGTGAGCTGCATTGTGGCCGGCGTGCACTGGCTCAAGTCGAAGTACTCGTTATCCAGAGAGCGGATGGGCCCTTCCACGACGAACGCGAATTGGTCGGGAAGCCGATAGCCGCGAATCCGATCGACCACGGCCCGGCACTCCTCCTCGCTGAGAACGTCGGCGCGGTCCAGATACAGCTCCAGACCATCGGGCCATGGGGGTGAGAGTCGATCAGCGAGCTGCGTCGGCGTGGGGCGCGCCTTAAGTAGGATACGGGCGAGCCGCTCGGAGCCATGCGACATATCGACGCAGCCCCTCCTTCAGCGTGGTACGCGGTCGGTACCCGAGTTCCTGTGCAGCACGGTGCGTATCGGCCACCAGTGACTCCGAGTCGCTCTCGGAGTACGATTCGACGATGTCCGAGGCGCTGGCGGCAGCGGTCCGCAGTGCCCGTGCGAGCTCGAGCACCGTTGTCGGGACAGCAGTTCCGATATTGTACGGCCGGGGCGGCGCGCTTGGTCTTGCGATCGCGCGCAAGATCGCGTCTACCGCGTCTGAAATCTCGACGAAGTCCTTTCGCTGGCGGCTCATGACGACCATCGGCGCCCCGGATACGGCGCGTGCTCCCAGGATCGCGACGACGCCACTCTCCCCTTCGTCGATGGTCTGGCCCGGCCCATAGATGGAGAAGAAGCGGAGGACGGCGCCGCGGACGCCGAAGACGCGCCCGGCCATCTCGACGTAGAGCTCCGCAGCGAGTTTCGTGTAGCCGTAGGGGTCGGTGGGTGATTTCGGGGCATCCTCGTCGAGGGGCGACGAGCGTGGTTGGTAGACACGCTGAGACGAGGCCAGCACGAAGCTCGCCTCGCTACGGCACGCGATCTGGAGCGCGGTGAGGGTGCCCTCTGCGTTGAGTCGTGTAACGGCCACGGGGTCCTGGTACGCGTGTCGAACGTTGCCGTCGCCGGCCAGGTGGACGACGGTGTCAATCGAGCCGACCTCGGGAAAGGGGGAGGCTGCGGCGAAGTCGTGGACGATGTGGGACGTGGCTTCGGGCGGTCCGGCGCCGGCTCGCGATGTGGAGATCACCTCGTGGCCCGACGCCGCAAGCGCACGAACGGTATGTCGACCGAGAAACC
>WHTR01000075.1 GCA_009377635.1 Chloroflexota bacterium
CCTGCACGTCCTCCGCAGCTGCATCCCAATCCAGCGGGCCCGCGGCCTCCCGATGCACCGGGCCTTCGGCTTCCGACTTCTCTTCGGCCTCGCCCGCCCGGTCCTGCACAAGGACGGGCACACACCCGACGACCAGAGTCACCGCCGCGGAAAGCACAACGGCCACCGCAACCGCCAGGAAGCCGATCTGAGACATGGCCCATTATCACAGATCCAAGCCGCTCAGGCGGGTGTGGAAGCACGCACAGAGAGACACGTCCCCACCATGACCACGGTGGCTAGCGGGTAGAATTTGGCGACGTGACAGCAAGTCCACCGAGGCGGAAGACGTGTACCTCCGCTCGCTCCAGCTCACAAACTATCGGAACTTTCGGCGCCTGGCGCTCAGTCTCGACGATGGCCCAACGGTCATCCAGGCTGAGAATGCGCAGGGCAAGACGAATCTCCTCGAGGCCATCGAGCTCCTGGCGACGACGAAGTCCGCCCGGGCCAGCTCCGACCGCGAGCTGATCCACTGGGGGGCGATTCGTGCCAATGGAGACGGCCTGGCCCTCGCTGAGCCATTCGCCCGAGTCAGCGCGGTCGTCGCGCAGCGCGACGGCGAGACGCGCGCCGAGGCGATCATCCGACTCATCGAGTCGACCGAGGACGCCGCGACGCCCGGGGCCAGCAAAACCTTTCGAATCAACGGCCTGCCCCGTCGCGCGGTCGAGTTCGTCGGCGAGACCAACGTCGTATCGTTCTCGCCCGACGACGTTGCCCTGGTCGCGGGAGCGCCAAGCGGACGGCGCCGCTACCTGGATGTGACCAACGCACAGATGAGCAGTCGATACTTGCGCACGCTCCAGCGCTACACGAAGGTGCTCCTGCAGCGCAACCAACTGCTGCGCCAGGTCCGCGATCGGGGTCGACCGGACCCATCGCTCTCAGTCTGGGATCAGGAGCTGGCCACAGATGGCGCCTATCTGCTCCATGAGCGGGCCCGCTCAGTCCAGGCGCTCACCGTATGCGCCGCGCGCTGGTTCCAGGAGCTGGGCGGGTGGGGCCAGAAGCTGCAGCTCCGCTACCGGCCCGGGCTGCCGCCGCCGGATGCGGAGGTACTCGAGGGCATCCCAACGGAGGCGGATGAGCGCCTGGGCAAGATCCGCGGTGCGTTTCTCAGGGCCCTCGCACAGACGGCGCCCCGCGAGCAGACGGTCGGCACATCTCTTGTGGGCCCCCATCGAGATGATCTCCTGTTCGTCGTTGACGACGTGGACCTCAACGTATACGGCTCGCGCGGACAGCAGCGGCTGGCAGCCCTGAGCCTGAAGCTTGCAGAGGTCGACGTGCTCGCGCGGCGCGTTGGCTCTCGGCCCATCCTGCTGCTGGACGACGTCCTCAGCGAGCTTGATGAGCGCAAGCAGGCTGCCGTGCTTCGGGTCGCAGGAGGCGGCGGGCAGACGATCCTGACCGTGACGGCGCTGGATCTGATCGACCGACGTGGGCGGTTCGATGCGTCCCGCTACCGGCTGGAAGCGGGCGCCCTGAATGCGATCTCGGACACGGCACGAACCCCGGAACCGTCTCGGAGGCTCGCATGAACATCCTCGGAATGGGACCGTTCGAGCTCATCGTCATCCTCGGGCTTGCCCTGGTGATCTTCGGCCCGGACAAGCTCCCGGAGCTAGCCCGACAGGCGGGGCGGACCGTCGCTCAGGTCCGGCGGGTGAGCGCCGAGTTGACCGGGGAGCTTCAGCGAGGCCTCCAGATCGAGGACACGCAGCCATCACCCGAGACGCGCCCGAGCCCGAGGGCGAGCGGAACAGGCAGTGCCACGAGCCCACCGACGACGAAGGACGACGATGTCCTTCAGCCCCCATACTGACCTCGGAGACCTGAGAGTGCCCATGAGCACGGCGCCCGTTTCTGTCCGTATTGTCTTCGATGGCGGGTCCATTCGCAATCCTGGTCATGGGTACGGAAGCTACCAGCTTCGCATCGGAGAGGCTGCGCCTCGGATGGCCCGGCTCGACTTCGGGTCGCCAATCACGAGTAACGAGGCCGAGTACCTCACGCTCGTTCATGCGCTCGAGGACACCATCACGTCACTGGAGGCCGAAGGCGTCAACCCGGCGACTGCGCGGGTTGAGGTCCTGGGCGACAGCCAGCTCGTACTCAAGCAGGTCACGGGCGAGTGGAAGGTCCGGATGGCACATCTTCGACCGCTGCACCGCCGAGCCGTCGACCTCGTCGAGCGCTTCGGCTCCGTGATGCTCACCTGGCACCCCCGCTGGCGATCGGTCCGCATCCTCGGGCACTAAACGGAATCCAACGTGAGACCCGCAAGCGGACGTGTCTGCGGAATGCGCAAGTCACGGTGGAATGAGAATAGCTTCCAGGCATCGAGACGCTCCGCACCGGTGGGCGGTGCGCAGTCATCCCCTCGATCTAGCGCCCCCTAGGGAGCGGTGGTACAATGCTGGACGTAGCGACGAAGCGTCCACGCACTGGGGAACAGGATGCTGTCCCTTGGGGTCCAAAGGGAGATGGCACGGTGATCGAGGTCGTCGTCGAAAGCATCCGAGTCAATATGGCCAACTACAAGCGCGTGGTCATGCTGAAAGAGAAGAGCTCGAACCGGTACCTCCCCATCTGGATCGGGCACTTCGAGGCGGACGCGATCGCGATTCCGATGCAGAAAGTTCCGGTTAGTCGCCCCCTGACCCACGACTTGCTTCGCGCCGCCATCGGCGCGCTGGGTGCGCGGCTCGAACGGGTGGCCATCACCAACCTGGAGGACGAGACGTTCTACGCCGTGCTGATCCTCAATCGGGACGGCAAGAACCTCGAGGTCGACGCTCGGCCGAGCGACGCCATCGCACTCGCGATCCGCGCAGAGGTGCCGATCTATGTCGAGGACAAGGTCCTGGACACCGCCGGAATGGTGTTTGAGGGCGACGAGGAGCGGGAGGGCGAGGGGCGCCAGCGCGAGGAGGCCACGCCGCTCGACGAGGGCAAGCTCTCGATATTCAAGCAGTTCATCGACACCCTCGATATCGACCTGGACAGGCCAGGCGAAGGCAAGCAGTGACGGCCGGGGTCGTTGGTCTGTCTTCTCGACCATCCCCATGATGCGCATCTCCATCCGACTCTTTGCCTCCATTCGTGAAGCACTCGGCGTCCCCACGCTCGAGATCGAGGTGCCTGCGGGCGCCACCGTAGGCACGCTCACTCGCGAGATCCGCGCGCGGTACCCGCAGCTCCCTCTCCAGCCGGAGGCGCTGGTGAGCGTCAACTACGAGTACGTTCGTGACGACCACCCGCTGCGCGAGAACGACGAGGTCGCCCTCATCCCCCCCGTCAGCGGCGGAAGCGGCGGGTTCTTCGAGATCACGGACAATGAGCTCACCGCCGAGTCCGTCGCGGATTTGGTCCGCTCGCCCGAGTGCGGCGCCGTTGCCGTCTTTCTCGGCACGGCACGCCGAACCTCGCGCGGGCGAGAGGTCGCGTACCTCGAGTATGAGGCGTACCCCGAGATGGCGATCCGCAAGCTGCGCCAGATCGCCGAGGAGATCCGGGAGCGCTGGAGCACGGACCGCGTCGCCATACGCCACCGGGTGGGACACATCGAGCTGGGTGAGGCGTCCGTCGCCATCGCCGTAGCTACGGAGCACCGCGCGGAGGGGTTTGCCGCCTGCCAGTACGCCATCGACCGTCTGAAGGAGATCGTACCGATCTGGAAGAAGGAGGTGTGGGTCGGCGGTGGTGAATGGGTCGGGTGGGACTGCGCCATCGACCCTCTGGCAACGGCACCAGCCCAATCCTCATTGACAGAGCGCTAAGCGGAAGCAGCACCGTCCAGAAACTGCCGGATCGCGGCTGCTATCTCGGCACTGCGCGTCCGGACGACGCTGTGCCCCGCATGCGGTAGGGTTCGCAGCCGCACGTCGGGGACCTCCGCCGTCAGGCTCCGCGCAAAACGTAGGGGGGTTAGGATATCGTCCTCGCCGAAGAGCACGAGCGTGGGCGCGCGGATGCTGTCCAGGCGCCCAACGATATGGTGCCCAAGGGCAGCGCGCATCTGACGCTCGTATGCGTCGGGCTCCTGCGGAAGGGGCGCCTCGAGCGCGTATCGAAGCGCCTCCTCGATGAGCCCCGGAACGGCGTAATCCTCGACCGTGTATAGCCAGGGAAGAATGGCCCGAGTGGCCATCTCCGGCGGCAGAAGGCGGCGCAGGTGCAGCCAGCTCTCGAGAATCGCGGCGCCGCGTGCGTCAGACGACGTGTAGGTGGCGATGAGGACCATGCGGTTGACGCGGTCCGGGCACCGCAGCGCCAGCTCCTGCGCGATCGCACCGCCCATCGACGCCCCCACCGCGTGAAAACGGCCGATCCCCAGCGCGTCGAGGAGCCCAAGGGTGTCGTCCGCCATCGACTTGACCGTGTAGTCCACGGGTGTCCGATCGGTGGCGCCCACGTCGCGATTGTCGAACGTGATGCAGCGAAAGGCCGGCGCGAGTGCGGGCAAGACCGGAGTCCACGCACGGTGGTCCGAACCGAGCCCGGAGATGAAGACGATCGGAGGCCCGGACCCAGCTTCCTCGACGAACATGCGCAGGTCCCCGACCCGTACATGAGGCATAGGCGCGTGCTCCCTGTCAGGATCGGCAACCCGTGGAGCGACCAGGCGGCTCGGGTGTCCCGAAGACTCGCGTTCACCAGACCGTGTGCCCGCAAGAGGACTCGCGACGCTGGCAGTATAATCCGCGACCTGTCGTGCACCTTGCATCAGGCGCCGCGAGGCAGCCATGCCGCCTGAGCTGCTGGCCATCGCGAGCGCGGCGTCACGCCCCGGGCGGCTCACGGACAAGCAGGCGGGCCCAGAACGCTCGGCTATAATCCAGATGAGGGAACCCTTTCGAGCAGGAGCGTCACGCCTGGAGGCACAAGACCTCGCCAAGCAAATCGTCGAGATTGCGTCAGAGAAGCAGGCGAGCGACATCATTATGCTCGATTTGCGCCCCATATCGCTCCTGGCTGACTACTTCGTGATCTGCAGCGGGAGTAGTGAGCGGCAGATCACGGCGATCCAGGCGGACATCGTCGGTGAGGTGCGGAACTCGGCCCGTGGCAAGCCCACGCGCCAGGAGGGACGGCCGTCCTCCGGCTGGGTTCTCCTCGACTACGGAGACGTGGTCGTTCACATCTTCGCGCCCGCAGAGCGGGAGTACTACCGTCTCGAAGAGGTTTGGGCCGAGGCATCGCCCGTCCTTCGCATGCAGTAACGGTGGCGGGGAGAGGAAGGGGTAGGTGAACCCAAATCGCGAGCAGCTTTTCGCGGTCGGAGTCGTTCTCGGGGTCACGGTCGGCTTGATCATCGGGTCCATGGTCGCGCTGCGCATTGGCGACGAGGCCGTCGAGGCGATGCGGCGCACGGTCGAGCGGGTGATCGGACACGATGACCGTCCGAAGTTCGAACTGCTGCTTCAATAAGCGCTAGAGGGCCAGCTTACCTGGATTGAGGAGTCCATCGGGATCCAGCGCTCGCTTGACGCGCCGAAGGACCTCGAGCCCGGGCCCCAGCTCGGACTCCATCAGATGCGCCAGACTGAGCCCCACGCCGTGGCAGTACTCCATCGAACCACCGAGATCCTGGACGATCCGGAGCCCGAGATCCGTACCGGCGTCCAGGTCCGCCGGCGCCTGCGGGTCGTCGGGCGCCTGGTGCTCGAAGCGGGCTGAGAACAGCTCCGGCATCCCCCAGACACCCGAGCTCTTCACTGCGAGACGATAGGGCGCCAGCTCTCTCGCAGCCCGCTGACGGAACGCCTGGATCGCTTGCGGGCGGAGACCGACGTTGAGATACGTGCTCGTCCAGCGACGTGTTCGGTCGAGCCGCGCCAGCCCCTCGGGATCCAACTCCAGCTGGCGAACGTAGCGCTCCGCCGATTCGTGCCGCGTTTCCCAGAACTCATCCACCTCGGCGCAGTCCATCGCCTCGCCGGCGTGCCGGCGGCAGATCTCGTCAGCGCGGTGGACTTGTGCCTCCACCTCCTCGCGAAAGCCCTCGAACGCGAGATACATCTCGGAGGTCAGGTCCACCAGAAGCCCGAGCCGGAGCTGCCCTGTGCTGGCGTCGTCTTCCTCGTAGTCGATCATGGATGGCCGAAGCTGGATCGACTCCATCTCCAGAATGGCATCGAGCCCCGCCTCGAAGCGGGGGAACCGATAGCCCGCCAGGGCACGGCGCTCCGGGACGGGGAATAGGCGCATGGCCACCTCGGTGATGATGCCGAGCACGCCCTCCGCGCCGATGAACAGGTCACGAAGCGCTGGCCCGGTGGACGACTTGGGGACCGCGCTCATCCGCAACACCTGCCCCGAGGCAAGGACGACCTCGAGCCCCAGCACCTGGTTGCCCATCGCTCCGTACTTGCCTGCGAGGTACCCCACGCCATTCGTCGAGACCGCCCCTCCGACGCTTGCGATGGGCTGGCTCCAGGGGTCGTGTCCCACCATCAACCCGGCCGCCTGCGCTTCCCGATCGAGGTCGCCCAGCAGCACGCCCGGCTCGACGCGCGCCAGCCGGTCCTCTCGACTGATCGAGATGATGCGCCGCATCGCGCCGAGGTCCAGCAGGATCGAGCCCTCCACCGGCGCCGCTCCCGCGTGCACGCCCGTGCCTGCCCCGTGCGGTACAACGGGCGTCGCGGTCTCCCGCGCGACACGGAGCACAGCCACCACGTGGTCCGTGGTCTGGGGGCGAACGACAGCCAGAGGCGGGGCCGGCGGACGGACCAGCGAGAGCTTGGATGTCGCGATGCCCCAGGCCACACCGCGATATCGCGTCAGTCGGTCGCGGTCGGAGATCACGAGCTCCGGCGGCAACACCGCCTTCAGGGCCTCGTTTACGGGACTCGCGGCATCTGCCACGGTATCGCCCCACACAAAGAGAGGGCGCTGGTGCGCCCGCGAGCATTCTAAACGGAATCAGCGAGGGATCGCGGGCGTCGTCACGCGATACCCGCGGGCGTACTGCGCATCGCGGAAGTCACGGACGTGCGCAAGGCCAGCCGACGCAAGGATCATCGTAACAGTCAACACGGCACCGGACACGGCCACGGTCATGGGGGCGCCGATCTGATCGGCCAGCCATCCGGCCGGTAGCCCGGAGAGCGGCGCCAGATTCCACGTCGTCATAAATACGCTCATCGCTCGTCCACGCAGCTCGTCCGGCGTCGCCAGATTGAGGATCGTCTGGTTGCTGACCGTCGATATCGCCTGCATGAGGCCGAGCGCAACGAGCGCGGCGATTGCCACCTCAATTGACGGCGCGAGCGCGAATCCCAGCACGCCCGCACCGTAGCCGACACCCGTCGCGAGCGTCACCAGGCCTCGTCTAGGCAGCGTTGTGAAGAGCGCCGCCCCGAAAGCACCGATCGTCGATCCAACACCGACCGCTGTCATGAGGGCACCCAGCCCGCCTCCTCCTACACCCAGTACCGCGCCTGCGAACACCGGCATGAGCTGCGAATAGATCATGCCGGTGCTGTTCTGCGAGGCAGCGACGAGGATGGATCCTCGAACGACCGGCTCGTCTCGCACGTAATGGAGCCCGTCAACGAAGTTCT
Organism: Chloroflexota bacterium; assembly: GCA_009377635.1. Lineage (GTDB taxonomy): Bacteria > Chloroflexota > UBA6077 > UBA6077 > SHYK01 > WHTR01. The sequence continues at coordinate 7,614 of WHTR01000075.1, forward strand.
CGAGCACGGACTGCTGGCGTGAATGCGTGTTCCGCGCGCGATCGGGCCCAATAGGTATGGTCAATGCCGTGGCCAGCACGAAGCAACCTGCGATAAACACGAAGCAGCCGTTCAGGCCGACCAGGGCGATGAGCACGCCGGCGACGGCCGGCCCCAGCACACGCGAGCCGTTGAACGATACGGCGCTGAGCGCCACAGCGTCCGAGATCATGCTTGGGCCAACGAGCTGCGGGCCAAGCGACTGTCGGGCCGGCAAGTTCACGGCCGCTGACGACGCGATAACGACCACGAGGGCGAGCAGTTGCCACGGCTCGAGGGCTCCCGCCCAGATCAGCGCCGCGAGCGCGATGCCGCCGACCATCTGCACACCGTTCGAGGTCACGAGCATGAATCGACGGTCCCAGCGATCGGCCATGACCCCACCCGGGAGCATGAGCAGGAGGCCCGGAAGGCCAGAGATGGTTGTCACCAATCCGACGAATGTGGCGGAATTCGTCAGCTCCCAGGCCAGCCAGCCCTGAGCGATGATGTACGCCCAGAACCCGACGTGGCCGAGGGCCGTCCCCCACCAGAGGTATCGGAAGTCTCGAACGGCAAGCGCGGCAAACATTCCCATGGCTCGGGAAAGCATAGCCTGCCCGATGGCGGGCCGACAACAGGGCGCGCCCAGTGGCCTACTGATGCGGCGATGCCGGAACATATAGCCAGGACGTCCGCGGCATCGTTCGCATCAGGGAGATCGATGGCAGAAGGCGGCGAGACAGCGGGACCCGGGCATGTGCCGGTCACCTTGCGCGTGAACGGGCGCTCTCGATCCCTCTTCATCGAGCCGCGACGCACACTCCTCGACATGCTCCGCGCCGATCTCCAGCTCACCGGTGCGAAACAAGCGTGCGACCGCGGGCACTGCGGCGCCTGCACAGTGCTCCTCGATGGACGAGCCATCTACGCCTGCCTTGCTCTGGCCATTGCCACTGAAGGGCGCGATGTCACGACCGTCGAGGGCATCGAAGGTCCGGATAGGTTGCACCCGATCCAAGCGGCCTTCATCGAGCACGACGCGTTCCAGTGTGGTTTCTGCACACCTGGGCATATCATGAGTCTCGTGAGCTTGCTGAACGCAGCGCCGGACCCAAGCGAGGAGCAGGTACGCCGTGCGGTATCGGGAAATCTCTGCCGCTGTGGCGCGTACCCCAACATCGTGAAGGCCGGGCTGGCAGCGGCCGCGACGCTCCGCGGGCTCCGCTCGGATGCAGCGCGCGAAGGAGAGGACGGCTGATGCCGAGGGTAGCGAAGACCAAGGTCGAGGTAGAGGGACGGACCGAGGAGCGATACTCCATCGTGGAGGAGAGCCGCCTTCCCGCGTGGCCCGAGACGACGAACATCGTCGGTCGGTCCGTCCGCCGGATTGAGGGACCGGAGAAGGTCGCCGGCCGTGCCCAATATGCGTCGGACATTCGCCTGCCCGGCCTGCTGTCGGCCCGTGTCCTCCGTTCTCCGCACCCCCATGCCCAGATCCGTCAGATCGACGCGTCCCGCGCCCAGCATCTCCCCGGCGTCCACACCGTCGTCACCTGGGAGAATGTTCCGCACATCGAGTGGGACAAGGGCAACGTTCTTCTGGAGCGCGAGGTCTCGTTTCACGGCGACGAGGTGGCGATCGTCGTCACGGAGAGCGACGAGATCGCCCAGGATGCGCTTCGCCTCATCGATGTGACGTACGATCCGCTGCCGTTCGTTGTCGACGCTGTCAGCGCTCTCGATCGAAACGCTCCTGCCGTCCGGCACGGACGGAGCAATTGGGTCGACGAGCCATTGATCACGACGCGAGGCGACATATCTACCGGGTTCGCGGTCGGCGCTGTCTCGATCGAGGCCACATTCCGTACTCAGGCCGCGGTGCACAACTGTGTCGAGCCGCACGCCACCGTCGCCTGGTGGCAGAGCGGGTCGGCCGGCAGCGGCGACGCGCAGCTTGTCGTGTACGAGTCGACTCAGGGGATCTTCAGCGCTCGGGACGACCTGGCAAGGGCGATGGGTCTGCCCCTTAACCGCGTCCACGTCATCACCCAGCACATGGGCGGTGGCTTCGGAGCCAAACAGAGCGCGGGCAAGCAGGCGTTCCTGGCAGCGGTGCTCTCTCGCGCCGTCGGCCAGCCCGTGCGGCTGGTGCTCGACCGGGAAGGCGAAAACCTGGCCGGTGGATACCGGGGCGAGACGGTGCAGGACGTGCGCGTGAGCGCTACGGCAGACGGCCGCCTGACGGCGATTCGCGCATCCATCACCACAGGAGTGGGCGCCTATCACGCCGGCACCATGGAGGTGGACGGGCCATATCGGACCCTGTATGCCTGCCCGAACGTGGAGACCACGCTCCAGGGTGCCCACACCAACATCGGTCCCGCAGCTCCATTCCGTGCGCCTGGATACGTTGAGGGCACCTTTGGCATCGAGCGTGCGATGGACGAGATCGCGGACCAGCTCGGCATCGATCCCCTCGAGCTCCGGCGCCGGAACGACGCTCCTGTGGACCCGGACACGGGCCAGCGCTACTCAGCGCGGCACCTCGACGACTGCTACCGCATCGGCGGCGAGGTGATCGGCTGGGATCAGCGCCATCGGTTGCCAGAGGAGCCTGGGATACGTCGCGGAATAGGCATGGCGAGCGTCATCTGGAGCGGTGGCGGTGGCCCTCCAGCCTTCGCCCTCGTGAAGATCAACCCCGACGGCTGCGTCGAAGTCGTGACGGGCGCGCAGGACATCGGCACGGGTGTGCGGACAGCTCTCGCGCAGGTGGCGGCCGAGGAGCTGGGCGTACCGCTGGAGCACGTGTCCGTGGCCCTGGGTGATACCGCGGCCGGATTCACCGCGCCGGGAAGCGTCGGAAGCATGACGCTCTCCAGTGTGGGTCCAGCCGTCCGGGTGGCGGCGGCCGATGCCCGTGGGCAGCTCCTGGAGATCGTCGCGGAGCTGCTGGACGTCGCCCCGACTGAGCTCACGATCCGGAACGGCGATATCGTGTCCACGACGAGCGGCCGTCGCGTCCCCGTGTCGGGGCTCGCCGGACAGCTCGGCGACTTCCTCATAATCGGACGGGGCGCTCGGGGCCCGAACCGAAGCGACGTACGGGTCCGGAGCTTCGGCGCGCAATTTGCGCAGGTGGCGGTGGACCTTGTCACCGGACGGGTACTCGTGGAGCGCTTCGTGAGTGTCCACGACGTCGGGAGGATCATCAACCCCATGACGGCCGAGAGCCAGGTGTTCGGGGGCGTCATCCAGGGCATTGGCTACGCTCTCATGGAGCGGCAGGTGCGCGACGGGCCGACCGGTCGCGTCCTGAACCCGAACCTCGACGAGTACAAGGTGCCCTCCGCGCTGGATATCCCCGAGATCATCGTTCGATTCATCGGCCAGCCGGACCCGGCGGCCAACGACCTCGGCGCGAAGGGACTCGGCGAGCCGCCGATCATCGGCGTGGCTGCCGCAGTCGCCAACGCGGTGGCCGGGGCGACCGGGGTGCGCATCCGCGAGCTCCCGATGACGCCGCGCGTCGTCCTCGATGCACTGCGAGGGGCCTCCTCAGCTGGACGACGGGGCGAGGAAGACAGAGATGCGACCATTTGACTACGCTGCGCCAGCCACGATGACCGAAGCCACGCAGCTGCTGCGGGACGTCGCCGCCGCGCCGCTCGGCGGAGGCACGGACCTCCTTCCGCTGATGAAGGACGGCCTGGTCGAGCCATCACGGCTGGTGGACCTGCGCCGGCTCCCCGGTCTGGAGAGCATTGAGCCCGTGGCGGGCGGACTCCGCCTCGGCGCGCTCGTGACGCTCGATCGGATCGAGTCAGACGACGCCATCCGCACTGGATTCCGTCTCCTGGCGGAAGCGGCATCCGCCGCGTCCTCCCCCCAGCTCCGGAACATGGGCACGCTCGGGGGGAACCTCTGTCAGCGTCCACGCTGCTGGTACTTCCGAGGCGGCTACCGGTGCTTCCGCGCGGGCGGCGATGCCTGCTACGCGGTCGGGGGAGAGAACGAGTACCTGGCCATCCTCGGTGGCGATCCGTGCTACATCGTCCACCCCTCCGATGTGGGTCCGGCCCTCATCGCCCTCGACGCTCAGATCGCCCTCCAGGGGCCGGACGGGCGGCGGTTCGTGCAGGCCGAGGACTTTTTCGTCGGCGTCAAGGAGAGCCTGACGCGGGAGACGGTCCTCGAACCCGGCGAGATCGTCACCCATGTCGAACTCCCAGCGCAGCCATCCGGCGCACGAGGCACATACCTGAAGGCGATGGACCGCGGCGCGTGGTCCTTCGCGCTCGCAGCGGTCGCCGCCCAGCTCGCCCTCGACGGCGGAATCGTCCGCGACGCCCGGATCGTGCTCGGTGGCGTGGCCCCGACCCCATGGCGCTGTCCTGCGGCCGAGCAGGCGCTGGTGGGCGCGACGCTATCGGGGACGACGGCTGCCCTCGCGGCCGCTCGTGCCGTTGAAGGCGCGCAGCCGATGAGCCGGAACGCCTACAAAGTGGACCTCGCTCGGGGCCTCGTCGAGCGCGCGCTCGCCCGGCTGATGCCGGACCGCGGATCCGGCTGAGCGCGGTGGCCGGCGTGAGGACCCCTCAGCCCGGGGATCGATTCTGACCATCGGAGCTGCGACGAGAGCCCCTCCTGTATCATTTCCACGGTCGTGGACCAGCAGAGCAGGAGGTGGCAATGCCGTGGCAGTATGACCCTAACCTATCGAAGGTGGAATGGGCCATCGGTTACCTCGGCATCGCCACCGTCAAAGGTCAGTTCAAGAAGCTGCAGGCCGCCCTGAACCTCGATGACCCGGATCCAAGCAAGTGGTCGGTCGAGGCGACGATTGAAGCGGCCAGCCTCTCCTCGGACTATGATCCGATGGACGATCACGTGCGCAGCGCCGACTTCCTTGACGTCGAGCGCTACCCGACCATCACCTTCAGGAGCACACTGGTCGAGCGAGCCAACGGCCACTACCGCATAGCGGGCGACCTAACCCTCCACGGCGTGACCCAAGAGATCGTTCTCCGTGCCACCTATGGAGGCGAGGCGACGGACTCTCGCGGCCGCACCCGGCGCGGATTCAGCGCACACACCAGCTTGAAGCGGAGCGCGTTTGCCATCCCAAGCACGATGTCCGGGGAGCGCTTCGTGGCCGGCGAAGACGTCCGCATTACTCTGGAGATCATCGCCAACAAGGTGGAAATAATAAGTAGTTAGTATAATCTTCATCGAAAACACACCCGTTTCTCACACCCCGAGGTAGCCTATGAAAAGTCTAAGCGATGCGCTGCCCCCTGAGATCGCACAGCAGATCCATCCGGCCTGGCGTCAGAACGAAGCCACGTATTGGGCCCACCGTGACACACTGCTGACCAGCTATCGTGATCAGTGGATTGGGTTTGCCAATGGGCGGGTCATAGCTGCCGGCACGAGCGCTGTCGACGTGTTGCATACCGCACAAGCGACCGGCCTACACCCGTTCGTCACTTGTGTCGGACATGAGGATGAACCATGCCGTATCCGCCGTGTCGTGTTCGCCTATGACACCATTTACCCCCAAGAAGCGTTGCCAGTGATCACTGTCGAGTTCCGGCAACACGTTGCGGCACCAGGGGTCGTCTGTGAGCGGGTCATCCCGGATGCGGTGGGGTCGACCCCCTCGGGAGTCGGCACATCGGCGAGCTACCCCAGTAGCCATCCGGGCGCGGTTGGTGTATTCTCGATCGCGATCGGTCATGGCACGCTCCACTCCACGATGGAGAAGATCCAGAATGTACGTCCCACCGCATTTCCGCGAAGCGCGCCCCGGAGGCGCATCTTGACACAACCGGCCGCACGCAGAGCGAGAGTCTCGCTCTGCTCCTCGATCGTCTCCAGACCTGACGGCTCTCATCCGCCCGGTTGCGCCCTCATCCACTCGGTCGCCCGCGAGCGAAGCTCCTCGGCGCTCCGCCGCGCCGCCGGCCCCGCCTGGCTTCCCGCCAACATCAGCGCAAGCTCGTCAAGCTGGTCCTCCTCGGAAAGCCGCTCGACTGCGACCGTCGTCCGCCCACTGTCGATCCCTTTGCTGACAGCAAAGTGCGCGTCCGCATAGGAGGCGACCTGTGCGAGGTGGGTGATACAGAGCACCTGGTGGCCACGGGCCAGCCGCCAGAGCTTCTCCCCGATCACATGCCCCATGCGCCCGCCAACCCCCTGGTCGAGCTCGTCGAAGATGAGAATCGGCGTGCGGTCCGCCGTGGAGAGCACTGATTTCAGGGCGAGCATGAACCGCGCCAGCTCGCCGCCGCTCGCGATCCGCGCGAGGGGCCGGGGCGGCTCGCCCGGATTCGCCGACATGAGGAACTGCACGTGATCGACTCCTGATTCGTCGAAGGCCACCGGCTCAGCGGCCCCATCCAGCCTGAGACCACTCGGATCGGGACGTCGGGTGATCTCGACAACGAACCGCGCTCCGCTCATGCCCAGCTCAGCGAGCTCCCTCTCCACGGCACGCCCCAGCTCGCCCACGGCGCCCGTGCGCGTCGCCGAGAGAGCAGACGCGATGCCCGCTGCCGCGTCGATCTGCTCTCCCTCCGCTGCCCGCAGCTCGGCGACTCGCTCCTCATGGTGCTCGAGCTCCTCGAGGCGACGCGCTGCCTCGCTTCGGTACGCCAGCACCTCGCCGAGCGTTGCCCCGTACTTTCGCTTGAGCTCCGCAAGCAGAAGCAGCCGTTCCTCCAGTGCGTCCAACTCGCCCGGATCGTCCTCCACTGCGTCCACGTACCGGCGAAGGGCGCGCACGAGATCCTCGACGGCGTCGATGACGTCGACGAGCCCATCCCTGCGCGCCGGACCGCTCGGATCGAGCCCCAGGATCTCCTCCAGCGCCGCCGCCGACTCTTCGAGGAGCCCGAGTGCCCCG
>WHTR01000076.1 GCA_009377635.1 Chloroflexota bacterium
GTCTCCGCCCACGGGTAGCGGAACGGCGGCGGCTGGAGAGTTGGCTGGGCGGACGAGGAACGCACGTGGCCAAGCGTCCTGTGGGAGAAGCCTTCGGGCTTGGTGACGCTCTGATGCGGCTCCGGAAACGGCTCGTTGATGCTCTTTCCCAGGGCGTTGACGAGGCGCGTGTCCATGCCATCGAGCCAGATGGCTGGCTCGCTCCCGCCGTTGTAGTGGTCGTGCCAGGCCCAGTTGGGAGTGGTGATGAGGTCCCCGCACTCCATGGGAAACGCTTCGCCGTCGATGACGAAGATGGCGCCCGGCGGCGCCTTGAGGACGAACCGCGTCTCCCCCACGAGATTGCGGTGGGGCCTCGTGCGCTCCCCCGGCATGAGGCACTGCGCTGAGAAGTGGAGGGTCTGGGTGATTCCGGCCGGGTTGTTCGGGTTCCGGAGCTGGACCGTCCGCATGGCCACCATGTCCATGGGGACGAGGTCGGCGGCGCTTCTCAAGCCCTGGGAGACGTCGGCCCACTTCCAGTGCTGTGGCTTGAGCTGTTGATCGCCGAAGCGGTGGCGCTGCCACATGCCGCCAAGGTTTCGCTCGGTGAGCCAGGCGTCAAGCTCCTGGAGATCCGCGAACTGCTGGTTCATGGCAAACTCCTTCCGCTCAGCAGAGCGCCAGCGGTTGTCGGTAGGGGAGGGGACGAGCCCCTCCCCCTCGACGGGGGAGGCGGGACGCTACGCCAGATCGCGTCCCGGGGTGGGGGTGAGCGCTCCCACGAATGGCGGTACCCATGACAACTGACCCATCAGTCGTCCGGCTGCTCTCTGGAGTGGCACCTGGCGCGCGCCCGGAACGGGCGGGCGACGCGATCACATAGGCACTGCGACGAAGCCCAGCATCCTTCCGCTGCGCGGGCGCGTCGCCAGCATACCGACCGGCTTTTCTACCGCGCCATCGCCGGCTCGCGCGCCGCCGCCTCAACCTCCGGCCGGTACTTCGCGCACAGCCCCTTCCACCGCTCGGCGCGCTTCACGGCGCGCTCCAGCGACTCGGGCGTCACCACGACGAATGGGGGCCGGTTGGGTCCAAGGTCACAGTAGCCCGCGTGGGTCGCGGCAAGCTTTCGAGCGTTGTCCTGTGGGCCACCGAAGTCCCCGCCGTCGCCGCCGCCGGCGATCTCCCCAAGGATCTCCCGTGCCTTCGCCGCGTCGCCCCGATCGGCGGCATTCCGCAGCGCGAGCAGCGGCCACGGTCCCATCGCTGCATCGGTCGACCAGAAGCCCCTGGAACCCCACTCCGCGTACGGATAGTACTGGGTCTGATTCACGAATACGCTGATCTTGCCCTGGACGACGTCCTGGAGCCGCATGAACTCCAGTGGCGTCCGGTGGCTGTCCTTCATGCTCACGACGTTGCGGTTCTTGGTGATCTCCCGAAACGCGCTCACCGGAATGTGGATGTGATGGAGCGTCGGGTTGTGGTAGACCTGGATCGACAGGTCCGGGAACAGCTCGGAGATCTCGCGATAGTACTCGATGGCGTTCTCCACGGTGGGAGGGTAGTAGTGCGGAACGCCGGCAAAGAGACCCTCGCCGCCAACGTCCTTCACGAACCGAGCCTTGCGGACAACCTCCCGGCTGTTCACGCTCGTGACGCCGACAAACACCGGAACCCGCTTCTTGACGGCGTCGAGCGTCGCCTTCACCAGTGTCTGGAACTCCTCGAACAGCAGGGTGTGGCACTCGCCGTAGCTGCCCATGATCGAGATCACGTCGACCCCATCCCCGATCATCCGGTCAACGGCAGCGGTGAGGTTATCCACGGCGATCGTGTCTGTCGCGGTGATGTCCGTGGCATTCGGCGTCGCGAACGCGGGCATCATCCAGTTAAGACCGTGCAGCTCGTGAGGTGAATACATTCCTCGCTCCTTTCGGTTGATCAGTGCTGGGCGACAACCGCGCGCAGGTCCTCGCGTCCGCCGATCGGTTGCCAGGTGCAACCCCAATATAGCGCGGCGCGGCCCGGCGGTCAATGCGCCGTAGCAAGGGTCATGCGATTGCGGTAGTGAGATGGAAAAACTCGCTCGCGTTGCCAGCCACCACCCGGTACCGCTCGTCCTCGGGCACGCCGTCCATTATCTCGTCGATGATCTCCCGCGACTCCGGCCAGTCGCCCTGGGCATGCGCGAAGTCGTTCCCCCAGATGAGATTGCCGACGCCGATCTCGTTGCGGAGCTTCACCCCGTACGGATCGTACATAAAGCCCCAGAGCGTGTGCTGGCGGATGTAGTCGCTGAGCTTCTGGGGGAGCTGCGGGATGCCCAGGTTGCGCTCCATCTTGAATCGCTCGCGCGTAGTTGTCGTCGATCTGGAACAGCGCGGTGCTGAACATGGTGCTGAACCGCTTGCAGTAGATGGCGACCGATTTGAACTGCGAGAGGTCGAGGTCAGCGGTCGAGGCAGGATCAACGAGTACTGCGTGATGTACGAGTCCAGAGTCGGCCCCCTTCAGGCCGATCAGCTAGCTGCGTATGATATGTATCTCCGGCTGCTATCGCCAGCGCTGACGTCTGTCTGTCGTAGTTGTATCGTGTCTGACGCTGGATCGTGGGGATCATCAGGAGGAATCGATGTCAGCAATCCACTACGAGAAGCGCGACGACCACATCGTCATCATGACCATGGAGGGCGACAACGACCTCAACATCGGCGTGGTGAGCGCGGGGCTACACGACCGGATCGACGAGTTCACCGCCGACGACGACCTCTGGTGCGCGATCATCACGGGCGCCGGCCAGCGCGCGTTCTCGGCTGGCGGCGACATGAAACGCCGCGCCGCGTTCAATGCGGGGGAGGTCCAGGCGCCGACGGAGGCGACCGCGTGGAACGCGTCGCGCCCCACGATCATTACTGGCCTCGATACTTGGAAGCCCATCATCGCGGCCGTGAACGGCTACTGCCTCGGCGCCGCTTTTGGCCTTGCACTAGCATGCGACATCCGAGTCGCGTCCGAGAACGCCGAGTTCGCAATGCCGGAGCTCAAGCTGGGCTCTCCCGGGGGCATGGGGGTGCCGCAACGGCTTCCGCGGGCGATCCCGCTCGGTCCCGCCCTCGAGATGCTACTCACCGGCGACCGGATCGATGCCCAACAAGCGCTGCAGTGGGGCCTGGTGAATCGGGTGGTCCCGCAGGGCGAGCTGATGGACGTGGCGCTGGAGTTGGCGCAGCGCATCGTGGCCAATCCGCCCCTCGGCGTGCGCAGCACCAAGGAGGCCGTCCTCCGCTCTCTCGAAATGTCGCTCGCCGAGGGGATGCGCCTCACCAGCCTTCTGTACCAGCCGAACCGCGGGACGGAGGACGCCAAGGAAGCGAATCGCGCTCGGTTGGAGAAGCGCAAGCCGGTATACAAAGGGAGATAGCTGTCGGATCCTCCAGCGTCGAGTCCGATCAGCGTGTATCCTCTACCGGTTCTGGCAGAAGCATTGATCTCCGAGGTGACGGGGTGGTCCACGCACTGGACGGAATCAAGGTTGTCGACCTGGCCATCAATTACGCCGGGCCGACGAGCGCCACGTATCTGGTGGACCAGGGGGCCGACGTCATCAAGGTCGAGCGGCGGATCGTCGGCGACACGTCCCGTCGCGCCGGCAACACCCCATTCCTCAAGCTGAATAGCTACGCGTTCATGGCGATCAACCGGGGCAAGCGGAGCATCACCCTCGATATCACCAAGACAGCGGGCCAGGAGATCGTGCGCGACCTAATCCGCGGCGCGGACGTTCTGGTGGAGAACTTCCGTCCAGGCGTGATGGAGCGGTTGGGGATCGGCTACGACACGCTGTCGAACGTCAACCCACGGCTCGTATACGGCTCGCTCACCGCGTTCGGGGCGAAGGGACCGTATGCGGACAAGGCGGGGTTTGATCGGCTGGCGCAGGGCCTCGCCGGCGCGATGTACCGCAAGGACACCGAAGGACGGCCCCTCCCTAACGGCATCTGGGTCTCCGATTGGGGGGCGCCGATGCTGATGGCGTTCGGCATCATGGCCGCGCTCTTCGCACGCGAACGGACCGGCCGCGGCCAGCGGGTCGAGTCATCGCTCATGCAGGCGGCGATGGCGATGCAATTCAGCCAGCTGACGGTGGTGGAGGATAACCCGACTCCGCCCCGCGAGGAGAACCCGGCGGGGTACAACAGCTATCGCTGCTCCGACGGCGTCTACCTGAACATCGGAGTTTACATGCCCCATCAGTTCAGCAACCTCTGCCGGGCGCTGGATCTGCCACACCTCGCCGCCGACCCGCGCATCACCGATCCGCTCCGCCGCCACGAGCTGGATGCGGAAGTCAATACGATCATCACCGCGCTTCTCGAGACCCAGCCCTCCCAGGCGTGGCTTGACGTACTGGTAGAGGCGGACGTCCCCTGTGCGCCGATCGTCGACCGCGCCCAGGTGCCCTACGAGGAGCAGGTGCTCGCGAACGAGATGATGGTGACCGTCGATCACCCCGTGGTCGGCCGTACGCACATCGTGGGAACGCCCGTGCGGCTCTCCGAGACCCCGAGCGTCCCGCTGAGACCGGCGCCGACGCTCGGCGAGCATACCGACGAGATCCTCGGGGAGCTGGGCTACGCACGGGAGCGCATCGCGGACCTGCGGGAGGCAGAGGTTATCTAGCTGAGCAGTTGCTCGATCTCCCGCACCCCTGCCGAGCTGCTCCCGCCGGCGGCGAAGTTGATGGCGTCGTTCAGCGTCCGCGGGTCGCCTCGGATTGCAGCCGTGATGCGCTTCGGGCCAGCCGTGCTGCCGGGCGAGGTCGGCTCGGCCGCCGACTGCGCATCCGTCGGTCCGCGCGCGGGAGCGGCACAGGCCGCCAGCAGGAGCACGGCCGTCAGCACGAGCGTCGTGAACGGGGGTCCAGTCGCCGCCATAAGAGCACCTCCTTCTCAATGCAGGAGCGCGAACGCAGAGAGGATACTGCCGGCCCGCCCGAGCTATCTTCCTATCGGTTTCTCAGCGCACCTCCTGTTCGTGCCCGTGTCTCGGCTCTTCCCGCCACCACCTGGTCGAGTCAGTTCCTGTGGATAGCCTATTCGCGTCAGGCCGGGCACGTCAACCCGTCGTGACCGGTCGATCGCCGGGGTGACTCGTTTGCACCGTTCATGCTGTGGGTTGCGGCCGCAGTTGCCATCACCTGCCCAGATCACGCGTCAATCTAGCGAACAGCAGCACCGGAGGGGACGAGGCCCCATTCAGCCGGAAGCCAGTATCTCAACCACGCCTTGCCGACGAGGACATACTTTGGACCGTCCCCCAACACAGCTCTTCAGTCATCTCCCGTTCGTCACAACACATTGCATACGCTAACGCGGTGTTTTGCTGTTCTTAACTGAACCTTCATATGCGTTGTCTATACTCGCCGGGTCTTGAGGACGCAGCGATCCCGGGAGAAGAGCAGCGGGCTGCTCCGCGCGGCTGCCGCTTCCCAACGGAGGCTGATGACCATGCACACTGCTCGACGCTTCGTCCACACGGCCTTCCCACGGCTCCATGGCGATCTTGCCGGTGAGATCCGGCTCTTCCTAGACCTTGGAGTCGACGGTTTCTTTTCGGATCAGCCGGATCTCGCTGCGGAGGCTCGCGGCCAATGGTTGGCTCGTGAGCAGCCACGGACCGGGCGCGCCCATTGACACCAGCTGGAAGGAGCAAGCCGTGAAGAGAGCACTCGTCGGAATCGCCGCCGCCGTCATATTCGCCAGTACCGTTCTCTTTGCCTCCTCGGTCGTCTCAGTATCGTTTCCTGGGGCGGAAGTCATCCAAGCCCAGGAGGACCGAGGGAGCAACGCCAAGAGGGGCAATAACGCATTCGATATCGCGCTCATCGGCGACACGCGGTACACGACAGAGCAGCAGGCCAAGTTCCCCAATCTTCTCAGCGACATCAACCGGCAGAGAATCGCCTTTGTCGTGCACGACGGTGATATCAAGGGCGGAAGCAACGCCTGCACGGACTCCATCTACACGGAAACTCGGGATCTCTTCGACGAGTTCGAGGCGCCATTCATCTACACACCGGGTGACAATGAATGGACGGACTGTCATCGCGCCGGCGGCGACCCGATCGAGCGGCTCGCCTTTCTCCGAGAGATCTTCTATCCCAACGGTCTGTCGCTGGGGCAAGACAAGCTGCGACTGGATCGGCAGAGCAAAGATTACCCCGAAAACGCCCTCTGGACCTACGGCCGGGTCACGTTCGCCACGCTGCACGTCGTCGGCAGCAATAACAATCTGGGACGCGCGCCGGAAGCGGACGAGGAGTACGCGGCCCGCAACGCCGCGAACCTCCAGTGGATCGCCTCGACGTTCGCCGAGGCAAGGGCGAGCAGGAGCATCGGCGTGATGCTCATCATGCAGGCGAATCCCTTCGACGGCGACCCGTCGCAGCGTACAGGGTTCGCTGACACCCTCGCAGCAGTCCAGCGAGAGACGCTGGCGTTCGACAAACCGGTCGTGCTCGTCCACGGCGACAGCCACTATTTCCGCATCGACAAGCCGATGCTCGGTAGCGCGTCCGGACGGAGGATCGAGAAGTTGACCCGCGTCGAGACGTTCGGCACGGACGACGTGCACTGGGTGCGCGCCACCATCGATCCGCAGGAGCCCGAGGTCTTCGTGTTCCGCCAGGAGATCGTCGACGCCAATCTGGTCGACCATTAACGGTTGAGCGTCAGCAGAGTGGGCGTCAGGCGGGAGCGTCGACCGGCGCGGACGGAATCCGGAAAGCCTCGGCGAACCGCGCCAGCAGCCGCTGGTCAGTGAATCGTAGCTATCCAGCCTGGTGATGGCTGGACAGTCACAGTTTAGGCTAGCCAGTGCTCGAGATTGGTGAGGGTCCGGTCTTGAGACATCAGCTCAACGAGGGCCGTCACGAGACGGCCCGGTGTCCGAGGGTCATGGCGGGGGAACCGGCGGTCGGATGTGAACATCAGGCCTAGGTGGGATTCGCCCTCCTGAAGCGCTGCTATCCCCAAGGGCCGGTAATCACCCACGTCCTCGGTGACCATGCACCTTCCCTCGGCCTGTGCCACCGCGAAAACTACGCCATCTGGCTGGTTCCGAAGATCCGGGCGCTCCGCTACTGCCACCACGTCGTACGCTCGTCGCCTGAGCTGAACCGCAATATCGGGCGCCCACATCTCGTCCAACAGGAGCTTCACTGACGGAGGAGTTCTTGCTGCCTCAGCCAGGCCGCCTCCTCTCGCTCCGCCACGTCATCCAACCGTCGGAGCCAGTCATCGATCTCCGCCCGGTAGTCGGCGTAGTAGCGCACCGCGACCCGCACCTGCTCCGGGGTAAGGCCCGTCAACTTTGCCGTGCGTTCCACAACATCCTCAGGGCTGCCCTTAACGCCTCGAATCACCCGCGCGACCGACCACACATCGGGGCCGTCGGCGAGTGCCGGCCGCCTCCCAGCCGGACCGGGCCGAAACACTACCCCCGGATGAGCCTCCATGCGAAGCCCTTCTTCAAGGAGAGTCTTGGCCAATTCAGAGCGGGACTGGCCGGAACGGCGGCTTTGGTCGTCCAGCCGGTCAATGATGTCGGTTTCCAGGCGTATCGACACGTGGCGACTTGGCATCGGCTTTGTGTTCCTATGGAGACTGTGCCACAGTGTAGCACTACCGCCAGGAGATCGTCGACGCTAATCTGGCCGATCACTAACGGTTAAGGGTCCGCAGAGCGTGCGTCAACGAGTCCTCGGTGACGATGTCCTCGCGGCCGGGTTCCCCGAGCGAGCGCGCTCCCCATCGGCCGAGCCGCAGGCCGATGGCCTCGAGGTCGCTCCCGTAGTCGGTCAGCTCGTAGACGACGGACGCGGCAGTACGCGCCGTCGGACGACGTCGGCCTGATCGAGCTCCTTGAGCCGCGCGGAGAGCACGTTCGTCGGAATTCGCGGGAGTCCCCGGTGCAGGTCGGTAGCGCTTGGGGCCAAACACGAGGTCGCGGACGACGGGCACCGCCCACCGCTCCCCAACAATCTCGAGGGCGCGGGCAAGCCCGCAAAACTGACCGTACAATCGGCTGGTCATCGGTCCAGCCTAACACATCACTTGCGTTATCG
This sequence comes from Chloroflexota bacterium, assembly GCA_009377635.1. Classification (GTDB taxonomy): domain Bacteria; phylum Chloroflexota; class UBA6077; order UBA6077; family SHYK01; genus WHTR01. Next base: position 8,111 of record WHTR01000076.1, read on the forward strand.
TATATTACTTGCTAATAGCTATATCCCTTCTTACCGGCAACTGCCTCGCCGCTTCGTGATTTCCAGGTCCTCGCTGGGTGAGCCCGCCGAGCAATCAATGCAGCATCGTGGTGTCCGACACGTCTGCCAGACAACCCGACATACGGAGGTTGAGGCTTACCTATTCGGCCGCATAGCCTTATCGGCATGTGGCAGAATACTGTCCCTTGAAGCGGGGCGAAGATGCGGGGATCAAGGTCGGATGAAACGCGGTGGCCAGTTCTCGACGTGATGTCTCTCTCGTGACCAATCTGTATCCGGAGACCGAACCATACGCGCACGGCATTTTGGGAGTGGGCGACGGCAACCTCGTGTACTGGGAGACATGCGGGAATCCGAACGGCAAGCCCGCCGTTGTCCTGCACGGAGGACCCGGTTCGGGATGTTCCCCGTGGCACCGCAGGCTGTTCGATCCCACCGCCTATCGCATCGTGCTGCTCGATCAGCGGGGTTGTGGGCGAAGCGCCCCACACGCAAGCACACCTGATGCGGTCCTCGCGAGCAATACCACCACGCACCTTGTCGCGGACGTCGAATTGCTGCGTCAGCGTATGAGCATCGACCGCTGGTTGGTGTTCGGCGGGTCATGGGGCAGCACGCTGGCGCTCGCCTACGCCGAGCATTACCCGGATCGCGTCACGGAGATGATCTTGTACGGTGTCACGACCGGACGACACAAGGAGTTCGACTGGCTCTTCCGCGGCGGTGTGGCTGCCTTCTTTCCGGAGCAGTGGGAGCGATTATGCGCCGCGGTGCCGGCCGCTGAACGAGACGGCGATCTCGCCGAGGCATATCACCGGCTGCTGCGCGATCCAAACCCTGCGGTTCGCAAGCGGGCCGCGCTTGAATGGTGTATGTGGGAGTCCGCGACGATCGAGTGGCCGCCGAGTACTGAGCTGGCTTGGAGGTTCACCGATCCTGATTTTGCGATGGCGTTTGCGCGCCTCGTGACCCACTACGTCCGGCACAATGCGTGGCTCGAGGACGGGAGCCTGTTGCGAGGCGCCGCCGCGTTGACCGACATTCCCGGGATCATGGTCAATGGACGATTCGACCTCCAAGCGCCGATCGACAATGCCTGGCAGCTCAACCGCGTTTGGCCCCGCGCCGAGCTCGTCATCGTTGACGACGCCGGCCACGCCGCCGACAACGTCGCCATAACTCGCGAACTGATTGGCGCCACCAACCAATTCGCCCAAATACGATAGCAGACGCGACCTGGCGGCGGGCGTGTGCGGTGACCCGATGTGCGTTGGGGACTCGATCCGCCAGACTGCATCGATGGCGCCATGGATGTCAGACGTCGTCTTGGCCATCAAGCCAGTGCCTTCTCAGTCACGCCACGCCTAACGCTGCTCGGAACTCTGCTGGATCTGCTGGCGCAGGCGATCCTCTTGCTCCCGCAGATCCGGTGTGAACGCTTCTCCGAAGTCCTCCGACTCGTACACCGGCCGGATCTCGACATCGGACTCCACGCCCGTGGGATTAGGACAGCGCTTGAGCCATTCGATCGCCTCGTCTATGGACTTGACCTGCCACAGCCAGTAGCCGGCGATCAGCTCCTTCGTCTCGGTGAAGGGCCCGTCGATCACGGTCCGGTTCTCTCCGGAGAACCTCACGCGCACGCCCTTCGAGCTCGGGTGGAGCCCCTCGCCCGCGAGCATCAGGCCCGCCTTCACGAGCTCCTCGTTGTACGTTCCCATCTCGGTGAGGAGCTGCTCGCTCGGAAGAACACCCGCCTCGGAGTCCTTGTCGGCCTTGATCAGCACCATGACGCGCATCGTCGTGTCTCCTCCCGCTTCTCAATCTCGAGCTGGCCCTCCGGACGGTCCTGACGGGGGAAGCCGTCGCTCTATATATACGTCGAACGAGGGGCATGGAGCCACTTTGACAGTCTTCGGCGCCTGGTGTATCCTCGGCACGAGTCAAAAGGGCGAACGAGGGGCGGCGCGGTCGGTCCGTACAGTGCGTGGGCCTGCCGACGGTCGCCCGCGTTCATGTGCGGCCTCCAGATCTCCTCTGGCATGCGCCCATAGCGGCCAATATCCCCAAACGGGAGCTCGCGATCATCAACGGGATGGACGGCATGCGCCGTCTGACGCAGGCACCTGAACGCCGCCCGGCGCGCCCGTGCACCTTGAGCCGTGCGCACGGAATTCGGAGTGGGGGCGTAGCCGATACGGTCACGTATCGTGCGCGCCAGCAGGCCCTCCCTCTCCTCGTCCGCCTCAGGCAGACACTCTCCGAGCATCGCCGATGACCCTCTCGCTGATGGCGCGCAGCCGTGTGTGCTGCTGGCCAGCGCTGCTTGCCCAGTTCGGGACGCCCGCGCTCTGGGCATCCGCTCTGCACGATTCCTGGCTCGACCGAACGGCGCCACTCCACAGGACCGACTTCGCGCAGCTCTACCGGCAGGTGCGCGACCACACGATGTGCGGGTATCCACGGCTCAAGTCGCTCTTCGACGCCGTCCGGTACACCAACGCCCAAAGGATTGGTGGGGCGCTCGTCGAGTGCGGGACTGCGCGGGGAGGCAGCGCGGCGCTGATGGGTTTGTCGGCGGCCATGTCTGGCAGGCCTCGCACGCTGTGGGCGTTCGACACCTTCGACGGATTGCCACCTCCGACGCAAGAGGACCCTGACTTCGAGGTCGCCGTGTGGTTCACTGGGCACTGTCGAGGGGAGCTCCAGGAGGTGAAGGAGTTCTTCGGTCGACTTGGCCTGACGGATCGCGCGCGACTCATCCAGGGGCTCTTCGCCGACACCTTGCCGGCCACCGAGACGGGCCCCATCGCGGTCCTCCACATCGACAGCGACTGGTATGAGAGCGTGCGGCTGAGCCTCGCGCATCTCTACGGGCGGGTGACCCCGGGGGGCGTGGTCCAGATCGACGACTACGGCCGCTGGACGGGCACCCGGCGAGCGGTCGACGAGTTCCTCGCGGAGCAGCAGCCGACGGTGCGCCTCCAGCGCGTGGACTACATCGCGCGGCGGTGGATCAAACCCGCCTGCGGATAACGGTCGCGCCAGCCGGCAGCGTCGATGACGCCGATACGACCACGAGCTTCGGTCGCGCAGCCGCCAGCTCCTCCGGCGTGTTGATGTTCGTGCCCGCCAGGCGATCCGGATCGACACGATCCAGGACCTCCGCTGGCACCACCCGCGTCTCGACCCGGTCCAGGAAGCGTCGCGCGTGCAGCTCACGCGCCGCAAGAGCGCTGCGGAGTGGCTCGACACACGCGCGGGTGTAGATCGCGAGCAGCGGCTCGAATCCGTTCGCCGCCGGGTACGCCAGCACAGCGTATCCTCGTGGCTGCGCTGCCATGGCCCCCAGGACGGGGGCGGTCACGAATGGCATGTCGCACGCGGTCACGAGGCATGCGTCGTTGCGCGTCTCCTCGAGTGCGCCGAGAATTCCGGCAAGGGGCCCGGCTCCGGGCACGGCATCCCCCACGCACCGCGCGGCGAGACCGAGTCCAGCGAATCGCGCAGGATCGCCGCCGACCAGAAGCACCTCGTCGCAACACAACTCGAGGAGGGCGACGAGCTGACGGATCAGGGGGCGGTCCTCGTCGACGACCATCAGCGCCTTGTCGCGACCCATCCGGCGCGAACGGCCGCCAACCAAAATGGCGCCGGTGAGCGGGTGCCTCTCAGGCATCGCCGCTCAGGAGACGTACGCGCACGATGAAGTCGGCCATCGTCATCGGCAGCTCGCCAACGGCCGGCACCTACGGATCGGGCCGGATGCGCCTGGCGTTCGCGTAGACATTGAACCCATCCGGGCGGAGAAAGCCAATGAGGGTCATGCCGAAGGCCCGGGCAGTATCGACCGCCAGGCTCGATGGCGCGCCGACACCGACGACGAGCGGGATCCCGGCCATCGCGGCTTTCTGCATGATCTCGAAGCTTGTCCGTCCGCTCACCATCAGAACCCGATCGGCGAGCGGCATGTCGCCGGCCAAGAGGCGCTCACCGACGAGTTTGTCGAGCGCGTTGTGCCGGCCCACGTCCTCGCGGAGAGCCAGCAGACGGCCCTCGGCGTCGAACAGACCCGCCGCGTGGAGGCCTCCAGTCTGCTGGAACGTGCGTTGCGCGGCCCGCAGCGAATCCTGTAGGCCGCAGAGGGTCGCGGCTCGCACGAGCGGGCCAGCGCCGGACGGCGGGCGGCAGCCCTGCACGACCAGCGCCTCGAGCGACCCTTTGCCGCATACCCCGCAGCTCGAGGTGGTGGTGAAGTTGCGTCGCAGGACGTCGGCATCGAAGTGGACCGACGCGTCGAGCACGACGTTTACGACATTGTGCTGCTGCTCGCCGGGCAGATCCGTGACGTATTCGATGCGGGCGAGCGAGTCGGCGGATGGCACGATCCCCTCCGTAAAGAGAAAGCCGGCCACCAGCTCGAAGTCATTCCCCGGGGTGCGCATCGTGACCGACAGCCGAATACGCTCCGGCTCCCGCCCATCCCGGCGCTCCACCCGGATCTCCAGCGGCTCCTCGGTCGCTAGAACGTCGGCCACGGGATGGAGATGGCCATCGCGGATCCTGTGCATCTCGACGCGGGTCGTGCGGGCGGGGCGAGTGATCACCGCGGCATCCTGTCTGCTGCAGTCCGGACTGCCGATCGTCGCGGCCGACTGTCGAGATTCGGCCCGGAGCTGTCAGCGATGATCTCGACGAGCGTGTTGTAGTCGGGGATGCCGCAGACCGGGTCCGTCGCGCCGCGCCGCAGGAGGACGTTCCCTTCCGGCCAGTAGACCTGCACGTTGCGCGGTCGGATGTTCGCGATCTTGCATCTCGCCCGGAGCTCGCCAACGTCGGAGCGGAGCACCACGGGTGAGCCGTCGTCGATCCCGAGCTGCCGCGCGTCCTCGCGGCTCATCAGCATGTCCGTGCGCCTGGCCCCCACGAGGGCGTCCCGCTCTCCCTGCACCATGCTGTTGAACTGCTTGCCGCGCCGGGTCGACAGGAGAAACCAGCCGGTCGGGATCTCGAGATCGGGCGGTGTCAGACCGCTGAATCGGGCCTTGCCGTCGGCCGTCGGGAAACGGGCCCCTTCGCAGAGGCGCGGCCCGCCCCACTGCATCGCGTCGCCCTTCTTCGTGAGCTGCTCGATCCCCTGGTACACGGGCACTGCCCGCGCGATCTCCGCGCGAATGGTGGCGGCGTTCCCGAAGTGGATGCGGTCTCGTCGCTCCGGGTAGACGCGCTCGGCCAGCTCCATGAGGATCTCCCACTCGGATCGGCTCTCCCCGATCCGCCGGCCCGGGATCTCCGGGCTGAAGTAGACACGCCGCTCGGTGGACGTCTCGGTTCCACCACCCGGCTGCTCGTAGCGCGTCCGCGCGGGCAGGACGAGGACGGTGTCCGCCGGATCCTCCAGCATCTGTGAGGTGAGCACGATGTCCTGGTGGACGCGCAAGGGCACGTTGCGGAGCGCCTGGGCCACGTACTCCGGCTCAGGCAATGTCTCGAGGAAGTTCCCGCCGACCGAGTAGAGCACCTCGAGCCTGCCTTCGTGCGCGGCGTCGATCATCTGCACAGCCGTGTATCCGGGCTCTGTCGGCACACTGAATCCCCACAGCTCCTCGAACCGTCGGACGCTCTCCGTCGTCACGGGCTCCCCGCCAGGAAGTGACGACGGCACCGCGCCCATCTCCGCCCCACCCTGCACGCCGCTGTGGCCGCGGATCGGCATCAGGCCGCAGTGCTCCCGACCGAGGTTGCCGCGCGCGAGCGCCAGATTCGCGATCGCCAGCACGTTCTGCACGCCGAACCGGTGCTGCGTGATGCCCATGCTCCAGACGAAGACGGCGCTCTTCGCCTCCGCGTACATGCGGGCGAACCGCGCCATCTCCTCCTGTAATGCCCCCGAGGCAGACTCCAGCGCCGGCCAGTCCTGCTCAGCCAGCCGCTGACGCAGCTCATCGAATCCAGTCGTGTGCTCACCGACGAAGCGGTCGTCGAGCGCGTTCATCTCGATGAGTTGCTTCAGCACGCCGTTGATGAAGGCGATATCGCCGCCCGTGTGGATCTGAAAGAACGCATCGGCCAGGCGCGTGCCGAACACTGCGCTCTCGAACACTGAGGGAACCCAGTAGCGATCGAGCCCCGGCTCGATCGCTACTGGGTTCCCTCAGTGTTCGAGAG
>WHTR01000077.1 GCA_009377635.1 Chloroflexota bacterium
GCTTAAGGGGAGATCCTTCGCTTCGCTCAGGATGACAGAAGGCGTTTTCGGCCGTACCTCTAGGTCGTTGCCGCCTCCTTGCCGGACCGCTCGAGAAAGTTCCGAACACGCGCGACGGCCGCGCTTCGGACTTAGTTCAGAAATCGACTGGGACGGCTTGCAGTCGCTTGATGATAGCGCGTGCGGGAGAGAACGCTGGGTCAGAGCAGGCGCCGGACGGGGGGAACCGGGGCTGCGGGGTGGTTTGTCGCGCTGAACCGGCGCAGCTACGCGACTTGGATCTCATCGCCCACGGCGAGCAAATCCGGATCCGGCAGATCGTTGAGAGAATGGAGGCTTTCCGCCGTGGTGTCGTGCGACGCAGCGATCGACGTCAACGTATCTCCCGACTCGACGACATGCCACGCGCCCGCATCGGCTGGGGGACCCACTGACAGGAGCCAGCCTGGCTGCAACGCGTTCGGGTCGGCGAGATTGTTCCACTCCACGATCTCACCCTGGCTCACGCCGAACTGCTCGGCGATCAGCCCCAGCGAATCGCCGGGCTGGACCGTGTAGGTGCTCGGTTGGGAATCGGCCGCAACCTCGGCAGCAGGAGGGTCGGCCGACGGCGGCGTGAGCTGGAGGACCCACCCGGGCTGCAACAGGTCCGGATTGTCCAGCTCATTCCATTCCGCGATGTCGTTCATACTCACGCCGAAACGCAGGCTGATCTCCCACAGCGTGTCGCCAGGCTGAACCGTGTAGCTTCCCTGGTTCGAGCCCCCACTCGAAACCTCGGCGGGGGAGGGGTTGTGGCTCGGTTCCGGCGCGGACTGACCCGGCCCGGGGATCACCTCGTAGCTCACGAAGATCCGTCCCGCGGACGGTGAAGCCAAAGCGGCGAATGCCGCGTACGAGAGATCGACGACGTGAGAAAAGCCACCGCGATCCCGAACCTCGACATTGACGCTGTTCCCATTGCTCGGATTCGTAACCAGGAGCCACGTTCCGAGGGCGAACTGGTTGCTCGCCGCCGTGGTGGGATCGTTCATGTCGAAGGTCTGCCCGTTGGCCATGGTCTGCCCGTCGTACGGCTCGCCATACCAGGTGGCGTAGCCTTCGCCGGACTCGGCGGCGCTCGAAAGGGCGAGGCCCAAGAGCGGCAGCACGATAAACCCGATGATTGCCGCCACGGAATACGCAGTTACGACCGGGCTGATCCTGAGGTTTCTGCCCAGGGGCGGAAACCGCCGGTTGAGATCCCCATGCACAAGCGGATCGCCTCCGTGTCTGTCTGGGAACGCCAGGAGCAAACCGGCGGCAGTATAACAGATCGCAACAACCGGGCCAGCTCTCAAAACACATCATGGGTAACAAATTCATCTCAATTCAAACAGTCGTCACGGGATGGGTTTGAGGCCGAGCGCGGCTGCCAGGGCTTCGAACCGTCCCGTGGCAACCCATCGGGGACCGGGGTCGTTCGCGCGCGCGTGCGGCGCGATGGCTCGATGCGACACGAGGTATTGAATGTTCGGGTATTCACGGAGGATGAGGCGACCGGCGCGCACGGCGGCCTGATACTGTGCCTCGGTGACCGGCGGTGGTGGGTTCCCACCGTCCTCGGTCTCGATGCTCACCGAGTAATGATTGGGGTTCATGCCTTCTGGGCCGGGCCAGACATTGTCCGGCTCGATATTGCCCTCCCCCCACGCGCGATCGGCCAGGTCCACATACTGGTGGGTGCGGCCATCCAGCCCCACCGCGAAGTGGGCCGACACCTGGCTCTGGGGGTTGCTGAACCAGTGATCGATGGCGCCGAGTGAGCCTGCCGAGGTATGCAATACGATCGCGATCGGACCCCCATATGGACGGTCGTCCCAGTAGTTCTCGGAGCCGATCCATGTGATCGGGTTGCACGCACCAGTCGGGTCGCCGGACGCCGGACTCCCACTCAGGCGGAGCGACTGCCCCGCCAGGAGGCGGTCGGGGTCTGGGAGCCCGTTCCAATCAGCCAGGACATGTGCCGGTATGCCCGCGGTTCTGGAGATACTGCTGAGCGTGTCGCCCGGCTTGACCCGATATGCCGGAGGGGCGAGGAGCAGTGCCTGCCCCGCACGGATGGCGTCGGGATTCGCGAGGTCGTTGAGGCGCGCGAGGCAGTCGACGGGGATCGCAGTCGCAGCGGAGATGCTGGTGAGGGTGTCTCCCCGCTTCACGCAGTACGTCTGCGTCGATGGAGAGAGGGCGGGGATGTTCATCACGTCGCCGGCCCGAATCACGTCCGGGTCACTGAGGTTGTTCGCGGCGGCCAGACACGGCACGGAGATGCCGGTCGCCGCAGCGATGCGGGTCAGTGTGTCTCCGGGCTCGATCATGTAGGTCTGACCGCTGACGAAGGCGGAGGCGGGGATCTGGGTCGACAACGCAAGTGTCAAACCGACGGCCAGGATGACGACGTGGATTACGGGTTTCCACGGCAGTCGGAGTAGTGGGCGTCTGTCGCGAGCGCGCCGTCGGTGCTGGAGCGCTACTTGGTACGGCGAGAGGCCGTTGCTGTCCATGGGGAGGGCGTCCACCTCGTTGGATTTCGGATGACGCCCTCAGTCTATCGACGGACGGGCACAGCGTAGTTACAGCGCGGCCGCGGAGCCTCACAGCCCTGTCAAGAACGGGGTCGTACGTCGGGCGAGGCGTGGGCCGGCGCCGCACGGCTTGCGCAGGCGAGATGGGCTCGGACGCGCGGCTAGGCCGATCGCGCGCCGACCTCGCGGACGTCTTCGGCGTTGGTCTCGCCGGTCATCCGCGTCATGAGCGTCTGATGGGCCCAGGTGGCGTGGGCAGCGTCAGCGGAAGCAGCGCGATCGGAACTGGACGACCGATCCTCGGCGGGGACGATCATGAGCTCGTGGCTGCATGCGATCACTCGGTCTGGCGGGATCAGCTGCGGGCCGTGAAGCCAGCGCTGGAGGAGTGGCGTTTTCAACTCGTACGCCGTGACGGCGAGCGAGGAACGGTCGAAATACACGTCCGTCACGAAGCCGACCCGCTCGCCGCAGTCGTCCAGAACTTCGAGCCCGGCCGCCGTGCCCGAATCGAGTGACTCCTCTTCGGCGTCCTCGGGGGGCAGCGGCTCGGGATCGTCGACCCCCGCGAGTACGACGGCGCGGCGTCCCACGCGGCGCACACGCGCGCAGTCGACCCGCAATGTGCCCAGTCCGTTTCCCGGGCGCACCTCCAGCGAGGCCAACCGGCCAGCATTTGGATCAATCCGGACATCCTTGATGGTGCCTACGCGCTTCGCCACCCAGAGATCCACGACGGGAAGGCGGCGCAGCTCCCGCAAGCGCACCACGTCTTCTGACAAGTCGTGCACATTGGGAATGCTGCGAGAACGTTCGACGAGTGTTTCCCGGTCCATTTGACCTCCACTGACTATGGTCGTTCAGCTATACGACCCTTGGCGCTCAACTACTTCTATACACTACTCATACCACATGAATGCACTCCGATGTACCATGGGCAGTGACTCAGTGGCGGATCTGGAGGGAGAAGCGGCCATGGGACGGCGCGCCATCGTTGTGGTTCATGGAGTCGGGTCCCAAAGGAAGGGCGAGTCCCTCAATCAGGTGGCCGAGCCCCTCGTGCGCTATCTCCGGTGGCATATGGGAAGAAGGGAGGAAGACCCTGAGACGGTTCGGCTGGACGTTGATCTCCGTCCCGACCACGGTCCGGCGCGCATCACGATCCGCTTCACGCTCGGTTCACAGACCGAGGAGTGGAAGATAACTGAGGCGTGGTGGGCTGAACGCTTCCATCCGAGTCCAGCCGACTTCGTCATGCGCTGGGGCTTCGCGGTGCTTGTACACCATGCAGGCTCCATCGTCTTTGGCCTATTTCTCCGCCACCTGCCCGTGTATCGTGCGCGGACACATCCGCCGTCGTTCGACCCAGCGTATCGGTCGCCCTCTGTGACTGCTCTCAGCCGTGCCTGGGACGTGCTTGTCGCTCTCGTCGTCGGCGTCGTCTATGTCCCGGCCTGGATCGCGGCGCTTTTCCTCGCATCGCTCTTTTACATTGTCGCGCAGCTGCCACCGTGGCTGCTCGTGCCGCAGCCGGCAGCCGCGTTCCAGCGGGCCTTGATCAACGCGCTCGTCCATGGGGTTGGCGATCAGCAGGTCATGACGTCCAACTACGTCGCGCGGGATGCGGCTGCGCGTTCGGTGGTCGAGACGCTGGCGCCGCATCTCTGGCGTGAACATCCGGACTATCGCTCGTGCGACACCGTCACCGTCATCGCACACTCCGGCGGCTGCGTCGTGTCCTATCACGCCCTTTCTGACTGGGATGTGAAGGCGTGGCTCGGGTCTGATGCGGAGGGTCGGTCCCGCCTGACCTGGTTCACCGTCGGCAGCGGGCTGAATCTTGCGTACGGGATGGGCTGGCGGGATCGCTTCTGGGACCGGGGGCTCGCCCGGCAGATCAAATGGGTCGACGTGTGGGCTCGGTACGACCCGGTGCCTCACGGCCAGGCGCGGCCTGAGATGGTGCAGCGGATCAGAGGGTCGGGGGGCGGGTTCGAGAACGTGCGTGTGGTCAATCGGGAGAATCCGTTCGGCGACCACGGGGCCTACTGGAGCAACTACGAAGAGGTCGTGAGCCGGTTTGTGTACGAGATCATGGGCGAGCTTCCCCAAGACGATACCCTGCGCGCGTCGCTCCAGCCAAGCCTGGAGGAGATCGACCGACATCGGACGGGAGTGGCCCGATTTGTCTGGATCCGCGCGGCGATAGCGCTCCTCGTGGTGCTCGCTGCCAGGGTCGGTGACCAGGGCGCGCGCCTCGGCGGCTCGCTGCTCGACCGTCTCCCCGGTCTCACTTCGATGGAGTGGCCGCTGGGCTCGCTCGCGCGATGGCTGGCCCCATGGGATGATTCCCTGGCCGCACGGTCGTCACTCGGCCCCGTGGGGCCAGACGCACTCCTCGGGCTCGCGCTTCTGGGCGTCGGAGCCTATCTTGCGTATCGCCTCGTGACGTTGTGGTGGCGTGGTCTGCTCGAGCGCAACGAAGACTGGCGGTGACGGAGGTACGCAACGGCTCGTCGAGCGTGGCATGAGTCACGTGCGCGTTGTTCAGAAACGCTGCGGGCTTGTTTGGAAACGGGAAAGGGCTCGAGCCTGGACGCGGCGCTAGGGGCCTAGCTCGTAGAGCTCCTGGGCACGCTTGCCGAGCCGCTCCGCTCCAGCGCTTCGCACGGCAACGGTTTCCCCCCAGTGCCCGTAGTCCGGCTTCCCATCGACACGAGCTGAGGGCTTGAGGATCATGCAGCACCCCTCCGGGAGCTCGAGGGAGCGCATCTCCGGCGTGATCCGCGTCGTGACGAGCGGCCCGTCGTCGCCCGTGCCACGACCGTGCATCGTCAGACTCGCTTCCCCGCGGCCGTTCATTCCCTTCACCCGGCCGATCTCGATCAGCTCTCCTACCGTGATGCCAGGCTTGAGAGCCTCAAACACGCGATCGAAGGACTCGAAGCTGAGCTTCATGCCGTCCGTGAGATCCTGGCTCGCGGGTCCGATGGAGAATTGCTGATCGATCTGCGCGACGTAGCCGCCCCAGCGCCCCTCGATCTCGATGGCGAGGACGTCGCCCGGCTGCAACGTCCGAAAGGACGGCTGCTCGATCCGATGATGGGTGTTGCCGAGCGGCCCACTGATCCACCCGAACATCGGCTGGAAGCTGCCCCCGGCGTCCGCGTTCGCAGCGAGCATCTGCGCGAACACGTGCCGCTCGCGCACGCCCGCGCGCGCATGCAGTCGCACCGCCTCGAGGGTGATCTCGGCGATCTCGGTGGCCTTGCCCAGGAAGCCGATCTCCTCGCCGCTCTTCACAAATCGGGCCTCGCCCAGCAGGTCGGTGGCGCTCACGATGTGGGCCTGCGGCAGCTCCCGCTTGATGATGTCGACCGACTGCCAGTTGACCTCCCCTTCGATTTCCCGCACGTGGCCGAGCAGTGACGAGGTGAGCCCGGCAACGCCGATCGTCGCGCGTTCCAACTGCGGGTGGGCCTGGACCCAGTCCACGATCGTGCGTCCTCCCGTGCCGCGTGGCGCGGCCTGCACCCCGGCTGCAAACCAGTTCGAGCTCGGCCATGCGCCGCCCCGCGTGTGCCAGGCCGTGACGTCACCCTCGATGGGAAAGGCGACGGTCGCCTCATCGGAGTTCTCCCCAAGCTGGGTGAGGTACCGTGCATCTGCCTGGCCTCGATCGTGGCTGTTCGTGCAGGGGAGACACACAATGAGGTCGATTCCGTCCCGCCGCATCAACTCACGGACCCTTGCCCAGCGACGGTCTCGTTCGGCTTCAGAGAAGACTGCGTTGGTCCACTCCTCGCTCCAGGTATCGGCCACGGTAGGTTCCTCCTTCCCAAAACTGTTGCTATATTACCAACCTATCGCACGTTTGCCGATCATCCTCACGCGCAATCGCCGCTGCGTTGATGATTCCTGATCAGGCCGTTCTGGCCGCGTCCGCGGACACGTCGTTCGCGAGTGCCTCGAGCGCCCGCTTCACGAAGGCCCGGATGGTCCGTCGCCGTTGGACGACCGTACCGCCCGTGTTGTCCACTGGCCGCGACTCAGCGTACGCGGCCTCCGCGGCCGCATCGATGACGTCCGGCTCGAGCTTGTTCCCCAGCACCACGTCCTGTGCTGAGGTCAGCTCCATGGGCATCGAGTAGACGCCCGTCAAGACCAGGTGAGCGCGGTCGACCATGCCGCCTGCGTCCGACCGGACGCCGACGAACACGCCGGCGATTGGGAAGTCGAAGGACCCGCGGTCGCGGAGTTTGGAGTACGTGGCCCGAAGACCGTCGGGGTTCGGGATGACGACTTCCATCACGATCTCGCTGGGCCGGAGCGTCATCCACTGCATCCCGTCCATGCGGTAGAAGTCCCGGAGCGCGATCGTTCGCTCGCCGTCGGGTCCCGTGACCCCGATCGACGCGTCGTAGCCGATCAGGGCCGGAACCGTGTCGGCGGAGAACGCGGCCAGGCAGATGGGGCTTGCGAGAGCGACGCGGCACACGTCCCCCTGCAGCTTCATGCAGTAGCCCAGGGCAGTCCGCCAGAACTCCGACTGATCATAGTAGTTGCAGCGCGTGTCGAGGCAGATGTTGCCACCGATGGTTCCCATGTTCCGTAGCTGCGGCGTCGATACGAGGCCAGCCGCGGTAGCCAGCGCGGGGTACGGATGTCTGACCATGGGGTGCGTGCCGACCTCCGTCAGGCTGACGCCGGTGCCGATTCGGAGGCCGCCGTCGGGGAGGGCGGACACCCCTCGAAGCTCGGGTATGCCGCGCAGGCCGACGAGCATATCGGGCGTGAACTGCCGCCGTTTCATGTTCGGGTAGAGGTCAGTGCCTCCTGCGACGACCATCGCGTGCGGCCCCGCCTCGCTCAGGGTGGCGACGGCCTCGCGCACGGAGCGCGGCGCCACATACTGAAACTTTGGGAGGCGCAGGGTCATGAGCCGGCTCCATTCGCAGTGGCGGTGGGCCGAGACTCCGTGGCCGAAGACCGCCGCCTTGAGAGGCCTCGGGGGTCACTCTGTTCCGTCCGGCCGGCGATTCCGGCACTTCCCGTCCCCTGTCCCCGGCCCCCGGGTACGCGAGCGAGCGCCCTCAGGACCTTCTCTGGCGTGAAGGGCGTCGCGTCGAGGCGAACCCCGATCGCGTCGAAGATCGCGTTGGCGATCGCCGGAGGGACCGGATTCAACGGGCCCTCGCCCGCCTCCTTCGCGCCATACGGCCCCTCGCGGTCCGGATTCTCCACGATGATGGATTCTACGGGCGGCATGTCCAGAAAGGTTGGCAGACGGTACTCGAGGAACGAGGGCTTCTTGTGGAGTCCCTGACGGAACGCCGACTCCTCCAGGAGCGCCTCGCCGAGCCCCATGTAGGCGCTCCCCTCGATCTGGCCCTCCACATTCACTGGGTTGAGTGCCCGCCCGCAATCGTGCGCGAGCCACAGCTTTTCGACCCTCACGTGACCCGTGTCCGTGTTGACCTCCACCTGGGCGACGCACGACGTGAAACTGTACGCCGGCGACGGGCCGACGCCCGACCCTTTGTAGTTGCCTGCGAGGTGGGGCGGCTTGTAGCTCCCGACCGTCGCGAGCGTGCCACATGCGCTCTCGGCGAGGATGGCGGCCTCCTCGAACGTCACGCACCGCGTGCGATCGTCCGTGTCGTAGACCTGGCCCCAACTCGCCGCCAATCGCTCGAGCGGCACCTCCAGATTCTCTGCGACGGCCGCGAAGATCTGCCTCTTCATCTTCTGTGCGGCGTCGAGCACGGCGTTGCCAGCCATGAACGTGACGCGACTGGAGTAGCTCCCGAGATCGACCGGAGCGAGATCCGTGTCGCCTGCTACCACGCGGACATCCCCAGGTTCGACACCCAGCTCCTCGGCGGCGATGTACGCGAGGAGCGAGTCGCAGCCTTGCCCAAGATCCGCCACGCCGCAGTACACCGTCACTCCGCCGCCGCGATCGACCTTGATCGTCGCGCCGGAGTGCGGCATGTCGTTCCAGTAGATGGGCAAGCCCGCGCCACTGATGTAGCAACTCAGTGCGACGCCCACCCCCTTGCCGTACGGCAGCTTGCGGAACTTCTCGCCAAAGTCACTGGCCTCGACGACCCGATCGAGACACTCATTCGCGGCCGAGGAAGTCACCCGAAGCTGGTTGACTGTCTCTGAGTATGGCGGAGTCAGGATCTTCTTTCGGTACTCAACGGGATTCAGGCCGAGCTGCTCCGCGATCTTGTCCAAGTGGCACTCGAAGGCGAATCGCGGCTGCGTCGTGCCGTGGCCGCGTTTCGGTCCGCACGCCGGCTTGTTCGTGTAGACCCTGGTCCCGTCGAACTTGTACGCGGGAATGCGATAGGTCACGCCGAGGAGCGCGCCCGTGTAGTAGGTGCTTGCGAGGCCGTAGCTCGAGTACCCACCCCCATCGAGGATCGACTGGAAGTGGACGGCCGTGATCGTGCCATCGTTCTTGACGCCGGTCTTGACGTGCATTCTCACTGGGTGCCGACCGCGGTGCGTGTAGAAGGCCTCCTCCCGGTCGAGGACGATTTTCACTGGTCGGCCGCACCTTCGCGATAGGAGGGCGACGGCAAACTCGTGGGAGAAGGGATCGCTCTTTCCACCGAAGCCGCCTCCGACGGGCGGCGCGATCACCCGGATGCGCGACTTCGGCACCTCGAACACCTTGGCGAGCTCGCGATGGAGGTAGTGGGGCACCTGGGTCGACGACCAGAGCGTGAGCTTGTCGTTCAGCTCCCAATGCGCGACCGCGGCATAGTTCTCCATTGCCGCGTGCGTGGTGCCCTCAAAGAAGAACTCATCCTCCTGAACGTGATCCGCCTCGGCGAACGCTCCCTCGACGTCGCCGAAGTCGAGGTGTACCTCCCGGTGGACGTTCGCCCGCCGCGAGTGTTCGTGGATCTTCACATCCTCCCGAGTGAGCGCCTCGTCGATCGTCAGGATCGGCGGCAGCAGCTCGTACGCAACGTCGATGAGCCGGCACGCGTCGGCTGCCGTCTCCTCATCCACGGCCGCCACCGCTGCCACCGGGTCGCCGACGTAGCGCACCTTGTCGACAGCGAGCGGGTGCTCATCCTGGCTGGTCGGCATGATCCCGATGGTCACGGGCATGTCTGCGCCGGTGATCACGGACTGGACGCCCGGGCAGGCCAGGGCGCGGCTGGCGTCGATGGAGCGGATCCGTGCATGGGGATGCGGGCTGCGGAGGAGCTTGGCCCAGATCAGGCGTGGGAGCTTGATATCGCCCGCGTACCTCGTCTCGCCGGACGCCTTCTGGTGCGCCTCGATCTTGGGATTCCGCTTGCCAATTATGGAGAACTCGGTCTCCTGCTCCTTCGTCGCCGTGGCCATCGTCTTCTCCCACTGTCGCGCTTCGTCGGGGTGTGTCTGCCCGGTCACCATGGCGTTTAGAAATCACGTGGGATGGATCGCCCGCCTAAGCTTGAGGTCACGGCCTGCCTGGAGGACGGCGTCGATGATCTTCGTGTAGCCGGTGCAGCGGCACAGATTTCCGGACAGCGCCTGCCGGACGTCGTCCTCAGTCGGCTCAAGCGTCCGATCGAGGAGCGCCCGAGCGCTCATGAGAATTCCCGGTGTGCAGTAGCCGCACTGAGCAGCCCCGTTCTCGGCGAACGCCGTCTGCAGCGGGTGCATCGTGGAGCCATCCGCCATTCCCTCCACGGTCGCGATCTCGGCGTTCTGCACCTCGACAGGCAGCGTCAGGCACGAGAGCGTTGGGACGTCGTTCACGAGGACGGTGCAAGCGCCACACTCGCCCAGCTCACAGCCGTGCTTAGTGCCGGTGAGATCCATCTCCTCTCGGAGCACCTCGAGCAGCGTGTGGTGCACGGGCGCGAGCACCTCGAAGGGCTGGCCGTTGACGCGAAGATGCAGAATCTGCTTCATCGGTTGCCCCCTTCTCGACATGGCCGAACTCGCGCTCCGCTCGGCACCCGGCCGACTGGACTCATGCCTGATCGACGCTCGATCGACGACCGACCCGGCGACTGCTCTCCTCAGCGGCCTCCCGGCACGCTTCGCCGATCTCCTCAAGGGCACGAAGCGACACGCGGGCTGTAAACCCGACGACGGTCACTGCCCCGAGAGCGACGCCTACCGGGCCCCGGATGATTGCGGAGGCGGCGCGCACGCCGTTGAGGTATTCCTCATCGTCCAATGCATACCCTTTGGCGCGCGCAACCAACAGCTCCGCGGCGTAGACGTCAGCGTCCGTCTGCGTTGATGGAGTGAAGGCCCGAAGGGTGCCCCCGGCCTCGAGGTACTCCTCGAACGCGCCTGGCTCGGCCAGGAACACCTTGCCGAACGATCCGGCGCACAATGGGAGCCGTTGACCAACCCGTGCCGAAACGTGCAGCTCCCGAGCGGGAGCCATCACCTCCGCGATCATGACGTGCTGCTCCTCGCGCACCCCCAGAAGGACGGTTTCACCGGTCTCGTCACGCAACCGGAGCATGGACGAGCGGGCCGCATCCCGGACGTCGAGTCGGCTGAACGCCGCCTGGGCCAGTCGGGCGGCGCCGGAGCCGAGCCGGAATCGGCCGGTGGCCCCGACCCGATCCACCAGCCCGTGCTGCTGCAGGGTCAGCAGGATGTCTCGGGCGGTCCCCTTGTGGATGCCAACCTCCTGGGCGATCTCGGTCAGCCCCCAGTCTCTGCCGTTGCGGCAGAGCACGTCCAGGAGCCGGGCGGCTCGGTCGACGGCCGGTACGGTCCGGTTGCGCGTCGGGATACTCCGGAGCAACGTATGTTCCCCAATACGGCGTTTCGCATAGCATACCCAACAGCCTCTCGGCGGACAAGCGGTCGTAAGCATCGGCCGAGCCGTGCCAGTTCCCGACGTCTGAGTCTTTCAGCGATCAGTGGCTGCGTGCGAGCGTCAGACGGTTCGAGCGGACCCGCGGCTGGCACGGGGTCGAATCTGTTTGACCCAGCGCTCGGACGGGCCTATACTCGCCGCCGGACAGGGAACACCGTCACCGAACAATTCCCCAGTCGCGGCTGGTGATGGCTGAAGTGAGCCTCGACGGGAGTGCGCAATGACACTGCTGGTCACCCGCAAGGAAGCGGAGCGATTTCTGAACGCGCAGACGGCGATGTCCGTCCTGGAGGCGGCGGTCCGAGAGGAGGCCGACGGAACCGCGATCCACGCCCCTCCGTTCGGCGGGGCGTCCGGCAGCTCCCGCATGGTCCGGATGGTCGGCGGTGCGTTGACGCAGATGGGGCGCGCGGGAATCCGGGCCGGGCTCGGCGGCGCCGTGGCATTACTCTACGACATGAGCACGTCGCAGCTCCTCGCAATCGTGGGCTACCCGTTTGGAAACCTTCGGGTCGGTGCGACCATGGCCCTTGCCGCGCGTTACCTGTCGAGGCCCGATGCCCGGCGGATCGGGCTCCTGGGCAGCGGCGCGAACGCGATGGAAATCCTGCGGTGCCTCTGCGCGGTGCGCCCGATCGAGCGGGTGGAGGTGTATAGCCCCACACCCGAGCACCGCGCCGCGTTAGCCCAGCGCGCCTCCTCTGCGCTGGGTGTCCCGGTCACCGCGCACGATGGTCCTGATCCGGTCATCCAGGCCGCGGAGATCCTCGCCGTGGCGACCAACTCAGCGACCCCGGTCCTTACCGCAGACGACCTCCGTGCCGGCGTGCACGTGACCAGCATGGGCCTCTCGACCGAGCTAGACGAGTCCGTCTACCTACGGGCGGATCAGTTCGTCGCGGGAAGCCGGGACCAGGAGATCGTGGATGCGACTCCCGGGCATGATGCGCACCAGAGGCCCACGTCGGCGCCCGTGTACCGGCTGCTTCGGGATGGGCGCATGCAGCGCGAGCAGATTATCGAGCTGGGGGCACTCGTCAAGGGAGACGTCGCGCCCCGGAACGGGCCCACCGATATCAACGTCTTCCGCGAGTCCCGGGGCGGGACTGGAGACGTGGCTCTCGCCAACTATGTGTACGAGTGTGTCCGTGAGCAGGGC
The DNA here is from genome assembly GCA_009377635.1 of Chloroflexota bacterium. Taxonomy (GTDB): domain Bacteria; phylum Chloroflexota; class UBA6077; order UBA6077; family SHYK01; genus WHTR01. The sequence goes on from WHTR01000077.1 coordinate 12,581, forward strand.
GTTGGGGTGGAGTTCGACTTTCGGTAACGACCCTAGTTCAATGTGGCGGCGCCGCGGCGACGAGGTTCGCCGTTCAGGAATACCCGGTCCAAGGGAACGATGCGGTAGAGCACCCAGACATCGCCCTCGAACTGGGGTTGGATAGCACTCGTGATCTGCCGCGCCAGGTCGCGCCCATGGCGGGCGAGCTGCTCTTCGGAGCTCAGCTCGACCCAGATCTCTGTTCCCGGATAGTCCGACTCCGCCTCGACTCGGCGGATCACGATGTCCTGCGGGCGTGCGTGCAAGACCGACGCGATTCGCTCCGCCAATGTGGAGCGTGTGTCGGCGAAGAGCGAGGCGGGCCCGTAGAACTCGGCGAAGATCATGTCCGAAAGTGTAGCCGTAACGCGCCAGTCGAGCAAAGCTGTGGATTCCGTTTAGACACCCAGCTCCCGCCGCCGAAAGATGGCGCTCATGGCGAAGCCAGCGGCGGCGATATGTTCCGCGGCGCCCTCCTCTCGGTCAACCACGGCGATAATCGATTCGACGGCCGCTCCAGCCTCGATCAGCTTGCGGGCAGCGCCAATGCCCTGCGCCCCGGTGGTCATGATGTCCTCCAGCACCACCACGTGGTCGCCGGGGTGCAGCTCCCCCTCGATGATGTGGTCGGTGCCGTAGCCCTTCACCTCCTTCTTCACGATAACGAACGGGAGCCCTGTCTCCAGAGCGACAGCCGTAGCGAGCGGAACGCCCCCGAGCTCCGGGCCAGCCAGGCGGTCAGTCCCGGGCGGGATCAACTGGGCGAGACACCTCGCGATCCGTTGAAGGATGTCGGGCTTCGTCTCGAAGAGGTACTTGTCGAAGTAATACCGGCTCTTCTGACCCGAGCTCAGCACAAACTCCCCTTCGAGATAGGCGGCGTCCACGAGATCGCGCCCCAGGTCGCGGAGCATCGAGTCCTGGGATGTTTCCCGGTCGGGCAGGTTCATCGTCAGCGCCTCCCGTGTGAGATCCTCAACAGACAACCTACGAGGCAGACGCTTGAGTCATCAGGCGCCCAACCCAGCGGCGCTCGCGCCTCACGGCGCTGCCACCACCCATCACGTGGTGAGCGCATCAGCCACGTAGAACGGATCGCTGGAGACGACGCTCGATGCATACATCTCCATGGCGCCGACGTCGGCCGTCTGGTTCATCGGATCCCCGCGGTCGACGATGCGCACGACGTGTGGGAAGCCGCCCCAGTCCTCGGGTACCGCGGCCAGCGGCGGCATATATATCGCCAGGTTGAAACTTGTCACCCCCAGCCGATGGACGATCCGGTCCAGCACGTGCGCAATGGCCCGGCGGAGGTCGGACGTCAGGGAGCATGCGACGAGCAATACCTCTTTCTCTTTGACCGGCGTCAGGTTGCAGAGCACAGCGGTATCGCCGATGTCTGTCACGAGGCCGACCGACCGGTGTGCCAGCGCGAGGTCGTCGAAGTAGTTGGTGCCGTACGTGGCCCGATACGTGAGGGCCTGACGGCGCAGGGCCTCGATCTTCGCGTAGTGCATTGCTCGGGTCGACGTCATCTGTGCATGGCCGTGGAGAATGGACGCGCCGCTCTTCCACAGGCAGTTCCATAGAAAGAAGAGGTATCGGGCGGCGGGATCGACC
>WHTR01000078.1 GCA_009377635.1 Chloroflexota bacterium
GGATGTGCGTCAAGCAGAAACCCTCTCCCTCGACGGGAGAGGGCAAGGGTGAGGGGGTGTCTGCGAACTCCAGACATTGTGTCATGAAGCGCGAGCAGTTCGAGGAATGGAGCGCTATTCGACATGAGCCTGTTTACGATGCGACGGGCTCAATGAAGACGTCCATGATCCCGCCGCAGACGTCGCCGCTCTCCTGAGCCTCGTCGGCGGTCAAGTCGACGTGGAGCAGCATGGGCTCGCCGGACTCGATGACATCCATCGTCGCCTGAAGGACGTCGGACTCTCCGCAGCCGCCCCCCACCGTGCCGAGGAACAGGCCGTCATCGAACACCACCATCTTCGCACCGACCTTGCGGGGCGTCGAGCCCTTCGTGCGGACGACCGTCGCCATGGCGACGCGCTCGCCCGTGGCAGCGCGATGCCTCGCCTCCTTCAGTATCTGAGTAAGATCGCCGGCTGCTGGCATGAGCCCTGCCTCCAATCCCTTAGCATACAAGCTCTAGTACTTCGTCAGCGAGGGTTTGCTGGTTGTCATCCTGAGCGTACTGTGCAAACGATGCTTTGGACCGTGGCGAACGACGACCGCGTGTCCGTCACCTATGCTCATTCCACCGTGAGATCCCCATTCCGCAGGCACACTACCATGCGGGTTTCACCGTGAATTCCGTTTAGAATGCTACCGGACGATCCTGCCTTAACAGCGACCCCCCGGTTCCGCCACGTCGCACTGCCACCACCTCGGCAATGATGGCCAGCGCGATCTCCTCCGGCGTCTCCGATCCGATGTCCAGACCGATAGGAGCGTGGATAGCGGCGAGTCGCTCCCGGTCGTAGCCCTCCGCGGCCAGCGTCCTCAGCACGGTCTGTACGCGGCGTCGGCTCCCGATCATGCCGATGTAGGCCGCTGGCTTCCGAAGAAGAATCCGGAGCGCCTCTTCGTCGTACGTGTGGGCGCGCGTGATGATGACGATGTATGTTGCCTCGGTGGACGGGAAGTCCTGCAGCGTCTCGCCGAAGTCCGCCGCGACGACGCGGTCGGCGTCGGGGAACCGCTCCACGTTGGCATACTTCTCCCGGTCATCGAGCACGACGACGTCGAATCCGATCATCTTGCCGTACCGGGCCAGGGGAACCGCGATGTGACCGGCGCCGACGACGAGCAGCTGTGGCTGGGGCTCCAGCACCTCGTGGAAGACCTCGACCTGCTCGCCCGGGGCGCCGGCCGCGTCCAGCGCGTATGCGATCACCTGGCTCTTTCGGTCAGCCAGAACGGCCTTGGCGTCCTTCGCGACGGCCTCGTCGAGCGTCGAGTCACCGAGCGTGCCCGCGGTGGATCCATCGCGCTGGATGAGGATCTTCGCCCCAATGGCCACCGGAGCGTGCCGGTCTGCCGAGATCACCGTGGCGAAGTCGGCGACACGTCGCTCCTCGAGCGTCCACGACAGCACCCTCGACAGTTCCTCAGCGACGCGGTTCTGCACGCCCCACCTCCGAGCCACGACATGGCACAATGCTGCGTCCAGGTGGCTGACCCGGACTCCATTCTATCGCACATGCTCCGGATGCCCCGAGGGTTCGGGCAACCCTTGGGGAGCGCAGTCCGTGCACGTTCGTTGAGGGACAGGTACCGGACGCACAATCCACATGCCCTGAGCCGCTAAAATCACGGCAATCTCTGAAGGTTGCGCAGGAGATCAGCGTGATCGCTTGTCCGGGATGCGGGGGGCGGAACGAGCCCACCGCCGAAGTCTGTCAATGGTGCGCGCGGCCATTCGTGCCCGTACAACAGCGCTGGCATCCGCCTACCTGGCTCGTGCCGGCTGCGCTGGTGACCACCGGCGTGATCGGGCTCGCGATGGTCGCAGTCGTTGCTGTGGCAGCGTGGTCGGCCATACCGAAGGATGGGACAGTGTTTCCCTCGGTGGGCCTGGGCGAGCGGGTCGTTGAGGAGCCGATCGCTCCCGAGTCGGAGCCGACGGTAGTGCCAAGTGTCACGTCCATACCGGAGGCTACTGCCACGCCCGAACGCACTCCGACCGCTACGCCAACACCTAGTCGCGCGGAGTTTGTGCGCATTGCCAACACGGGCGGGGCCGGCGCGTTCATCCGGGCGGAGCCGCGGAGCAATGCGCAAGGGATTCGCGCCTACAGGGATGGGACTGTCTTGAAGGTCGTCGGCCAGGATGTGCCAGCAGGCGGACAAGTGTGGCGCAACGTCGAGGACCAGCAGGGGAACCGCGGATGGACACCGGATGCGTACCTCCTTCCAAGCCCGACGGGCTTCTGACCCGGCTAGAACCCCGGCCGCAAAGCCCCGTCATCCTGAGGAGCGCAGCGACGAAGGATCTCTCGTGACCGCCAACTTACTCTTAAGGGGAGATCCTTCGCTTCGCTCAGGATGACAGAAGGCGTTTTCGGCCGCACCTCTAGCGGTCGCGGTCGACGACGGAGGCCGTGAGGTCGAGGAGGAGATCCCGGATCTCCCCGTGAGGCACTCCCTCGAGGGCGCGCGCCGCGTCGGCGGCACATCGCTGCGCCTCGAGGTAGGCCTGCGAGATAGCGCGGCTCGTTCGCGCCATCTCGGTAATCGACCCGATGGCCTCTTCTCGGGACCCGTCGCTCGTGAATGCCTCGCGGAGAAGTGCCTCTGGAACCTCCTCGCGCAGGTAGATCACCGGGAGGGTTACGACACCCTGCCGGAGGTCGCTTCCGAGTGGCTTGCCCAAATGTGACTCGTCGCCGACGAGATCCAGGATATCGTCGACGATCTGAAATGCGAGGCCCAGGGACCGCCCATAGCGGCGCAGGGCCTCCGTCTCGGCGGCTGAAGCCTCTCCGAGTATGGCCCCCGCATGACACGCGAAGACGAACAGCGTCGCCGTCTTGGCTTCAATCGTGCGGTAGTAGGTCTCACGGTCGATCTGGTACCGAGCCTCGCCCTCCCGCGCGGACTCCGCGATCTGACCCGCGCACAGCGTCCTCACCGCGTCAGCGAAGAGGTGCATGATCCGGACGTTGTTCGTCTCACTCGCGGTCATTGCCGCCTGAGCGAAGAGGTAGTCGCCGACGAGCACCGCGACCGAATTGCCCGCCAGCGTGAAAAGCGCAGGCTCGCCACGCCGCGCGTCCGCCTGGTCCACCACATCATCGTGGATCAAGGTGGCCGTGTGGATGAACTCGACGGCCGCCGCCATAGCGTAGAGCGGAGCCGTCGCCTCGCGGAAGAGCTTGCCGCTCGCAATCGTGAGCGTCGGGCGGATCTGCTTGCCCCGCGCGAGCAGGACGTCCTCGAGGATCTGGCGCAGGAACGGCGGTTCGACGGCGCTCGCTTCAGCCAGCCGCTGCTCGACCTTGGCGAGATCGCGTTCGAGTGAGTGAACGATGCCCGCTGCGCCCTTATGCACGACCAGCATCACCCAAGCGGCGGAGAACGCGGCCGGCGTTGAGAGACGTGGCCCGTGCACGAGCCGGCCGTGCCGGAACGGTATCGGCGAACTCCGGGGCGTTGAGGTGAGCGGATGTATCAATGAGCACTCGGTTCGCCTCCGGAGTCGATTATAGGCGACGTCAGGACGCCCCGCGCTGGGCAACCTCCCGCCGGAGCTCGTCCAGCGACGTGGTCCGGCCGATCCGGTCAAGGAATTCGTTAAGCGACGCGGCCTGCGCGCGGAGGGCGCGGAGCAGGTCCGGGACCTCGGTGCTGGGTGCTGGGCCCTCCGCGTAATTGCCGTGAAATGCGAAGTACGCCTGATTGAGCCGTCGGATCAGGAAGCCATGGTCGACGAGCGTCTGACGCTCGGCCTCCATGGTGGCCTCCGCCTCGGGGACCTTCCTCTCGGCAAGCAGCGCATCCACGGTGACGCGGATCCGGCGCATCGTGTCTCGGAGCTCTCGCCCGCCGTTGTCGGCCTCCTGCTGGGGGAGCTCGGCCCCGGCGTCCTCCACGATTCGCGCCACCACCTCCTGGGCGACGAGGTCTGCCGCGGTCTCGTTGATGGCCCGCGCATCGGGAGAGGAGCCGTACGCGCGTCCCAGGGGCGAGAGGAACAACGCAGCGTGCGTCCATTCATGGGCGATGGTCCCGAGCGTGGAAGCGGGCGCGCCATTGGGAGGGATCAGGGCCGGGTACGTTGAGATGCCGCCGATGTCGACGACGAGGGCCGAGACATCCAGCTGCTCCATCGAACGCTCGAGCGACTCGGCCTCCGCCAGGCTCACGTCGCCTCGGAGCAGGACAGAGTGGGTGAGCTCGATTCGATCGCGGGGCGAGATCACGAGCAGACGGGGCGGCACGGCTTCGGTAAACAGCACGGGAGGGACCAGCAGATCCCCGATCGTCGACGCGCCGGAATCTCGAAGGGCGTCCCCGACCGCGCGCGCGAGCGTCGGGGCTGACGCGGCGCCACACGTGGAGGGCGCCTCTGCAGTGCTGTCGGCGTTGTGCGTTCCGCAGTCGGGCGACCCATCGAGGTACGCTCGAAGATCGGACTGCACCAGCCCCGATGGCGGCGAGCTGGCGACCTGGCCGATGAGGAGGCCGACACCCGTGGGAAGGTACGTGGCCTCCCAGGCGATGGCGGACCACGCGTACGGTGCAGCTAGCTGGTCCATCCGCCGCTGCACAAGGTCGGGGCGGCTGCCGGTAAGAAGGGACAATACCACGATTGCCAGCAAGGCGGCTCTCGCCATCCATCCCATGCGGCCCATCTCGGAACCAGTTTCTTACACCCGGATAGCTGTGGGCACCACCGGGGCATGACCTTTGCAACCGATCAGAGCAGTAAGTATCGCCCCACGCGCGCTGCGAACCACATCCGGGTATCCTATGAGCCTGGGCCCGACGGACGGCCGGGGAACGACGGTGGAACCGAATCCGATGTACAGCCGACAATACCCGAGCGAGGGCTTCTCGCTGGAGGAGCGTGACCGCCGTTGGGGGCTGGTCCGCACGCACATGGACGCAGCTGGAATCGACATCCTCGTCGTCCCCGACGAGAGCAACAGCCGCTACCTTACCCAGATGGCGTACGACGTTGGACCGACGATCATCCCCCTCGAGGGCGAGGTCACGGCATTGAGCAACCAAGGGCGCGTCGGCAGCGCCGCCCTGACGTGGGTCAGAGACGTCCGTCGGCGGAACCGTCGGTGGGGGGAGGGGATCATCGAGCGACTCCGCGAGCTGGACGCGAACGGGAAGATCGTGGGCGTCGTCGGGCTCGACGGCATCATGCGCCGACCTGACGGCGACCTCAACTACGCGACGTTCATCGCCATGCGCGAGGTGTTCCAGCACACCCGATGGGTTGGGACATCCGGCCTCATGCAGGAGGCACGCTACCGGAAGAGCATCGAGGAGATCGCCTTCATGACGCGGGCCGCCGTGGCGACGGATGCTGGACTGCGGGCCATCGCCGGCTCAGCCCGCCAGGGCGTGACGGACCGCGAGCTGTGGGGGCAGCTCGTCCTCGGCATGATGCGCGCAGGAGGCGATCCGCCGCGGTTCGCGCACCTGGGCGCCACGCCGACCGACGACATCCGAGGGTTTCCGGTCCAGCCCGTCGGACGCGTGATCGGACGTGGGGAGATCCTCTTCAACGAGGTTGGGGGGCGGTACGGAGGATACGAGGCCCAAGGCGCGCAGCCGATCGCTGTCGGACCGATTCCGTCCGACTGGGGCGACGCCTGGAAGGTCCACGTCGAGGCCTGGGAGCGCACGTGGGACGTCCTCCGCCCCGGCTTCACACTCGGGGAGATCATTGACGCCGCTCGACTGGCTGGCTCGGGCCGCATTCGGGTGCGACAGACGTTGCACGGCCAGGGGCTCGGCGACGACATGCCCCTCATCACGTCGAGCTCGACCGTACGGAACCGGATGCCAGGCCGACGGCTGGAGGAGGGGGTGTGCTTCGTCTTGAAGCCGTACGCTGAATGGTCCGACGCCAACGGCTTGAAAGAGCTCAACTGGGGAGATACCGTGGTGATCACGAAGGACGGCGCCCGTCGCCTCGGCACAAGGCCTCACGAGCTCATCATCATTGATTGACGAGGAGGAATGCGTGATCTCCACGAAGATGACCGTCGAGCAGGCGATCTGCGAGATCCTGTCCCAGTACGGCGTGCCGTACGTCTTCGGGATGAACATCTACACCGACCTCGATACATCGCGGACGCGGCCCATCAACATCCACTCCGAGGCCGCCGCCATTCTCATGGCGTACGGGTTCGCGCGCGTGAGCGGCCGTCCTGGCGTCGCCGCCATCAACCGCGCCGGCTCGCCCAACACCGTCATGGGTCTGGCAGAGGCGTACAACTCCTCGGGCCCCGTCATCGTGCTTCAGGACGGGCAGCCCCTCTCCGCCGAGGGCAGAAACGGGCTCTACGCGCACGATCAGGTCGGCTTCATGAAAACCGTCTCGAAATGGATTGCCGACGTGACCGTGACGTCCCGAGCGCCGGACATCCTACGACGGGCGTTTCGGATCGCCACGTCGGGCCGACCGGGACCGGTGGTCCTGAACCTGCGGCCCGGCGAGGAGGAGATCGAGGCCCAGCTCGGTGCCGAACCCGCGTGCACCGTTTTCCCGTCTGTGCGGCCGGAGCCGAGCCGGGCGCTGATCCAGGAGGTGGCTGAGCTCATCAGCGGAGCCGAGCGGCCGTGCATCGTCGCAGGAGGCGGAGTGATTCTGTCCCGCGCCTGGGACGAGCTCCGCGATCTGGCCGAGCTGACGCAGATGCCGGTCGCGACGACGATCTCCGGCAAGGGATCGTTCTCCGAGCACCACCCGCTCAGCGCCGGATGCACCGGCGGCATCCAGGGGGGACGGCTGGGCCGAGGGAGGGTCGCAGAACGCGTGGTCAAGGACTCGGACCTTGTCCTGCTGATCGGGACACGGACGAATCAGATGGCCACCAGTAGCTGGACGGTGCCCGACCCGAGCGCGACGATCATCCACGTCGACATTGACCCGGCCGAGATCGGGCGGAACTATTCGACGCGCCTGGGCATCGTCGCGGATGCGAAGACGGCGATGGCCGCGCTGTCCACGGCGCTTCGGTCGCGCGGCTTCACGCCGACGTGGTCTCGCACGGAGGAGATTCGGGAGGCGATGGAGGAGTGGCAGCGGGACAACGAGCCGATGGCCACCTCAGAGGCCGTGCCCATCAACCCGGGGCGGCTCATTCGGGAGATCCGTCCGTTCGTGGATAGCAACACGATCCTGGTTTCCGATGGTTCGAGCCCGTTCATGTGGGCGAGCAGCCACATCCCGGTCGACGCGGGCACGACGTTCATCAGCCCGCGGGGGACCGGCGCCATCGGCACGGGGCTTCCGATGGCCATCGGCGCGAAGCTGGCGGCGCCCGAGAAACGGGTGATCTGCTTCGAAGGGGACGGCGGGCTGATGTGCGGCATCCTCGCGGAGCTGGAGACGGCGGCCCGCTATGGACTCGACATCGTCGTGGTCGTCTTCAATAACGGAACGTACCTGCACGAGAAAATCCGCATGCGGGGTCCGCTGGCCGAGGAGATGGACTTCTTGCCGGGGATCGATTTCGCGGCCATCGCGCGGGGCCTGTGCTGCGAGGGAATCCGCGTGGAGCGGCCCGGCGAGATCGGCGACGCGATGCGGACAGCGCTCGCAAGCCACCGGCCGACGCTGTTGGACGTCGTTCTCGACCAGCGCCAGGGATTCCCTGCCGGCGCCGCGTAGCGGCGATTAGCTCCCGCTATGCACGAGGAGCTCCCGGACGCCACGGACGATGCTCCGCACGCGATCGTTCCGCTCGACGTCCGCCGAGATCTTCTCGCAACTGTGGAGCACCGTCGAGTGATCGCGCCCTCCGAAGAGGGCTCCGATCTCTGAGAGGGACAGGTCGGTCTCTTCTCGCAGCAGGTGCATCGCGATCTGTCGGGGAACGACGACCCGCCGGTCCCGCTGCTTGCCCTCGAGATCGTGGCGCGGGACGCCGGTCGCGCGACAGACGGCCTTCACGATCCCCTCGGGCGACGCCGTTCGGTGTTGGGCGGGCTGGAGCAGCTCCTGAAGGGCCGTGGCCGCCAGATCCAGCGTCACCGGCAAGCGAACCAGATCAGCATAGGCGAGCACGCGGTTTAGTGCGCCCTCCAGCTCGCGGATGTTGTTGGGAACCTTCGCTGCGATGTAGTCCACGACATCAGACGGCACGGACACGCCCTCGCCGCGGCGCGCCGCGCTCGCGATCTTTGCCCGGAGAATGGCGGTACGCGTCTCGAGGTCGGGCGGCTGGACGTCCGTCATCAGCCCCCAGACGAAGCGGGAACGCAACCGGTCCTCGAGGGTGGTGATCGCCTTCGGGTGGCGATCGCTGGTCATGACGATCTGTCCGCTGGCCTCGTGGATCGCATTGAACGTGTGAAAGAACTCCTCCTGAGTCTGCTCCTTCCCCGCGAGAAACTGGATGTCGTCGATGAGGAGAACCTGCGTGCCGCGGTACTTCGCCCGGAACTCCTCCATGCGTCCCCGGCTGATGGACTCGATGAACTCGTTAGTGAAGGTCTCCGATGACACGTAGACCACCTCGAGTCCGCGGGCCACGACGGAGTGGGCGATGGCGTGCAGGAGATGCGTCTTCCCCAGTCCGACGCCGCCATAGATGAACAGGGGGTTGTGCGCCTGGCCCGGCCGCTCGGCCACCGCGACGCATGCCGCATGGGCGAGGCGGTTGTTGTACCCGACGACGAATGCGTCGAAGGTGTACCGCGGGCTGAGTGCCGGCAGGTCGTCCGCGAGCCGAGCGCGGCGCCCGCTAGCCCGCCGAGGGGGGCGACCGGACGGCGGGCTCAGCGTCAGCGGCGTCGTTTCCGGAGGGGTCTGCTCGGACCTCCCGACGACGAACTGGACATCAACTGGCTTGCCGACCAGCGCCTCGAGCGTTCGACTCACCAGACCCGCGCACTTGATGCTAAGCCAGTCGAGACTGAACGGGTTCTCGACGCCCACGACGCACCTTCCGCCGTCGAAGGAGAGCAGGTCCGTATTTCGAAACCAGGTCCGAAAGTCCTCCGGTCGCATCTGGATCTGGAGCTCGCTGAGCGTGCTTTGCCAGAGTTGGCGCGTATTGACGGCTATCACGGATCCACCTCGGCGAACCAACGGTGCTGACGGGCACAGCACGGCCCTGGATGGGGGGTTCGGTCTGGAAAATGTCTCTGCGCTCCGGCCGGGTCAGGCCCTACTCAGCTCGTCGACGGGGCGGCCGGCGTCCAGAGATGCGCATTCTAGCAGGAAGATCAAAACTGGTGGCAGAGATCCGGTGTCTCTTTGGCAGAGTCCCGGGGCGCCCATCGGGACTCCAATCTGATCCAATCCTCGATGATCCGCGATAGGGTGTTGCCCGCGCAGCCACATTGGTTGCACGGACAGGCGGCGAGGTCCGACTATACAGGGTGCAAGACGGCTGCGGGAGCGGCGTCCGGACTGAGGACAGGGCAACCTGCCCCACCAGCCAAGCATCCGTCTCGCGTGTCTTCTGCCCACGGAGTGGCACAAGCTTCGAATTCGGAGGCAGCGTTGGAAACGACAGTTATGGTCCTCGGCGCGGTGATCCTACTCCTCGTGGCGGCCTTCCTTGCCTCGCTGGGGCTGGGGATCATCGGAGAGTCGGGCATCTCCATTCGGTGGATCGGCGGATTCGTCGTCCTCGGCGTAGGCTTGGCAGTCATCGCGTCACTCATTGGTGCCGTCGGCGGCGAGGAGCAGGGCGTCCAGCAAGGGGGCGCGACGGGCTCGCCGGAGCGCGGCCAGGCGTTCTTCGTCGGCCAGGGGGGATGCGGGACGTGCCATGCCATCGACGGCGTCCCGGGCGCGGTGGGCACGATCGGCCCGCCCCTCACCGATATCGCCGAGGTTGCCGCGACACGCAAGCCCGGGATGACCGCGGATGCGTACATCCGCGAATCGGAACAGAATCCCAATGCCTTTGTTGCTCCGGGCTTTCAGGCGGTGATGCCGCCTGGGCTCGCCACCGGCCAGAACCTCGAGGACGTTATCGCGTTCCTGCTCGCGCCTCGCCCGGAACCCTAGTCGAGATCGGTCTCGGCAGCCAGGAGGTCGTCGTAGCGCTCGCGGCGGCGGATCAGCCGGGCCTCGCCATCTCGTACCATGACGGCGCCTGGCCGGAGCGCCAGGTTGTAGTTGCTGCTCATGGCGAGGTTGTACGCGCCGGAGGCGGGCAGCGCGACGATGTCGCCGGCATGCAGGGCGGGCATCTGCGCGTCCTTGACCAGCACGTCGCCGGACTCGCAGTACCGCCCCGCGATGGTCATCTGCCCGCTCGGAGCTTCGTCCATGCGATTGGCGAGCAGGGGCTGGTACACAGCGCCGTAGAGGGCGGGTCGGATGTTGTCGGCCATCCCCCCGTCGACCGCCACGTACCGGCGGACACCGGGGATATCTTTGATCGCCCCGACCGTGTACAGGGCAACCCCTGCCTGCCCGACGATGGATCGTCCGGGCTCGATGACGACGCGGGGCATCGGCAGCCCCCTGTCGGCGGCGGTCTTCCACACCGCCAGGCCGACCGTCTGCGCTACCTCGTTGGGCTCCATGGGGTCATCCTCGTGCGTATAGGAGATCCCCCAACCGCCGCCCGGGCTGAACTCGCGCAGGGTCAGCCCGTGGAGCTCGCGCATGCGGTCTGCGAAGTCCAGCACGATGTCGACCGTTTCAAGGTACGGTGCCATCTCGAAGATCTGTGAGCCAATGTGCGCGTGCAGGCCAATGAGGTCGACGCCCCTCGCGCGGATTGCCTGGAGCACCGCCGTCTCCGCCTGGCCCGTGGATATGGGGATGCCGAACTTCGAGTCGAGCACGCCCGTCTTGCGGTAGTCGTGCGTGTGCGCCTCGACGCCCGGCCCGACCCGGATGAGCACGGGCAAGCGGACGCCGAGGCGTTGCCCGAGGCTGTCGAGCCGGCCCAGCTCGGAGAAGTTGTCCACAACGAAACGGCCGACACCCAGTTCTGCGGCGAGCTCGATCTCGTCGAGCAGCTTGTTGTTGCCGTGGAAGTAGACCCGGTCCATGGGGAAGCCGCTTCGGTGCGCGAGGTAGATCTCGCCGCCGGAGACGACATCCAGCCCGAGCCCCTCGTCGGCGAGAACCCGAAAGATCGCGCTATTGGCGAAGGCCTTGACCGCGTAGATGACCAGCGCGTCCGGCACCGCCGACGACAGCCCCGCGACGTACTGGCGACAACGCGTGCGGATGGTCTCTTCGTCGTAGACATAGAGCGGGCTTCCGAATTCCGCCAGAAGGTCGACGACGTCACAGCCGCCGATCACCAGGTGCTCCTGGCTATTCACGCCGGCCGTGAGCGGGAGCGTATGTTGGCCGGGGATTCCTGCGCCTCTCACGTCTGCTCCTGTGCGTATCTCACGAATCGCTCGTTGCACTGGGAACGAGGGACCACGTCGGCGGGAGCTGGTACCGGTGCACGAGGGGTAGGTCGCTATCGATGGCGTCGGCGCGCGCGACCCGGATACGCCCGGTCCGCTTGATCTCCGAATACGTATTGTGGATCTGCACGATCCGCTTTCCAAGGAGATTGAAGATGATGACGCCTGCCCGCACCGGCTGCAGGCTCGCTTGGCGCGTGCGGTCGTCGAGTATGCGGAACACCGGCAGGTCCGCTGGTCGGAGCAGGTCCAGAGCCGCATGAATCGAGGCCAGATTCTCGTGGCTGTTGTGCTCGTCGAACACGGCGAGGCCGCTCACAACCGCCTCTTTCAGGTCGGGGACGAACGGAGAGATCGCCTCCGTGAGCGCTTCGAGCGAGTCCGGATTTGTCGCGCAGGCGGCCACCAGCGCCTCCATCGTTCGGCACGGCGCGACAAAGCTCATGCCGCCCCCCCGATCGATCACCGTAAATCGCATCACGTCGTTCATGTTTCAATCCTCACCCGGTACTGCAGCTGAGTGCCATTCGCCGGGGACATCTCGCTCCTGCGCGCGCTGCATCTCGGCCTCCACACGGCTTGGGTGGAAGGAGCCAGCACGTGTGCATGGACCCGCTTGAGGCAGGTCGGATACGTCGTCGGGCCTCGTCGACAAGCCATCACGCTGGACCACCGAGCTCCATCCGCGCGACCCATCGGGTCGGCTCACGGATCTCCTCCTCCGTCGGCACGTACTCGGGGCCACGCCACACGTGATTCATGAAGGCCGTTCCGCGCGCCTTCTGGACATGGTCCACGAATGCGCCTCCCAGCCGATACTGGTCGAACTTCATCTGAAGGCCGGTGAGGCGCAGGAAGAGCCGCTCCGCGGCCGTTCGCTCCCTCGACCGCTGCTCCACCCGTCGCTCGATTTCGGCGAAGTGCGGCAGGAGGGAGCGACCAACGGCGTTCATCACGTGATTACTGTACCCCTCGATGAGGCACATGAGCGCTTGCAGGCGTGAAACCAGCCCCTTCTGGTACGGCGTCATGAGCGCCTCGAACAGCGACCCGCCCGTCGAGAGGCGATCCGCTGCTCGCGCCAACCTCAAACGGAGGGATGCGTCGGCCCCCCGGAGGTCGTCCACCATGCTCTGGAGATACGCCTGCAGCATCCCGTTCAGGTAGTCGCGCACCCACGGGTGCCCCTCGAACTCATGGGCGTGGGTCGCCTCGTGAAGTGCCAGCCACGCGCGAAACTCGCGGTGCGGCAGTCCAAGCATGAGCTGCGTGGCCTGAATGTTCGGCTCGACGAAGTACAGCTTGCCCGGCTCCGCTGAACGCGCGCCGATCAGGCTGATGTCGTATTGGCCCAGCACACGGCGGGCCAGGTAGCCCAGGACGACGCCCACCTCCGCGGAGAGGAACAGTCGGCCGACCGCCGTGACGCCGGGCAGGTCGAATCGGGACGACGCGCTCTTCTCCCGGTAGAGGGCCTCGAGCGGATCGAGCAGGTCGCGGAAGTTTCTGACGTTCGCGTGGATCCAGCCATCGCGGTCAAGCACACGTGCCTCGGTCTTGGCGACACTGAGATCGATCCCCGTGTAGGCGGCGAGCGGGTCGGACACGTCCCGCAGGATCCGGGCGTAGTCTGCCTCGACGCTCGCGCGCCGCTCTGCGCTTATCGGGGCAGCCGCGCCGGAGAACCGAACGGCAACCGACGTGATCTGCTCCCAATCGAGGATCTGGTCCGCTCGGTCCTTCGCGTAGTGCCGAGCGGCGACCCACAAGAGGCCAACGGCGGCACCGGCGACGAGCCCGGCGCTTACCGGCTTCCGGAGCGCCAACGGCGGGTGACGCGATCTCGCTGGCATCCTACCTCCATTGGGTGGTCCATCGCGGTCGATGGCACACTGCGCACTCCTATTGTCGGCTGACTAGCGAATGAGGCGCAACACCCGTGGGAGAAGATCCACGCGAGCCGGAAGACGCCCGACCACCTCGCCGTCCGCCTGAAGGAATGCGTCATCCTCGGATTCGAGGGCCAGCGAACGCGCTCGGTACACCGCGACCTTCTCGTGGTCCACGTGCGTTCCCACGAGCGCGCGCGGGAGATTGAGCAGGAACTCCATCTTGTCGACGTCTCCGATCACGACAACGTCAAGGAACCCGTCGTCGACGAGGGCGGCCGGTGCGAGGCGCATCATTCCGGCGTAGGACGGGCCGTTGGCGACGACAACCATGTTGCAGCGAACGCGCATGCGGTCGCCGTGCTCACCCGCGAAGGTGATGGAGATGGTCTTGTTCCGGTAGGCCGCCAGCGCTGAAGCGAAGCCGACGACGTGAGCGGGTATCGACGAGATCGCACCGCGCACCTCCTTCGCACGACCGGCGACCTCGGCGTCGAACCCCACACCGAGCACGTTGACGAAGAAGTGGCATCGGCCGTCGGCGAACTGAATGCGGCCGACGTCGATGGGGCGATCCTCGGCAGCCAGTAGACGCTGGAGTGCCGAGTCGCGATCCAGTGGAACCCCGACACTGCGCGCGAAGTCCTGGGCTGATCCGCTGGGGACGAGCCCGAGAAGGGGGCGGCGGTCGATCTCTCCGTCAGCCAATCCGAACCCATTGACGACCTCATTCGCCGTGCCATCGCCTCCCACGCAGACGATCGCACGGAAGTCCTTGACCCG
>WHTR01000079.1:0-1494 GCA_009377635.1 Chloroflexota bacterium
AGGGGAGGATCGGTGTCGGACCCACCGCCCACGCCGTCGCACGTGAGCGAGGAGATACAGACGTCCTCGCAGACCGGCCTGCCCCGGTGGCTGGCCCTACTGTTTCTCCTTCCGCCGGTGCTGATTCTCGCGGTCTTCGGGTGGCGGATCACCGGCCGCGAGCCAGTCGGTGGAGTCTTCGGCGTCAACGCCGTTGGCCAGGCCGGCGAGGTGAAGCGGCAGTCGATGCCGCCCATCCTGCTAGATACCTTCGATGGCCAGAAGATGCAGCTCTCCGACTTCCGCGGGAAGGTCGTTGTGGTGAACTTCTGGGCAAGCTGGTGCGTCCCCTGTCGGCAGGAGGCTCCAACACTTGAGCGGGTCTGGCGGGCGACGCAGGATCGCGGGGTGCAGTTCGTCGGGATCAACGTCTGGGACGATGAGGGGGAGGCGAGAAGGTTTCTCGACCAGTTCGGGGTTTCGTATCTCAACGCGCCGGACCCGACTGGGCGGTTTGCCATCGAGCTGGGCCTCACGGGAATCCCCGAGACGTTCTTCATCAACCGCGAGGGGATGGTCGTGGAACGGTGGGTCGGACCGATCGGTGAGGCTCGCCTTACGGAGCTCGTGGCGCAGCTGGCCGACGCTCCGGCGCCGTCTGCCGCTCTCCCTGTAAAACCTTCGTAAAACCTACTCAGGCAGTCGGTGACAATCCAGCTCGTCGTGCACGATAATCTCTGCGGGAGTATCCCTGTCGACCGAAGATCGAGGAGTATGTACGTGGGTGGCATTCTGAAAGGCCGCAGGCGAAGGTCTCGTTGATCACGGTAGATCGGCTCACCAAGTACTACGGACGTGTTGCCGCCGTCGACGATATCTCGTTCGAGGTCGAGCGGGGCGAGATCCTCGGGTTCCTTGGTCCCAACGGGGCGGGGAAGACGACGACGATGCGTATTCTCAGCGGGTACATGCCACCCACCGACGGACGCGCCACGGTCGCAGGCTACGACGTTTTCAAGCAGTCTCTCGAGGCGCGCCGCCATATCGGCTACCTGCCCGAGACGGTTCCCCTCTACCCGGAGATGACGCCGAAGAGCTATCTGGATTTCATGGGAAAGATCCGCGGCCTCGACGGACGAACAAGACGGGCACGGATCGACGACGTCGCCGACAAATGCAAGATCGCCGACATGATGAACCGGCTCATCGGGAAGCTCTCCAAGGGGTACCGTCAGCGGGTCGGCCTCGCGCAGGCTCTTCTTTCGGACCCGGACGTGCTGATCCTTGACGAGCCGACGATCGGATTGGATCCGAGGCAGATCGTCGAGACGCGTCAGGTGATCAAGAACCTCGGCGGGGAGCACACGGTCATCCTGAGCACGCACATCCTTCCCGAGGTGTCAATGGTCTGCGAGCGGATCGTGATCATCGACCGGGGAAAGCTCGCTGCCATCGACACGCCCGAGAATCTCCAGCGCCGCATGCGGGGTACGGACGAGATCGACGTGGAGGTCC
>WHTR01000079.1:2245-13348 GCA_009377635.1 Chloroflexota bacterium
CTGCTCATCATGTGGTTGAGTGACGCGCTGGCCCGCGTCGTGACCGGCCCTGCCGCGCAAGTTGCCCAGTACGTAAGCATTACCCGGCGGTTCGAGGACATGCCGCGAGGTGTGGTTGACACGAAGGACATCGTCTTCTTCCTCTCGATCGTGGCCGCCTGCCTCTTCATCACGACGCAGATCATCACGGCGAGGCGATGGCGATGATCGGCTCGAGGAACGCGCCCCAGGGCTGGCTCGATCGCGTGCAGGGGCCGCTGGCAGTGATTGGCGCCCTGGCGCTGGCGGTCGCGGCGGGCACCGCGCTGGTTGCTGGCGAGTTTAGCGTTCCGTCGCGGCTCGCCGTCGCTGCCGGCGTTCTATTCCTCGGCATGGCCGTCGCGATCGACCCGCAGAAGGCGTGGCAGGGGCTGACCCGGCGGGAGGCCGTCTACGGGTCGAACGCCGTTGCGCTCTCCGTCGCATTCATCGGGATCCTCGTCGTTCTCAACTTCGCGGCGAACCGACTCTATCAGCGCTGGGACCTCACCGCCCAGCGCGACTTCTCGCTGTCGGAAGCCACCCTGACCACCATCAACGCGCTGCCCCAGCCGGTCCACGCGATGGCCTTCTTCTCCGGGGGGCTGGCGGACCGGCAGCAGGCGCAGGACCTCCTCAAGGAGTACGAGGTCCGGTCAGGGGGCAAGCTCACGTGGGAGATCTTCGACACGCAGGCGCAGCCCGGCATCGCTGCGACCCACGGCGTGACCGTGGACGGGACGATCCAGTTCCGGATGGGCGACCAGATGAAGGACACGATCACGCCCGATGAGTCGCACATGACGACTGCGCTCATCAAGCTGGTCAACCCAACGCCGGTCAAGGTCTACTACATCACCGGCCACGGCGAAGTCGACCTCGACAAAACTGAAGAGGAGGGCTACTCTGAGCTCAAAACGCGGATCCAGGCCGATAACTTCGTGGTGGAGGAGCTGAACCTCCTCGCCGCGGGCCAGGTGCCGGAGGACGCGGCGGCGGTCATCATCGCCGGTGCGAAGTCGCCCTACCAGGAAGCGGAGCTGCAGGCCATCAGCACATACCTCGACGGCAAAGGGCGGCTCGTCCTGCTCGTCGATCCGCTGCGGGCCGAGTCGAACGTAGGAGGGATCCTCAGCCGATGGGATTTGACTCTGGGCAATGGCCTCGCCGTCGACCCGGTGAGCGGACTCCAGCAGGATCCGACGGTCCTCATCGTCGGGAACTACGGGCTCCACCGCATCGTGCAGAACCTGCCGGTCACGGTGATGCCCGTGGCCACGTCGATCCAGATCCCCGAGCTGATCAAGGTGGGCGTCGACATCTCGGGACTGACGCTGACAGCGGACACGCGCTCCTGGCTGGAGTCCGATACGTCCACGATCCGCTTCGACGAGGGCAGTGACAAGAAGGGCCCGCTCACGCTCGGGGTGGCGGTCGAGGAAGTCGAGAACCCGCAGCCCCAGGAGGAGACGCTCCCCGGGTTCGAGGACCCGAACAAGCGCGTGAAGAACCGAGCCGTGATCCTCGGGAGCTCGGAGATGGCCATCAACGCGTTCATTGGTCAAGGGTTTGGAAACGACGACCTTTTTCTGAACAGCCTGAACTGGGTGGTGGGGACGGATCAGCTCATCACGACGCGCCCTGTCATCGAAGAGCGGCGCACACTTGCCCTGACCGCGCCGCAGGCAAACTTCGTGTTCTACTCCAGCGCGATCTTCCTGCCGCTCCTTCTCCTCGGCGCGGGCACGGTCGTCTGGTGGATGCGTCGCTGAATGGCCCGCACGACCATTGCCATGGCTATCGTGTTCGTCGTGCTCGCGGGCGGCATGTGGGCCTACAGTCGCGCGAATCCGCCACCTGAAGTCAACGACCAGGGGACGGCGACAGTCTACGTGCTGGACGTAACGGCAACTGACGTTCAGCGGCTGGATGTCACGACGGCGGACGGCTCGACCGCGTTTCAGCGAACGGAGCCGATCGGCTGGACCTTCGCCGGATCGGGCGACTCAGCGGACCTCAGCACCGTGAACAGCGTTGTCAACCGCCTTGCCCGGCTCCGAAGCTCGGCGAAGGTGCTCGATAACGCCACCGACCTGTCGCCCTACGGTCTGGCGCCGCCAGTCGTCACCGCGACCCTGACCATGAAGGACGGCGCTGTCCACCGCGTCCTCGTCGGCAACGAGACGGTGAACCAGGCGGCCTACTACGCCATCGTGGAGGGCACCACCCAGCTCCACACGATCAACACGATCCTCGTCGGTGACCTCGGGAAGCTGATCACCGAACCGCCTGTGCCGACGCCAACGCCAGAGACGTCGGCGTCTCCCACCGCGAGCCCGACTCCACAGGCCACCGGAACGCCGGAGCCGACGGCGGGCATCCCCGTGCCGTCAGGAAGCACGGAGTAGTGCTCGATGACAGAAGACTTGATGGGCGAGGCGCATGTCCAGCACCGTAGACGCCGGCCCCGGTACGCAGTTGTCGGTGTTGAGCTGCTACGAGCGGTTGCGGGCCTTCTATGGGGACCCGGCGGAGCGTGCTCTTCAGGATCCCCTGTCCGAGCTGATTCAGACCATCCTCTCCCAGAATACGGCCGATGTGAACTCCGACCGCGCCTACGAGCGATTGGTGGCGCGGTTCGACGGGGACTGGGAGGCGGTCCGGCGCGCGCCGGTTGAGGAGGTCGCCGACGCGATCCGCGTCGGGGGGCTCGCGGGGATCAAGGCGGGGCGTATCCAGCGGGTGCTGAGCCAGATCGCCGAGCGGGCGACGACGCTCGATCTGGAGTTTCTGCGGGAGCTCCCCCTCGAGGAGGCGCGGGCATTTTTGCGCGGCCTCGAAGGTGTCGGCCCAAAGACCGCCGCGTGCGTGCTGCTGTTCTCGTGCGGAAAGCCGGCCTTTCCCGTCGATACGCACGTGCACCGCGTGAGCCAGCGTCTCGGGCTCGTGCCGGCCAGGGCGAGCGCCGAGCAGGCCCACATGCTCCTCGATCAGGCTGTTCCCGCGGAGCTGGTGTACCCGTTCCACATGCTGCTCGTGCGCCACGGACGGCAGATCTGCAAGGCGAAACGGCCGCACTGTCCAGAGTGTCCGGTCTTAGAGTTCTGCCCCTTCGGACGGGGATCCGCCTCAGGCGGAGGAGGCGGGCCGGCAGTCGGAGCGGGACCGGCGAACGCCGATGGCTCATGACATGAGCCCTGAGCTGGAAGCGGCGATCGCCGCGGCGCAGGCGGCCGGCCGGCTTCAGCGCCGCCGGCTCCGGCGCCATCTAGATGTTGACATAAAAGATGACGGGACGCCGGTGACCCGGGCCGATCGCGAGTCGGAACGCCTGATCGTCCGGATGCTTGAGCCGGTGCTGCCGGGCTCCGGGTTCCTGTGCGAGGAGCTGGGCTCGACGACCGGCAGCTCGGACATCCGGTGGATCGTGGATCCCCTCGACGGGACAAAGAAGTTCGTGCGGGGACTTCCCTTCTTCGGCCCGTGCATCGCTCTCGAGCGCGGCGGGGTGCTGACCGTTGGCGTGATCCACATTCCGGCGCTGCGCGAGACGTATTGGGCAGAACGCGGCGCAGGCGCCCACCTGAATGGGCGGCGCATCCAGGTGTCCGGCGAGGGCCAGCTCGACCGGGCGTACGTCGTGCGTGGCAACGATGCGGCGTTCTACGATCGGGGCTGGGGGGGCACCCTGGAGCGGGTGGTGCGCTCCGTCTATCACAATCCGGGTTTCCTCGACCTCTACACGTACGGTGCGCTGGCCAGCGGGCGAGTGGACGCGGTCGTGATGGTCGGCGAGGAGCCGTGGGACCTGGCCGCTGCTCGGGTCATCGTCGAGGAGGCCGGCGGGCGCATGACGGACTTTCTCGGCGCTCCAACGATCTACGGCGGGACCGCCCTCACGACCAACGGCCACCTGCACGACGCGTTGCTCGCGCTCCTCACCATGCCCGAGGCGGGCGCGGTCACGTCATCGTGAAGGTCGATCCGCTGAGGTCTTTCGTCACCTCGACGCGGACGGGGAAGGCGTCTTTGATTTCGTCGAGATGGGTGATCACGATGATCCGCTCGAAGTCGTCCTGAATGGTCTTGATCGCCTCGATGAGGCGATCGCACCCCTCCCGATCCTGGCTCCCGAAGCCTTCGTCGATAGCCAGCATCTGCAGCGGCGTGCCGGCCCTCCGGGCGAGGAGGCGCGACAGCCCGATGCGGATCGCGAAGTTGATCCGGAACCGTTCACCGCCCGAGAACAGCTCGTAGGGGCGCGTCCCCAGCTCATCCGACACATAGACGTCGAGCGTGTTGATGATCCCGCCGGTCCGTCCAGTCCGCTGCGTCTCGAGGGCGACGTGCATCCGGCCGTCGGTGAGCCGCGCCAGGAGATCGTTGGCCGTGTCCTCGATCTCCGGCAGCGCGTCTTCCATGATCATCTCCTGGATCCCGTTCTTTCCAAAAGCCTCGGCCAGCTGGTCATACGCGGAGAGGTCACGCCGCACGTCGTGCCGGCGAGCGACGAAGGTGGTGCGCTCGTGCTCCTGGTGGTCCAGCCAGGCCACCATTTGACGCGCCTGGCCCCGATCGTCGGCGGCCCGTCGACGGGCCGCAGCAGCCTCCTGCAGCTCCTGCTCTTTGCGGCGAAGCTCGTCCTCGGTGCCAGGGAGGCGCGCCGCCTCCGCGGCGAGCACCTCGTGCTCCGCCGCGGTGCGCCGAACGTCCTCGCTCGCGCCTTCGAGCTGCGTCTCCAGGCCAACCCGAAACGTCTCGGTGGTCTCGAGCTGAGTCCGGGCGGTGTCCAGAGCGCTCTTCTCCCTCACCGCGTAGGCCAGCGAGTCACGTCCTTTCCGCACTGCCTGGTGCCGCTGTGGGTCGTATCCGATGGCATCGAGGCGGGCCTGGAGGTGCGGGATTCGGGCACGGCTATCGTGGGCGTAGTCGTTCTCGTCGAGGGCGCGTGTGAGGTCCTGCTCGACCCGGCGTGCGTCGACAAGCTGAGCCCGGTCTTCCTCGGCGGCTCGCCGTTGAGCCTCGATCTCGCCGAGTGCCCGCTCAACCCGCGGCCGGCTCGCGAGCTGGTTCCGGAGTGTTGCGATCCGCTCCTGCATGGCTTTGACCGCGGCCGCCTGGCTTACGTACTGACCACGGACGTCTGACAGATGGGCGTCGATCTCGTTCAGCTCCTTGCGGAGGCGAGCGTGGGCCGCGGCCAGACCCGACCGCCCGAGCCGCTGCCCGCAGACCGGGCACTGCTCGTGTTCCCCGAGAAGTTCGATCATGTGGGCGAGTCGAACGGGTTCTTCCTTCAGTCGCTCGCCCTCGCTGCGCAGCACTGCCACCTGGCCGCCGGCGGTCTCCAGAGGTTCCTGGGCGGCTTCGAGCTGCTGAGCCACGGCGTCGAGCTCCGCGAGCCGGTCGTGAAGTGCCGCGGTCTCGGCCTCGGCCGCGGCTACGCTCGCCAACCGACGCTCGATCTCGGAGATGCGGCGCTGGGCGTCCGGAAGGGCCGCCTCCAGCCGGGCTCGGTCGCGCTCAATCGTGGCCTCAACCTCCTGAACGTCGTCCCGCGCCTGGAGCCACTCGTCGCTTCGCGCGGCCAGCTCGCGCTCCTCTTCTTCCATGCTCAGATACTGGGCGTACGTATGCTCGATAGAGTCTGCCCGACGAACCAGCACATCGTTCTCCGCGACCTGCTGATCCAGCTCTTGGAGCTGGATCTCCAACGCGTGCACGCGCTCCTCTGCCCGTCGGACGTCCATCGCCGTGTTGCTCGCCAACCGCTGGCTCTCCTTGAGCCGCGCCACTATCTGCAAAAGAGCGCCACGCTCCGCCGCGACCCGGTCTTCGACCGCCTGGGCATCCCGCTCTGCCTCCTCGGTCTGCTCGAGCTGGGCGACGTAGGCGGCGCGCCGCTCCAGCTCCTGATCGACGCTCTCAATGAGCGAGCTCAGACGGTCCGATTCGCTCTTCGCCCGACGGGCTGTCTCCCGCGCGGCTTCGGCGAGCTGCTCGTAGCGCGAGAGGTCCAGGATCTCGGCCAGGACCTTCTTGCGGTCGGCCGGCTCCAGTGTCATGAAGGCGTCGGCCTTCCCCTGGGCAATGAAGGACGCATGGACGAACGTGTGATGGCTCATGCGAAGCAGGTCGCCGATCGTGCGCTGCGTGTCCGCGATCCATCCGCCGGTGAGGGAGCGCCAAGTCATCCCATCGTGGCTCTCGAGATGGAGGTCCGTCGTGGCGTCCCGGCCGCGCCGCACGCGCTTGCGGGTGACGCGGTAGCGGATCCCGTGGAGCTCGAACTCGAGCGAGACGTGCATCTCCCGGGCTCCATGCCGGATGAGGTCGTCGCCCGCGCGGGCTCCGCCTCGTGGCACACCCCAGAGGGCCCATATGATCGCGTCGAGAAGCGCACTCTTCCCGTGGCCGTTAGAGCCAGACAGGCACACCACGTGGACGTCCTCAAGGGACAACGGCGCGTGTCCCTCCGCATATGAGAGAAAGTTTCGAAGCTCAAGGCGAAGTGGGATCACATCCTGCCTCGCATCCTCTCTGCCGCTCAGTCCGCCCGCCCGAGCAGGAGTGCGGCGTACTGTCGCAATCGGGCACGTTCGTCCGCCGGAACCTCTCGCTCGGTGAAGTAGTCCTCCAGCAGTTCCATCGGGCTCTTCCGTTCCACCTCGATGCCGGCCAACCGTCTGCGCGCGGGCCGATCGACGTCCGCTCGGACCTCGGCGATCCAGAATCCATCCGCGAGCGCCTGGCGGACGCGTGCCTCGTCGAACAGGGCCCGGTTCTCGTCGCTGACCCGGACCCGGACGCGGATCACCGCATCGGGAATCTCATCGCGACGCCGCTCGATGCGCCGGAGCGTCGTTTCGGTCGGATCGTCTGTCGGTGCGTTCACGTCGATGGTGATGAACCGCCGGGCAGGAAGGGGCACGAACCTCCACTCGCAGGAGCCGCGCGCGATCTCCGCGATGACGAAACCCTTCTCCTCCTGCTCCTCCCCGAAGTTGATGCGCTCGATGCTGCCAGGGTACACGGCGGGCGGACTGCGCCACAGGTCCTGATGGGCGTGGATGTGGCCAAGCGCGACGTAGTCGAACGCAGCCAGCGCGATGCGCTGAATGGGGACAAGAGGATCGGTTCCGACCGTAAGGAGCCGCTCGGCGCCATCCCGTGCCTCCTGGGCGTGGAGGTGAGCGACGAGGATGGCAGGCGCCTCCGCCAGTCCCCGATCGGCTCGGGCCGCCTGTATCTGTTCTGCCAGCTCATCAGCGCTTCGCACGATCAGGTCAACCAGCACGCGCTCGAACTCGTGCACGGCGAGAGAGCGGATGTCCGCATGAGCGAGCGCCGTGCTTCGCGTGACCCACGGCAGCGCGGCGATGAGGATGGGCCCGGTCGGTGTCACCACGCGCTGGAGTCCAGCGCGCCTCGCCACCGTTACGCCGCCCACGTCGAGCTCGTGAAAGATATCGATCGATGTCGCGCGGCTGACGGCGTTCGGCAAGTCATGATTGCCGGCCAGCAGGAAAACGGGGATCCGAGCCTTGGTCAGCCGAAAGACGCGCCGCGCGAACTCCCGCTGGTGGGTCGGGTTCGGCTCGCGTCCCTTGTAGATGTCGCCGGCCATGACGACGAGATCGACACGCTCAGTGATCGCGGCGTCGACGATCCGGTCCAGGGACGTGAGGAAGTCCTCCAGCCGACGGGATAGCCCCGTGTGCGGGTTCGTCGGGCCGTGCGACTCGAGCCCGATGTGCAGGTCGGCCGTATGGAGGATTTTCAGGCGAGACCTCCGGCTCAGTCGTCTGGCAGTGAGACGAGGTCGGTTGCGCGCCGCCCGGCCGGGAAGACGACGCCCGCCCCTCCGGCGGTGACCGCCTCGTAGAACTGGTCGTCGATGGTTCGGACTTTGACGACGACGGGCATGGGGACCGCGTGTCCCAGGAGCATCGCCTCCTGCTGGGAGTCGAGCGAGGCCAGCACGGATCGGAGGTGCCCGGCTCCACTCACGCCCGCCAGCATTGCCTCGATGTCGTGATCGTCGTTGAGCTGGCAGGTGAATCGGGTTCCAATTTGGGACAGAACCTCTGGATCGATACCCGACGGCCGCTGGTCCACGACGAGAAGCGTCACGTTGAACTTGCGCAGCTCGCGGGCGATGGTCCCGAAGCTCGTATGGCGCGCGGCTGACGGGCTCAGGAACTTGTGCGCCTCCTCAACCGTGATGACGAGCGGGGGTGGCTTGGCGCCTTCCCCGGCGTCGGCTGCGTGGGTGAGGTCTGTCCACCGGGCGTAGATGCGCCGCGTGATCACATTCGCGACCAGCATGTACGGGAGGAGCTGGCTCTCATGACCGAACGCCAGCGCGACGTTCGAGCCCTGCTCGAGGGTTCGGATCACGTGCTCGATGGAGGACGACGAGCGGGGGACGTAGTCCCGCGTGACGAAGTCGAGCTGCAGGAGCTGGTTCAGCTTCCGCGCGAGCGCGCTGACCGCTGCCGCATGTGCGTTGACCTCCTCGCAGAACGCCTTGATGTCCGCGGGCGCCATGTCGAGCAGTGTGGCCAGCCATCCGTCGCCGAAGCGTCCCTGGAGCAGGTAGCTCGTCTCGACCGCCGTCTCGTTGAGGTTAAGGAGGTCGGCCAGGAGGGCGATGTCGTCGATGTCGATCTCGTTGAGGCCGATGCGGATCTCGCCGTCGACTGGCCAGCTTCGCGGGCGCGGGCGCCGTGACACCAGCCCGTATACGGCTACCCGCGAATTCCCGAACAGCTCCTTCAGGCTCTTGACGCGTGCTCCTCCGCGCTGGTCCTCTCTCGGCCAGGCGTACTCGCTGTGCATGTCGAAGATGAGGTTCACGGCCTTCCTGCGCCGGATCAGGCCGCCGAGCAGTACCCGGGTCAGCATGCTCTTCCCGCTGCCGGACTTCCCGAACACGCCGTTTGACCGCTCGGCAAGTCGGTCGAGGTCGAGGCGAATGGGAATGTCCATGTCCCTGGGCGTGCCGATCTCCCAGGAATCGTCGCCAGGCTTTGCGAACACCCGGTCGAAGTCGTCTTCTCTGGCGACATCGACCGGCGCGAAATGCGTGGGGATCGTCCGGACCGGTCGCGGGCCGCCGAGCTCATCCGGATCCACCCGGTCCACTGGCCGTTTCTCCAGCATAAGCATCGGCTGGATCGCGATCGACCCGAAGATGGCGGTTCCGGAGAGCACCTCGCGGAGGAAGTGATCGCCCGGTGCCGGTGGGTCCTCCGTCGCCTGCTGGTTGGAGGCACCGAGCATAACGTCGGTGATGAGGCAGAAGAAGTCGTGCTGCTCCCCCTGAATCTTGACGAACCGCCCCACCCGCATGTCCTCGACGGAGCACGCCGGATCCAGCCGGGCGGTCAGCCCTTTCGTCAGGGAACCCTCGGTCACCACGCCCAAACGCGTGCCCGAAGGCTGCGTGCTGCCCACCGAGTCCCAGCTCACGTTGTCTCCGTGGTATCTCGCCGCGTCGTCCGGCCGAGATCGCTCGTGGTCTGTCGGAATGGTAACACTGCGGACGGCCGGGCCGTTCGTTCAACGCACGTCAACGGGCACGCGGATCCGCTCGAGGACCGTGAGCAGCCGCTGGTGGTCGGCGCGGAGCAATGCCGCCACCGCTCGTCCCGCCCGGACCGAATAGGCGTATCGCTCGTCGTCGGCGAGCCCGGCCCGGGCGACCGCCATGAGTCGAATGTGCGCGGCAAGAACCTCGTCGGCCGCCGCGGTGCGGGAATCGATGATCACGCGGAAGTAGTCCGGCAACCGCGTGAACTCCTCGGCGTCGACGGGCTCACAGGACACGACGGAGTAGTGCATCGGTGGGGGGGAGGCAGGGAGGTGCCGACGGATCTCGTGGCCGTCACGAAACCCGACGACGATACAACGAAAGCAGCTCCGCAGGACGTGCGCGAGGTCCGGGTGATCTCGGTAGATAGCTTCGTCCTCGGACCCCTCTGCCCCGCGCGCAACCGGGCGAGCGCTCGGATCGACGCCGTCGGTCCATGCCTCCGCTAGGACTCCATAGATGTGCAGACGCTCGCCTCCTCGGACGCGAACCAGCGACCCGAGGGCGGGTGTCTGGTGGAGTTGGACGGATTGGGCCTCAAAGTCCGCGATGCTTGCCCGAACGATCTCGCCCACGCGAGCGCCGGGAGGCGGGAGATGGCCCATGGCTCGCAGTTCACGCATGGCATTCGCCCTGGGCGCGATTATACGGCCCGCAGGCTCTTGCTGATCTGTTTTTCCGATGCGCTCGCTGGCACGCCTGCTCGGGCGAGAGCCTCGGTGACCAGCTGTTCGAAGGCGCGCCGGTCCGCAGCCGCAACGATCGCCTGCTCGTGGGCTCGGGCGAGGGCGACGGGATATCCCTGGCCCCGCCGGGCCTGATCCCAGATCGCGGCGTGGACAAGGTCCAGCGCGCTGCCGTCTTCAGCGACCCAGGCGGGCACCTCAACCCGGGCGATCTCGCGATCCACGTGGATGTAGAAGAAGTGGGTTCGGTTCTGGGATCCGTATCGCTCTGCATCTCGTCCCACAACCTCAAACACCGCGGTGCGTTGTCCGGCAGCGAGCTTCTCGAAGAGGTGGACGTCGAGGAGGCCGTCGAGCGCGCATCCGCCCGCGACGCACCCTGCCGGGCAAGGTGATTCGGCCGCGCGGCATGCCGCGGCACGTCGCAGGAGGTCTATGACCCAGTGGCTGTGTGGCGTGCTGATATATGCGGCGAGCGGGAGTCGTCGGCTGGCGATGGCGTCCAGCGCCTCCTGGAACTGCTCGCGCACGAGCTCGGCATCGGCCGCGGCCCAGTCCTGGCGCCAGATCGTGAGGAGCCCGTCGGCGAGCGCCACCTGCGGAAGGTCCGCGCTCTTTCGCTCCGCCGCGAGCTGGCCGAGAGCCAGCATCTCGGACACGCTCCGGCGCGCGTCGAGAAGTCGCTGCTGGAGAAGCACGCGCCGTCCCGCCTGTTCGACGTACAGATCCTCTGGCCGAAAGTACAGGGTTGGCACGTTGTCGAGATGCGCTTCAGGCGAGCGTCCATAGCGAATACGCGCCCGC
>WHTR01000007.1:0-5187 GCA_009377635.1 Chloroflexota bacterium
CCAAAGGGTCGTGCCTTTCGCGAGGGCGTGTCGCAGTGAGAGGAGAATACTGTGGGTGAGCTGATCGGTACCGGCATCGTCGTTCTCTTTGTGGTTATCATTCTGATCCTCGGCATCCGCATCGTTCCAGAGTATCAGCGCCTCGTCGTCTTCCGCCTCGGCCGGGTCCTGGGCGCGAAAGGTCCGGGGCTCGTCGTGCTCATTCCGGCAGTCGATCAGGGTGTACGCGTCGACCTGCGTGAGCGATTCGTCGACGTGCCACCTCAGTCGGCGATCACCAAGGATAACGCACCTGTCTCGGTCGACTTCATCATCTACCTCCGGATCATGCAGGCCGTGCCCAGCGTGCTCGCCGTGCAGGATTTCCTCGGGGCGGCCGAGGGCATCGCGAAGACGACCCTCCGAGCAATCGTGGGGGATATGCCGTTAGACGATCTTCTGGCTCGGCGGGACCAGGTCAACCACATGCTGCGAGACAAGCTCGACGAGGTGACGGACCGGTGGGGCGTGCGGGTGACCGCCGTGGAGATCCGAGAGATCGTGCCGCCGCGCGACATCCAGGAGGCGATGAGCCGCCAGATGTCTGCGGAGCGGAGCCGCCGCGCGACGGTCACCGAGGCCGAGGGACAACGCGAGGCAGCGGTCACCGTGGCGGGGGGTGAGAAGCAGGCCGCCATCCTCCGCGCCGAGGGTGAGCGACAGGCAATCATCCTTCGGGCGCAGGCACTGGCCCTCGCCCTGGGAGAGGTCGACAGTGCTGCGAAGGCGGTCGCGCCCAATACGATGGGCCTTCAATACCTCGATGCGTTCAAGACCCTCGGCGAGTCGGCGTCGTCAAAGTGGATCGTTCCACTCGAGTTCACGGCACTGCTGCGACCGTTTCTCGACCAGGCCGCCAATCATGCACAGTCGAGGGACGGCGGGGCTTTGCCCCACCGCGGGTCGCCTGATTCTTCGTCAGAGGGCTGAGACGGCTCATCACGCCCCACGGTAGGGAGTTCACTCTGGGAGTCGTCGCAGGGGTGCGGCCGAAAACGTCTTCTGTCATCCTGAGCGAAGCGAAGGATCTCCCCTTAAGCGTAAGTTGGCGGTCACGAGACATCCTTCGTCGCTGTGCTCCTCAGGATGACGGGGCTTTGCGGCCGGGGTTCTAGGCGCGGTCACCGCCTCGGCTCAGGCTTTGTTCGATGGACCAGCGCGACGACGCTCGCGACCAGGTTCTCGCGGGGACCGGGCCGTCCGATGGCCAGAACGACGTCGCCCACCCGCAGATCTTGGGTGGTGACCCTCCGTCCACCGATGCGCAGCGCGGTCGAAGGTCGCACCGTCACGACGAGTGGACTATCCAATGACGTGACCTCAACGGTTAGGCTCTGCGGGCGGATTCTCCGAACGATTCCAATAGCCGAGTGCGGAACCGACGAGGGCGCGGCGGCTTCGTCGGGCGCCGATTCGGGCTCGGGTTTGCCCTCCGGGCCAGCCTGGACCTCCGGGGCGGGCTCTGGTTCGGGAACCGGGGATGGGGCCGCCGCGGCGCCAACCACTCCACTTGCTACCACGACAGCGACAAACAGGAGCGCGACGATCGTACCGAACCGAAGTCGCCTCGCCCCGCGCATGTGACTGCGGAGCATCCCTACCACCGCTCCCTGCCGCCCACACCGCCAGGCACCATGGGCATGAGCAGTACCCGGCCGGCGAGGGTCGCGACTATCAGACACACACCCATCAGGCCGGCAAGCAGCCACGGGACCCGCTCGGTGAGGGCGAGCGCGACCTCGAACGGCGCCAGCTTGAGGAGCTCCAGGTCAGCGAGGATCGCCTCAACCAGCGCCGTTGCGCCGGACACGCGAAGCTGGTAGCCGAACGAGAAGGATCCGGCCGCCGCGAGCACCAGCGCCGAGGCAACGAGGAGCAATCCGACCCTGCGCCGAATACGAGCGCGCCACGTGGCCGCAGCCAGCACGCGCGCGCGGAGGCCGAGAGGTCGCGGAATCCGCTCGAGGCGTGCAAACAGCACGTCGACATCATCGACGCTGTGGAAGTCGGTCAATCGCTCCCCCCTCCGGCGGCACGGCCGCTGCGACGCGTGGCCCGCCAGGAGCCTC
Source organism: Chloroflexota bacterium (assembly GCA_009377635.1). Taxonomy (GTDB): domain Bacteria; phylum Chloroflexota; class UBA6077; order UBA6077; family SHYK01; genus WHTR01. The sequence goes on from WHTR01000007.1 coordinate 2,109, forward strand.
TACTGATACCACGCGAGAATAGCGCGGAGCGTTTCAGAGTCGCTTCCGGAGATACGCGCGCAGGACCGGCTTTGCCCGCTGGAACAAGGTCCGTGCCGTGTTCTCGGGGATGCTCAGCGTCTTGCCTATCTCGGCAAACGTGAAATCGCCCACATAGCGCAAGAGAACGACCTCCCGTGTGCGCGGAAGGAGCGAGAGGATGGCCTCTTGAAGAAGCTGCTGCAGCTCCGCGCGCTCGTATACTTCCTCCGGAAGCGGGTCCGGCTCAACCGGTTCCTCGTCCTCGTGCTCGCCCCCGTCCTCGGTGGCTCGGAGGGCGGCAGTTCGGCGGCGACGGGTGAAATCGTTGCATCTGTTCCGGGCCACCTGGAACAGCCACGGGCGGACGGACCCCGCGGCATCCAGCCGTCCGAGGGCCTCGAACGCCTGGACAAACGTGTGCTGGGCGACATCTTCCGCGTCCGCTGAGTCGCCGAGGAAACGCAGCGCGAAGTTGTAGATGGTCTCGCCGTACCGATCGAAGAGCGCTTCGAAGGCCAAGACGTCTCCGTCTTGGAATCGCCTGACCAGCTCTTCGTCGGGATACCGCGCGTACTCCATCGATGCCTCGGTCGCTTCTCCGCGAGTATAGGTCCAATTCGTTGAAACGCTCTTCGCGGCCGGGGCGTCATGAAGGCAGCGGGGCACACCTGACCCATCGGTGGAGGAGGAGCGATGGCCCAGTTGACAGGGCAGCGGCGAATCGCGCACTTGCTTCGTCGCGCCGGCTTCGGGGGGAGCCCAGAGGAGATCGAGGCGCACGCGCAGATGGGCTTCGACGCGGCAGTCGACCAGCTTGTGAACTTCGAGGGCGTTCCAAACGACCGCGTTGATTCGGCGATGGCGCAAATGGAGTCCGAGCAGGATCTCACGAAGCTGGCCACGATCCAGAACATCTGGCTATATCGAATGCTCAATACAGCGCGACCGCTCGAAGAGAAGATGACTCTCTTCTGGCACAACCACTTCGCGACCGCGAACTATAAAGTCAACTCCGCGCCGGCGATGTATCAGCAGAACGGCATCTTTCGGACGCATGCCCTCGGCAACTTCCGCGAGCTGCTCTACGCGGTGTCCAGGGACCCGGCCATGCTCCGGTGGCTCGATAGCAATACGAACCGGAAGGGCAATCCCAACGAGAACTACTCCCGCGAGCTCATGGAGCTCTTCACCATGGGAGTGGGGAACTACAGTGAGCAGGATGTTCGGGAAGCTGCGCGCGCCTTTACGGGTTGGTTCTACAGGCAGGAACGAGGTACGAAAACTATCCAGTTCGTCTTCAATCGAGGACAGCACGACGTCGAGGACAAGACCGTCCTGGGTAGCGCAGGCGCCTGGGATGGCAATGACATCATCGACATCATCCTCGATCACCCGGCGACGGCGGAGCACATGGCGAGGAGGTTTTTCACGTTCTTCGTTCACGGCCAGCCGGCGCCAGGGAGGATCAGCGCCTTCGCCGACGAGCTTCGGCGGAGTGGATACGACGTGCGCAAGCTCGTGGAGTCCATCTTTCGCTCGCCCGAGTTCTCGTCTGAGGAGGCCTACCACGCGCTCGTTAAGAGTCCCATCGACTACCTCATCGGCGCGATGAAGGCCGTGGGCGTTGGCGAGTTCGGGCGCACGACGCTCGCCATGCTGAACCGGATGGGTATGTCGCTCTTCAACCCGCCCAACGTGGCGGGGTGGGACTGGGGGACCGACTGGATCAGCAGTGCGACGTGGATCGAGCGACTGAACGCCGCGAACACCTTGACCACCCAGCGCGGGAACAACGCGCGCTTCGGCATGGACCCAACGGCGCTCGTCGAGCGGCTCGGCGCGCGCACACCCGCAGCCGTGGTCAGCGGCCTTATGGACGTGCTCGTGGATGGGGATGCTGCGCCGGCCGTCCGGGATGCGCTGATGGCCTATGCCACGAATGGGTACGACGGAAACCCGGACGACTTCGCGGGCGCGACGGACCAGTTCGACCGGGCGGTGCGCGGCGTCGCGCACTTGATCATGGCGACGCCTGTCTACCAGATGGCGTAGTACACGTTGGCGAAGGTTTTTCGTCAGCACACGGGGACGCGCGGCGGGGGACAAGCCCCCGCCCTACCGACAACCGCTGGCGCTCTTGCGCCGATGTGTGCTAGCGCCCCGGCAGTGAGTACGAAGGAGGATCACCGATGGTGACGCGACGGCAGTTTCTGTTGGGTGGCGGACTCGTGCTCGGCACGAGCGCCGCTGTCCCAGCGTTCTTTTGGCGGGCCGCCCAGGTCGCCCAAGAAAGCGGCCCTGTCGCCGCGGCGAGCAGCATGGCCGTCGCGGAGCAGGCGGCGGACACGATCCTCGTGGTGGTGCAGATGAGCGGGGGCAACGACGGCCTCAACACGGTCGTCCCCTACGGGCTGGACGGGTACCGGGAGGCCAGGGAGGCCCTCGGCATCGACGAGGCGGACGTGCTGCCCATAACCGATCACGTCGGACTGCACCCGGCGATGAGCCGAATCCACGAGATGTATCAGGCCGGCCAGGTCGCTATCGTGCAGGGCGTCGGCTATCCAAACCCCAACCTCTCCCACTTCCGCTCCATGGACATCTGGCACACGGCTGCGCCCGACAGCTACGAGACACGCGGCTGGCTCGCGAACTACTTGACCTCGACGAGCCTCGACGATACCAACCCGATCTACAGTGCGAGCGTCACGCCAGGGCTCAACCGCGCGCTCTACGGACCGGGCGTTGCCGTCCCGGCCGTCGCCAGCCTGGCTGAGTATCAATTCCGCACAGACCCGCGATACCCAGACGACCGCGCCGCGCGGCTGGCCTACGCGAGCGCGGTCTTCGGCCTCGACTATCGGCACAGACCGCTGGAGGAGCACGTCGCGCGGACTGCGGTTAACGCGATCGCCTCGTCGGAGCGGGTCCAGGAGGCGGCGCAAGCATACGCAAGCGACATCACCTACCCGAACTTCCCGCTCGCAACGAGTCTGCAGACCGTGGCACAGCTCATGGCGGGGAACCTTGGCACGAGGATCTACTACGTGGCATTTGG
>WHTR01000007.1:5695-52827 GCA_009377635.1 Chloroflexota bacterium
CGCGGCAGCGCTCTGCACGTCGAGTGATCCACGTTCAGGGTGAGCGTCGAGAGCGTTTAAAGAGCCACCATTTTCCGGGTTGATGGCCGCCGGATTGTTGATCCGCGCGTGTGCAGTTGGCTATCCTGGTGACCGATGACGATTCGACGGCCCAGTCTGCGCACGCTCCTCATCGCGATCGCGGCCGTCGGCGTCGCGCTTGTGGCCGCCGTCGGGATAGTCGCACTGCGCACTCGCCTGGCTGCCCCCCAGCACTGTACGGAGGGAACCTCTCTGGGTGAACGTCTCATCGAGAATCCACCGGCCAACGGATCGGCGATGCCCCCGACCGTGGACGCCGCTATCAGCGACCTGTCATCTCGCTTCGGCATTGAGCCGTCGGCGATCACGGGCGTCTGTGTCGAAGAGGTGACGTGGTCGGACTCGTCCCTTGGATGTCCCGAGCCCGGCCGCATGTACGTCCAGGTTCTCACGCCGGGCGAACGAATCACGCTGGCCGTTGACGGATCCGCGTACGAATACCATTCTGGTCCGGGCGGCCACGTCATCCACTGCGAGAAGCCCCAGGCACCCATCACGAACTCGCCGTGGACGGGCTCCTAAGGACGACGCAAGGGGTTAAGCCAGCCCAACCAGCTACCGGCGGGTAGGCCGCAGCACCTGTTCGACCTCGCGAATCACCCGGCCCGGCTCGATGCTAATCATGCACTGGTGCACTGGAAGCAGACAGCCCTCGTTGCGGAAGCGGTTCTCCTCGCACCGCGAGCAGGGCGCTGACGGCTCGAGAATGCGAACGGATGGGGCCGGCGGAGCCCAGAGGCGACGCGGGCTTGCACCGAAGAGCGCGACTGTCTGCGTGTGCACAGCGGCCGCGAGGTGCATTAAGCCGTTGTCGACGGTGACGAACGCGTGTGCGCGCTCCAACGCGCCGGCCACCTGCGGCAGCGTCAATGTGCCCCGCAGGTCGACGACGCCCCCCGCAATCAACTGCCCATCGACGTCGTCCGCATGGTAGACGTTTCCCTGCGCGCTCGGCGCCGCGCCGAGGAGGCCCACCTCGTGCCCCGTTCCAGCGAGCCAACGGACGAGGGTGCGCCAGTGGGGGGCGGGCCAGAGCTTCGCGCTGCGGCGGCCCCCCGAAGAGATGAGTACGGGGGGAGTCGGCCACGGCGGAGGGGCTGTGGGCGTCTCCGTCCGGCCGAAGTCCGCCGGGACTCGAGCGAGCCGGCAGAAGATCTCGCCGATGTACTGGCTCGTCAGCTCAGGGAAATCTGCGCGCAGGTCAGCTCGATTCCAGCGGGGCTCGTGCCATAGGCGGTCGATACCCTCGTTTGGGGGCATGACCTTAACGTCGGATGCAGGCTTGATGTATGCGCCCGCGACAAAGCGCGGACGGGTGAGACCGCAGGCGCGGGCCGCACGGGCGTCCGACTCGAGGTTGATGGCGAGGGCATACGGACCGGCCGCGCTGCGCCGCTCAGCAAGGAACGCCGGCAGCGTCTCGAGGGCGTCGGACGGGCCGAAGAGCGAGTAGCGAGCGTCGACGAGCCGACTCGCGTCCTCCAGCTCACGCGTACGCTCGCCACCGAAGTAGTCGAGGGTCAGGCCCGGGAAGCGATCTCGCAGCCCGCGCATCAGGGAGGTCGCGACGATGAAGGCCCCGGGTTGGTCACAGAACAGCAGGGCTACGTGGGGCCGTGCTCCCAGATCTTGGCCGACGTACGGGATCGGTTGCCTCTGGCTCACGCGCCGTCCACCTCGCCCTCGGTGCAGATTCTAGCGGAATCCAACGCGAGACCCGCAAGATGCGGGGGTGCTCGCATTCATGCTTCCGGAATGCGGGTGTCGCGATGGAATGAGAATAGCGGTCCGCGGCAGCCATATCCAGGAGCGATGGGCGCGCGGCCCGTCCGCCCGCACGAGCAAGTTCGGCGCTAGGCACCTCCTTGTTCCGACCGGTGCGGCCTGGTACCATCCGGGCCCGGAGCCGGCCCAGGTCCGAGGCGAGTTACTGGGTCGTATAGCGCCTTCGCCTCGGAGACTGCGAGGAAGATCTCACTCTGAGTCCGCGTGAAGCGGATCAGAATGATCCTCTTCCACACGTAGACAGGAGAAACCATGATCGAGTCAACGGTTCATGGGCACAATCGGCTGCCGTGGAGCATCGTCTGATGGCCATCGAGATCTCGCATGATGTGTACGGGGCGCTGCGCGACCTCGGCGTGGCGACCGTCTACGAGGCGGGTGGCGGGACCGGTGCCATGGACCCAGCCATCAAGCCCGTGTGGCCCGGCGCACGGCTCTGCGGGCCGGCCTTCACAGTCCGCTGCCATCCCGGCGACAACCTTGCCATCCACCGCTCGCTTGAATTCGTCTCCGCTGGCGATGTCCTCGTCGTGCAGAACGGCGAGCTCCTTGGAGGGTACTGGGGCGGCATCCTCACCCTGGCCGCCCAGGTGCGCCGCGTCGCGGGACTCGTCATCGACGGCGGCCTTCGCGATTCCGAGGAGATCCAGCGGGTCGGGTTTCCGGCCTTCGCACGCGGCACTGCCGTGCACCGAACCGTGAAGCATGAGCCGGGCGAACTGCAGGTGCCCCTGGTCATTGGCGGCGTGCAGGTCCAACCGGGCGACGTGATCCTGGGGGATGGGGACGGCGTGATGGCCGTGGATCGTGCCCGCGCCATGGAGGCACTAGAAGCTTCCCGGAAGCGCGCCGCGGCAGAGCAGGCGTACGTGGAGCGCATTCGTCGAGGCGAACTGACCATGGACATCTACGGGTTTCCTCGACCCCCGGACCGCCACGGCGCCTGACGAAGCACCCTGCGTGCCAACAACGTCCATAAACGTTGCGACGTACGCCATCCCAACCAGCGGTGTCCCGGTGCGAGTGCGTCCGCAATCGGATCTCGACTCGGGGCCTTCGCAGCAATCGATGGAGGGACATATGGACGAAAATGTGCGTGATCTCATCGACCGGCTCGCGAGACTCGATACACCTGCCGTGTCCGACGCGCTGGACTACCTGAGTCTTCGCGGGGCAGTGATCGGAATCCATCCCGTGTGGCCATGTCCGAGGATCGCGGGGCGCGCCATAACCGTGAAGATCGCCCCGGCCGGCCTCACGCGGCCCGAGCACCACCTGGCAACACCGGCCGTGGAGACCGCCAGTCCAGGGGACATCATCGTTATCGACAACGCGGGACGGACGGACGTCTCCTGCTGGGGCGACATTCTGTCCAATGCTGCCCAGGTCAAGGGCATCCGTGGCGTGGTGATCGACGGCGCCTGCCGGGATGTCGACGGCAGCCGTGGGCTGGAGTTCCCCGTGTACGCACGGGCGGGCGTCCCCGTCACAGCGAGGAGCCGGATCATCCAGGAGTCCTTCAATACGCTTATCCAGTGCGGCGGGGTCCAGGTGCGGCCGGGCGACCTCGTGTTGGCTGACGGGAGCGGCATCACGTTCATTCCCCAGGAGCGGGCGGAGGAGGTCGTCGAAGCGGCCGAACGGATCGTGGAGCGGGAGGCCGCTATGGTTCAGGCGGTCCGCGCGGGTCGGTCCGTCGTGGATGTGATGGCCGAATCCGCCTTTCAAGCAATTCACGAGACCAAGGCGTGAGCGGACGAAGGATCTGGCTGCACGCATGGGCATGACAAGCCTCTTCGCACTCTCAGCGTGCTATTGCAGCCCGAGTCTGCGGGCGACAGCAGCCAGATTCACGCCCCACCCGATTCCCCAGCACCGGTCGTTGAATAGACGGTCGCTGCCAGGATTCCAGAACGATCCGATCAGCCGATCGAGCGTCGGTGGGCGAAAGTCGTACGGGATGTATCCTGCGATTCGCCCGTGCCAGGTCCGCTGGCCCGGCGGTCGAGACAGCTCCTGCACGACCGCTGCGACCACCAGAGCGACGCCGGCGGCCGTGTAGAGTCCCCGCCATCCCTTCACCTCGATCTCGACTCCGCCGAACTCCAACTCAATGTTCATCGCACATACCCTCCGCCCAGATCAACGAGCTGCCTAGATCCCCACCCCGCCCGTCATGAACGGCTTCGGTTCCCGTCGCCCCAGGCGACGGGCGCCCGTCTCGGTGATCGTTACCGGTTCGCCGAACCCGGCCCGGAACCCGCTGAACTCGGCATTGGCCTTGATAGTGAATGTAAACCCGGGCTCAATGACGATGTTAGCGTCGGCGCGCGCAGCCTCGCCGGCCGACAGCATCGACCTGTCCACAGAGAAGCGGGGCCGATCGCTTCCCAGCCCATTGGTGTGCATCATGGCCCCGCCGCCATCACCGTGCCGCCGCGCCACGTCCGCCGCCCATTGGGCAAACTCGCCGACGGTCCGCCCGGGGACCAACCACTGGAGCGTCTCCATGAACACGTTGATCGCCGCGTTCATCGCGCCCCGGTAGGGAACGTAGCTCAAGCTGCCGATGAGGATGCTGAAGTTGGACTGTGCCCGATACCCCTGAAGCCGCGCGTCCACCTCTTGGCTCAGGATCCCCCCATCCTCCATACGAATAGGCAGGCCCATCGTGTTGCTGGCATTCGCCGGTCGACCGTTCGATCCAAGGGAGAGGCGAGCTGGATAGTCGCCCGTGTGCCGCATCAGAACCTGCGCCATCTCAAGCCAGACTTCGGCCTCCTCCATGCCTGGCTTCGCGACCTCCATCATGCGATCCATCGCGGCTTCGTTCGACGCCGCGATCAGTTCGATCACGGTAATCTCTTCGGGCCCCTTCCGCATACGGGCGAAATCGAGCACGTCGTTCGCGGGCTCGAAGGTCGCCTCCGGCAATTCACCGGTTATTCGGCGCCACGTCTCGTAGGGGATGATCCCTTCGGGTCGAGCCTGCTGGTTGAGGAGGCCCGTCACACCGATTCGACCTCGCCCCATCCCCAGCTCCTTGACGCGCTCCGGTACGAGCTCCGAGAATGTGCCCCAACGCAGGTCACTCGGCCAGGAAAGGCTGGCCTGCCACATCACCATCTCGCGCTCGGCTGAGAGGACCGCCGTCACCGCCCCCTGTCGCGGAAATACGACCCACGCACCTCCCTGGACACCGCCGATCTGGCACAGGTAGCGCGAGGGAGCTTGCGTTTCCCCAACCTCAGACGACGGCGCCAGGAGGCAATCGAGGTTTCGCTCGGCCATGAGCTCGCGGACTCGGCCGTATCGGCGGTCGCGCTCGGCGAGTGAAAAGGACGGCAGTACGCGCCGCCCCGCGGCATCGACCTGAAAGGGATCGACGCTGGCCTGCATGGCGAACCTCCGCGGCTATTCGTCGTGCCCGGGGACGCGGGACATCGACACTATACTAATCCAGCCGGGGCCACGAGAAAGTTGACAGCGACGGGCGATGCCTCTATGGTTCTGCTACTCTGAGCTAAACGGCTTACACCGTGAAACCCGCATGGTAGTGTGCCTACGGAATGCGGGGCTCACGTCGGAATGAAAATAGACGGAGGAGCCGGGCAATGGCATCGGTGGGCAGTGGCGACTACGCGTACGAAGCGCTCGACACCTGGGGGACGCTTCCTGAGGGGTTCCGGTGGGGGCAGATCGGCGCCGTGAACGTGGACTCGGACGATCGAGTCTACGTCTTCACCCGCACCGAACATCCCCTCATGGTGTTCGAGCGGGACGGACGGTACGTGCGCTCCCTGGGAGAGGGCGTCATCCAGGATGCCCACGGCCTGTGTATCGGTCCCCAGGGCGACCTGTTCGTGGTTGACCGCGCGGCCCACGTGGTGATGAAGTTCTCCAATGACTGGAAGAAGCTCTTCGAGCTTGGAAACCGGGACCAGCCGTCGGACACGGGCTGGACCCCCGAGAACCGGACGGTGCTGCGAGCCGCCGGCCCCTTCAACTACCCCACCGACGTCGCCTTCTCGGCCAACGGGGACTTCTACGTCTCCGACGGGTACCGCAACGCCCGGGTGCACAAGTACTCTGCCGACGGGCAGCTCCTCTCCTCCTGGGGCGAGCCTGGCCGGACTCGGCCTGGCGAGTTCAACCTCGTGCACAGCGTCTGGGAGGCACGGGGGCGGCTCCACGTCGCCGATCGGGAGAACAACCGAATACAGGTGTTCTCGCCCGATGGCGAGTTCATCGAGATGTGGACGGACTTCGCACAGCCGGCGGACATCTACGTGGACGACAACGACATCATGTATGTGGCAGAGCTGTCGGGGCGGGTCACGCTCCTGACGCTGGACGGCACGATTGTCGAACGCATCGGGAGCCTTGATGATCGAGTCGCGAAGCCAGGCAGGTTCGTTGCACCGCACGGGATCTGGGCCGATCGCCACGGCGACTTCTACGTCTCTGAGGTCCTCCAGGGCCAGCGCATTCAGAAGTTCGTGCGGACGTAGCGGTCTCCCGCCGCCCGCGGTCGCGTGGAACCCGCCCGAGGCATCGGCATCGTTCGGACGAACGCCTATCCTCTCCGCGAGCAACGGTCGTCTGACCCCCGGAGGTACGTGCATCATGGCTGACGCCCTCGTCACCGCCGCGCCGACCAGCGTTCGGCGCAAGTCACTGGTCGGCACGTTCATGTTCGCCCACTTCACACACCACGTGAGCAACAGCATGCTCACCCCACTCCTCCCCGTGATTCGTGACGGCCTCTCCCTGAACTACGTCCAGTCCGGCTTCCTGGTCTCGGCCTTCAGCGTGAGCCAGGGACTCTCGCAGGCGCCGATCGGCGTCCTGGCCGACCGATTCGGCGGCCGCACGGTCCTCGTCCTCGGCTTCGTCGCGACGGCACTCTGCATGGTGCTGATCGGCCTCGCCGGAGAATACTGGCAGCTTCTCGTGTTCCTCGTCGGGCTGGGCATCGCCGCGGGAACGTATCATGCGCCTGCCGCAGCCCTCCTCGCGCGCGCGATCCCCAAGGAACAGCTGGGCGGCGCGCTGGGCATGCACACGGTGGGGGGGAACCTGAGCTTCTTCGCGACTCCGCTCGTGGCCGGCGGGCTCGTCGCCATGACGCTGACGTGGCGCACGCCGTATCTCGCGTTCGCGGTCGCCCCGTTCGCGGCTGGACTTCTGCTCACCACCATGGCACCCCGCCCGCAGAGGATGAACGGCCCGGCAAACTACGGCGGAGCGCTGCGCGAGATTCGAGGCGTGTTCCGGGTCGTCGGACCGCTCTTGAGTCTCGTCATCCTCTTCCAGATGACGTATGCCGCCATCGTTGCCTTTCTCGCCCTGTATCTCGTGGACGTTCGCGGTTTCGAAGTGACCGCGGCGGCCGTGGTCGTGTCGATCCCCTTCGTCGGCGGGATGGTGGGCTCACCGTTGGGTGGCTTCCTGTCGGACCGGTTCGGACGGGAACCCGTGATCGTGGCATCGCTGACCGCGCTTGGACCGCTCCTTCTCCTCCTCACTCTCGTGCCGACCGTCCTGGTGATCCCGGTCCTCTTCGCGATGGGCCTCGTTGCGTCGACGCGAATGCCTGTCGTCGAAGGGCTCCTGCTGGACCGGGCACCGGTCGAACGCCGAGCGACGGTCCTCGGCGCGTACTACCTCGTCGCACAAGAGATGGGCGGACTGGCCGCCCCGACGCTCGGAGCTCTGTCGCTGGCAGTCGGGATCGCCCCGGCCATGGGTGGTGTCGCAGCGGTGGCTGCCGCGATCTCCGTCTTCGTGCTCCTCGTGCATCGCCGCTTGTGACGCACGCAGGCCCTATGAAGGAGCCGCCCGCTCAGTGCTACTTGGGGCACCGATCGAGGTGGAATCGGAGCCAGAGGATGTCCCGGATGGCCCGCAGGACAACGCGTGGATTAGCACCGGTGGGGCGGCCCGCTATCCGTGGATAGTGCGAGACGGGAAGCTCCACAATCCGATAACCGCATCGCCGTGCCCTGATGAGAAACTCCGCGCTGAATGTCGCGCCGCCCGAATGGACTCTCACGCGCTCCCAGATCTCCCGACGGAACAGCTTGAACGCACAGTCCACATCGCGGGCCGTATGGCCGAAGAGCAGCGTCACGACGAAGTGCCAGCCCCAACCGTAGACGAGACGCAGCCACGGGTCGCGGCGCGGCCGGCGAAACCCGATGACCACGTCGGCGCGCTCGATCTCGGGCACGAAGTACGCGAGCTCACCGACGTCGAACTGCTTGTCCCCGTCGGTGAGGAAGATCAACTCCTTCGTCGCGGCGCAGAACCCCGTCTTGAGCGCCTCTCCGTAGCCACGATTCACCGGATGGGCCACACATCGGATGCGCGGGTTCTCGGTCCTCAGCGCCTCTACCGCATCGCGCGTTCGGTCACGCGACCCGTCGTCGACGACGACCACCTCGTAGTCGTCAGTCAGGCGCGCGAGCACGTCAGCCGTCGCGTCCGCCGTAGCCCGAATGAGCGCCTCTTCGTTATAGGCGGGCAAGACGGCCGAGATGCTCGGCTGGCGTGGCCGGGGGCCAGACGGCACCCGAGGAATCGATTCAGTCGTACGAGCCAGCGCTTCCTGGGACCCATGGCCTCCGTTCGCCACTACGCTTGCCCGGCTCCCAGAATAGCCTCAACGATCCCTTCGAGCTGCTCATCGCTATAGTAATGGATGACGAGCCGTCCGCCTCGGCGCGAGCGGGTGATCTCCACGCGCGTTCCCAGCGCGCGTTGCAGCTCCTCCTCGAGGACGGGACTGGACGCTTGAGCGGCTTGCGGCGCAGAACCTCGGCCACGGGCCTCCACCGCCGTCGCCCGACGGACCAGCTCTTCGGTCTGGCGGACGCTGAGGCGCTCCGCGACCACGCGTACCGCCAGCACGTCGACCATCGTCGGATCGGGACAGCCCAGGAGGGCACGTGCATGACCTTCCGTCACCGACCCGTCCGCCAGCAGCGACCTGGCCCGTTCGGGAAGCGACAGCAAGCGGAGGCGATTCGTGACGGCCACCCGGCTGCGTCCGACCTGGAGGGCGACCTGCTCCTGCGTGAGACCGTGTGCCTCGGTGAGATCGCGGTATGCGGCGGCTTCCTCGAGTGGGGTCAGGTCTGCCCGTTGGAGGTTCTCGACCAGAGCGATCTCGAGCGCCGCACGGGGGGATGTCTCCCGCACGATCGCCGGAACCGCGGGCAGGCCGGCGAGCTGGGCGGCGCGCCAGCGTCGCTCGCCGGCAATGAGGGCGTACCCTGCGCCGGACCGGGCCACGATCACCGGCTGCAGGATGCCATGCTTGCGCACGGATGCCGCGAGCTCTTCGAGTGCCTCGGGGTCGATGAATTGTCGCGGCTGCGCCGGATTCGGCACGATCCGCTCGATCTCGACCTCTTGGACACCGGCGCCCGTTCTTCGGATGAGCGCGTCGAGCCCGCGACCGAGTCCGCCGCGGCCGGCCGCGGCCGATGCCCGTGGCTGGCTGGCTCGCGGCGTGTCGTCTGCGCGTGGGTCTCCGTCGGCCGATCGCCCACTCCCGCCGGGTCGCTCAGGCTCATTCATGGACCATACCCTCGATGGACAACTTCCGCCGCGAGGGCGGCGTACGTCAGCGCTCCGCGGCATCGGGCATCGTAGGCGCGTATGGACTTTCCGTGGCTCGGCGCCTCGCTGAGACGCACCGACCGCGGGATAACCGTGCGGAATGTGCCGCTGGGAAAGTGGGCCCGCACCTGCTCCGCGACCTGGAAGCTGAGTGTCGTGCGCCCATCGTGCATCGCGAGCAGGAGCCCGAGGATCTCGAGGCGCGGGTTGAGCCCTTCGCGAACGGCCTCGATCACCTCGAGGACCTGGCCAAGACCTTCGACAGCCAGGTACTCACACTGAACGGGGATGAGCACCGCGTCGGCTGCGACAAGCGCGTTCAACGTCAGCAGTCCAAAGGAGGGCGGGCAGTCAATGATGACGACACCGAAGCCATGCGGCTCACGCTGGAGCGCGTCGCGGAGACGAAATTCACGGTTCTCCACTTGCACGAGCTCGACCTGGGCACTGGCCAACGCTTGGCTCGCCGGTGCCAGGCTGAGCCCCGCCTCCCGAGTCTCCGTGACGACCGCACCGAGAGGAAGCGACTCCATGAGCATCTCGTAGACAGAAGGTCCAACCTGGTCTGGTGCGAACCCCAGCGAACTCGTCGCGTTGGCCTGCGGGTCAACGTCGATGAGCAACGTCCGGCCGAGCGCCCCGAGATAGGCGCCTAAATTAACGGCTGTGGTCGTCTTGCCGACGCCACCCTTCTGGTTCGCGACCGCAATGGTTCTCCCCACCATCCCTCCGGAGTGCGGACTCATGCCTGAAGGCGCTTCGAGCCGAGCGTTCACGCGCCGGCACACAGCACCCGTTCGATCTCGGCTGTCGTGGGAGCTGACGAGGCTCCTATCCGTTCAACGGACAACGCAGCGGCACCGGAGGCGAAGTGGGCGCTGCCGAACGGATCTCCGTTCGCGCGCAGAGCGATGAAAAATGCCGTGGCGAAGACGTCGCCGGCGCCGGTCGTCTCGACGACCCGAGCTGGGACGGGCGGGATGTGCGTCGCCGTGCCGTCCACGTACAGCGTGCTCCCCGCGGCTCCGCGGGTGAGGACGACGATTGGCACACGGCATGCGAGCCGGTCGACGAGGTTCGTCTGGCCGGCTACGTCCTCGATGGATAGAACCACTGCTGACGTCCCGTCCAGGGGGAGGGATTCGAGCCGCTCGGGCGCCAGCTCCACATGTCCATCCGGATCCCAGGAGCGGAGCCAGCCCTGCAATGTCGCGGCGATCCACGTTGACCGAAACCACCTGGGCGCCGAAGGTGGGATCTCGCCTGCTACGGGCGCGAGATGCACGATCTCCGCGCGCAACCACGACGCGGGAACGGCCTCACGAGGGATGTCCGCCGCGCGCTCCAGCAGGCGGAGCACCCGCTCCCCTTGGTCCATCTCATGGACGAAGCACGTCGTGCGCTGCGATCGCGATCTGCAGATCGCCGCCCGTGCCAGCTCGCGAGGCATCTGGGCCTCCGGGGCGTGGGCGCTGACGATTCCGACGCGCTTGCCCAGACGCCGCGCCGTGACCCCCGCGTAGACGACGGAGCCGCCCGGCCGCTCCCCGAACTGGTCCACATCGCGGGTGGCGTGCCCGACGAGCACATAGTCTGGCGCCAGGTCGGGGCCCAGCAGCTGAGCCCCCGCGTATGCTCCCGTGTGCACCATCTGGCTCCCGCCTCGGCGACGCCGTTCCCTCTTCCCGGCCGCTAGCCCCGGGATCCCCGAGAGTACCCGTAGTTCGCGCGTCGTGGCGCGGCCGTCGGTTTCGGCGAGATCACGACACGGCGTTCGGATCCCTCACCCGTCGATTCGGTCGTGACCCACGTACTCGACTGGAGCGCGAGGTGGATGACGCGGCGCTCGCTTGGCGGCATCGGCTGAAGCGTGACCGGTCGGCGCTCGCGGCGAGCCCGCTCTGCGGCCCGGACCGCGATGCCTCGGAGCGACTGCTCCCGGCGATCGCGGTAGTGCTCGATATCGACAAGGATCCGTGTGCTCCGGGACAGCTGTCGGCTCAGGCACGTGTTGAGCAGAAACTGGAGGCTGGCTAACGTCTCGCCGTGGCGCCCAATCAAGAGACCCATGTCCTCACCTGCGACGTCCAGGGCAATCGTCGTCAGTCCACGCTCGCGCTGTGTCGTGCGCACGGTGACGAGATTCGCGAAGTCCAGAAGATCCAGCATCCGCTCGAGGGTCTCTCGCGCCAGCTCGGCATCCGCGCTATCGGTCGCCGCGTCGCCCGCGTCGATCTCCTCATCTTCATCGAAGTCGTCCGTTGCAACGGTCACACGCACGAGTGCCTCGTGCGAGCCGACCCCGAACACGCCGGCTCGTCCCTCGGTGAGAACCTCGATTTCGACCTCGTCGCGCGTCACGCCCAGCTGATCGAGAGCCTTGCCGATGGCTTCTTCCGTGGTACGTCCCTGGACTTCGACGCTGTGGCCATCCATAGGCTATTTCCTCAACAACAGCACTCTCGGTGAGATGTTGCCCACACGGTTCATGGCGCCCGTGTCTCTTATCTCCCCCTTCTGCGACGGGCGGACGCCTTCCGTCGTGGACGGCTCGGTGTCTGCGCCGATTCTTCATCTCCACTCACCGCCGACGGCGAGTTCTCAGCAGCGCCGGCGCGGGAGCCGAGGATGGGGAGCGTTCCCCAGCCCATCATGAAGTACTGCTGGACCATGCTATACATGTTTGACACGACCCAGTACAGCACGAGGCCCGACGCCACCTGGAACGAAAAGACGAGGAACATGAGCGGCATGAACTCCATCATCCGGCTCATCTGCTGCTGCTGCGGGTCGACGGAGGGTAGGGTAGACATACGCTGGACGACCCACTGCGACGCGGCGGTCAGGAGTGGAAGCACGACCGCGGTCCACGTCAACGGGTCATCCAGTCGCGGCAGCGCCGGGTGCGCCAAACTCGGCAGCCACAGGAACGAAGCCTGAAACGCTTCCTCGCGGCTCGAGAGGTTGATCAGCGATGAGTACAGCGCAAACCAGATGGGCATCTGGAGTACCAGCGGGAGACACCCGGCGAGCGGGTTGACGCCGCTCTCTCGATACAGCCGCATCTGCTCCTGACCAAACTTCGCTCGATCGTTGCCGAATCGTTTCTGCAGCTCCCGGACCTGCGGCTGAAGCTTCAGCATGGCGCGCTGAGACCGCGCCTGCTTGATCCCCAGGGGCAGCATCACCGTTCGAACGATGAGGGTAAAGAGGACGATGGCGAGGCCGGCGCTGGTTGTGAATTGCGTGAGAGCGAGCAGCGCCCCCTCGATCGGCCACACGAGGAACAGATTCCAGAATTGCGTGATTTCTTCCAATGACTATCCTTCCGGCAAACGACTACGTGATCCGGAACGGCAGCGCGCCGGTCCGCCCTCGGCGACGGCGCCGCACCACAGATTATGCACGGCGTTGCTCCGGAACCGGATCGAAGCCGCCCGGGTGGAACGGGTGACACCGGCTCACGCGGCGCAAGCCGAGCCATGCCCCCCGGACGACGCCGTGAACCTCGACTGCCTCGGCGAAATACTGGCTACATGTCGGGCTATAGCGGCACGCGGCGGGGAGGGCCGGCGAGACGGCCAGCTGATAGAAACGGATGCACGCGAGAACGACGCGCTTCACGATACCTGTGTAGCGGGACTCAGTCGTCGTGGACGTTCGCGACCGGCCGCTCCGGGGCTCGGTCCCCGTACGCGCGGCGCACGCCGGCGCGTCGCAGTAGGTTCGCGAGCGCCGACGCGATCTGGGCCAGCGCCGCATCGGCGGCCGGGGGACGCGCCGCCAAAACGATATCCCAGCCGGGCTGCAGCTCCGGGTAGAGCGATCGAGCCACCTCTCGGATCCGTCGCTTGACGCGGTTTCGGACCACGGCCTTTCCCACCCGCCGTCCGACGACGACGCCGACGCGTGCCCCTCGCCCGTCCCGCCGGTCATAGAGGCTGCATACGAGCAACGGGTGCGCCCACCGTCGCTGGTTGGCCCGCACCCGCTCAAAGTCTGCTCCTCGCCGAAGCCGCTGTTCTCGACGCATGGACGGCACATCCGCACAACCGGGAACACTGACGGAGGTGAGGTCCGGGGCGTCGCGCACAGCGTTCCTGTCAACAGCCACGCTGCGAGCGGCGAGCCCACCCAGAAGCACCGACGTTCGGCTAGACGGTCAGCCGTCTCCGGCCGCGAAGCCGCCGCCGCCGGAGCACCTCTCGCCCCCCCGGGGTCCTCATCCGTCTCAGAAACCCGTGCACGCGCCGCCGGGGGATACGCTTGGGCTGATACGTTCGTTTGGGCAACGTCCAACGGCCTCAGCTCTCGTGTGTCCGCGCGGATCCGCCGGCAGGTGAGGCCGCCGGTGCTCCGCCGATCAGGAGGGATTATAGGAGCGCTCGCGCGGAGGTGTCAATCCAGTGGAGCGCCTCAGCATCGTCACATCTGAGGATCGCGGTTCCGCCGAGCTCCTGGGCGACGCCCGAGACGGGCAGACTATACTCACATTGAGGGAGACGCCCACGTGGTCAACCCGAAGCGCCTGCCTCCCGGGAGGCGACTGCATGGCTCGGCAGCGTCCGGAACCCGACGGCAACAACCCACCCAGCGGGTCAGAGCGCGCGACGGCCCAGCGGCGGCTGTTCCGGGAACCGGGCACGGGACAGCCCGTTGAGCCCGTGGCTGCCGGAGGCGCGCCCCTCGCGACCCGGATGCGCCCCCGCACGCTCGCCGATTTCGTGGGCCAGGACCACCTGGTCGGGCCCGACCGCTCACTGCGCCGGGCGATCGACGAGGACCGACTCCACTCGATGATCCTCTGGGGGCCGCCGGGTAGCGGGAAGACGACGCTCGCCCACGTGATCAGCCTGCACACCCGCGCGCACGTCGTGGCGATCAGCGGCGTCAGCGCCGGCGTCGCGGACCTGCGACGGGCGGCTGAGGAGGCCCGACAGCGATGGGCTCTCGGCCAGCGCACGATCCTGTTCATCGATGAGATCCACCGGTTCAACAAGGCGCAGCAGGACTCCGTCCTGCCTCACGTCGAGAGCGGACTCCTGACGCTCATTGGGGCGACGACGGAGAATCCGTCCTTCGAGGTCAACAGCCCGCTTCTCTCGCGCGCGCGCGTCTATCGGCTGGAACCACTGAGCGACGAGGAGATGGCATCGATGATCCGCCGCGCCCTCGCGGACGCCGATCACGGGCTCGGCTCGTTTCACGTGAAACTGGACGATAAGGCCCGCGCGCACCTCGTCGCCATGGCCGGCGGCGACGGACGGGTCGCCCTCAACGCCCTCGAGACCGCAGTGCTCGCGGCAGCGCCCGACGCCGCCGGCGCACGTCGCGTGGATCTCGCGGCCGTCGAGGACGCGCTGCAGCGCCGTGCCCTCCTCTACGACCGGGCCGGCGACCAGCACTACGACCTCGTCTCCGCACTCATCAAGTCCGTCCGCGGCTCCGACCCGGACGCCGCCGTCTACTGGCTGGCGCGCATGCTGGAGGCAGGCGAGGACCCACTCTTCGTGGCCCGTCGGCTCATCATCCTCGCGGCGGAGGACGTCGGCCTCGCCGACCCCGCCGCCCTCTCGGTTGCCGTCGCGGCGCAGCAGGCTGCCCACTTCATCGGCATGCCGGAGGCGCTCTTCCCACTGACCGAGGCGGCGCTCTACCTCGCGTGCGCCCCGAAGAGCAACTCGGCCCTGACCGCCTATTCCGCCGCGGCAGCCGAGGTTCAGCGCTCCGGCAGCCTGCCCGTCCCGCTCCACCTGCGGAACGCGGTCACCGGCCTCATGCGGGCGATGGGGTACGGCCAGAGGTACCGGTACGCCCACGACTATCCTGGACACATCGCCGATCAACAGCACCTTCCAGACGCGCTTGCCGGCCGCCGATTCTACGAACCCTCGCACGAGGGCCAGGAGGCGAGCCTTCGCGCGCGGATCGACGCACCCGAGGCGGCCTCCGCGCCAGGCGAGGAGATGCACCTGCCTCGCACGGACTAGCGCGCGATGCTCCGCTTCGATTGCGCACCACGCGGCTCGTCGTCACCTGTGACGGGCACTCTCCTTCGGGTCGCCCGCCCGACCCGCCAGTCGGCTCGACCGCGCGTTCGCCCGCGCCAACGCAATCGCCGGCGCGGGCAACGTACGCGGGATCGCGTCACCTCGGCGCGCGCCGTACTGCACGCGTCCGCCTCATTCCGCGTCCCCGTCGACCGTCAGCACCTCTCCTATCCGCTCGACCCGCACCGTCTGCAGCACGGCCCACGAGAGCAGCACGGCCGCTCCACCGCCGAGGAACACCGCGCGCAGCGTCCCCGCGAGGTCGGCCATCGCCCCGAAGACGGTCGCCCCCAACGGCTGAGCCAACGACCAGACCATCGCGCTCCAGCCGGAGAGTTCCCCCATGCGACGGGACGGAACCAACTCGGTAAAGAGCGGGTACGCGAGCACCGTGGGCACCGCCTGGGCGACCCCGGCCGCCCCCAGTACGACGACGGCCTGCGTCATACTTCCCACTTGGGAGCCGACGAGGATCAGTATCCCGAAGGCCGCAATGCCCCAACTCGTAACGACCTTCTTGCCGACGTGGTCCCCGAGCCATCCGGACGGCACCGAGAAGAGCAGCGTCGCGACTATGACAACCACCAGAAGCAGAAACGTCTCGCTCACCGGGATCCCCAGCTCCTCGTTGCCAAAGCGAGTCACGAACGGCGTGATTCCCCCGATCCCAAACCAGAATAGGAAGTAGCTCCCAACGTACTTGGCCGCCTCACGGTGGGCAAGCACCCCACGAAGGTAGATCGCCGGGTCCAGGCGCAGAGGAGGCGTGGTCCGGGTCCGCGGCTCTGGCTCGTGGACCGCGACGAAGGTGATGAGGAAGCCCACCGCGAGACTCCCGGCGACAGCCAGGAACACGATCGACGGTTGCGCCTCCCATAGCCGCCACGCCAACACCAGCAGACCCATGCCACTCATGAATCCGAGCATCCGGTTCACGCCGTTGACCGTACCGCGCCGCTCCGGCACGACACAATCCGGCAGAAGCACCTCGTAGGCGACGACCGCGATGCTCAGGCACAGCGGCCCGACGAGAAACACGGCGATCACGACCCACCCCTCGGGCCGCGTCATGAGCACCAGGAAGCCAACGACGACTGGCGCGATGAGCAGCAGGAACGGCTTCCGCCGACCGATGGGCGTCCTGATCCGATCGCTGACAGCGCCGACCACTGGCTGGAGCACGCTGCCGACGAATGAACGCTCGTTGGCCAGAAACCCCACCGCCCAGTTGGGCAGCCCGTAGCTGACCAGGAAGAAGCCGGCCACCGCATTGAAGAAGATGTCGTGCATGCCGAGCCCGGCCCGGCCTGCCCCGTACCCGAGCATCCAGCGAAACGAAACGCGCCGCATGCTTCCTCCTTCCCTCGCCACCGCTGCTCTACAGGGCCCACGCATCCGCACACCCCGCATTCGGGTCCAGCCCTTCCCCCAAGCGGCGCCTCGACAGGGGACCGACCGTCCCTATCGAGGACCGTTACCGATCACCGGATGTCTGGAACCTGTCATAGCCCGAATAGCCATCGAGTTTATCCTGGATTTGCTGATTTCTGCGGTCATGCGTAGACTCGTCTCTGCTCACCGCGCAAATACCACGTAACCGGACGTCTCCTCCGGCGCACCCACCTGGCGGGACAGCGCTCCCCTCCTGCCCAGCTCCGGTGCCACGCGCAGCCGGTCACGACCCACCCCAGAAAGACAGGAAGATCAACGTGTTGACGGTCCAGTGGGCGAGGATCGGCCCAACCAGACTGTCGGTTCGATACCGAATCAGACTGAAGATCAAGCCAGCCGCCGCAACGGGGGCAGCCGCAGCCAGATGGAGAACTGGGACCGGAACCGGCCCCGACGGCAGATTCGTCTGTTCAATCGTTCGGGACACGATGACAACGTGCCACAGAACGAAGAGCGCGCACGAGAGGGCGATGCCGCGTGGCGCACCGAGCCATTGGACTCCCTGCTGCTGGATCAATCCGCGAAACAGTGTCTCTTCCAGAAGCGCGGTCCTCACGAGTAGTTGCACGAATACCACACCCGCCGCATCACCCCGGCCCAATCCACTGTAGCCCTCGTAGTTGACAGGCGCGGGCACAATGAGAGGAAAGAAGAAGAAGAGCCACGCCGGGACGGCCATCGCCACTCCTGCCCCCAACCCCCATCCCACGCCGCTCTGCCAGTTCCCAAGGGTCAGTCCGACATCCTTCAGGGACATTCGCGCGACAAGGAGCGACCAACCGACAACGACACCCCACTGGACCACGCCGCCCACTGGTGACTCGATCACACCCGCCGCGGAATGATCGTCCCAGAGCAGGACCACATTATTGAGAGCGACCAGCGCCACAGCGAATCCCACGGTGCTCGCGCAGGCGCGCACGGCTCAGGGCCGGCGGTCGACGATGAGGCGGTGGGCAGAGACGTTCCAGCCCATGATGACCAGAGCCACGCCGAGGGTCAAGTGCCCGGCCCACGTCGGAACGATCCATCCGCCCAGCCAATTGACGATCCCGAGTGAGTTGGCGCCGAAGACGAACAGGACCGCACTCACGAGCAGCCACGCGAAGCGGCGCCGGGATCGCCCGGTCGCCCCCAGCACACCAAGCAGGACGTTCACGGACGCCGCCAGCGTAGTTCCTGCCAAGAGCGCCACGAACCATGCGTACAGGGGTCCATTGGGGAGGCCGAATGCAGAAAACCCCGCGCGCTCCGGCGAGAGCGGGAAGACTGCGCTCCACTGGTAGAGCCAGTCATCGACGTAGATTGCCACGACCAGGAAAACGCTCGCGGCAGTGAATGCGACGCCCAACGGCCAGAGGGCCCATCGCCGGTACCCACTCGCCGCCGACGGCCTCGTCTCTCGCAGCAGGACCGCGGTGACCCAGTACCACAACGTCGGCGCCACGACCGCGCCCCACTGGAGGCTACGCGTCCAGGACACCCAGGCCTCGAGCGTGTCCGCGTTCGCCTGCATCCCTTGTCCGAGCAGATAGGCGGCGGTCGCCACCAGCGCTCCGGCCGCGGCCAACGCGACCGCGTCACGAGCGCTCCGCAGCACGACATAGCCGGCCACGGAGAGGAACAGCACCATGGCGCCGAGGCTGAGCAGCGAGGCTGGATTCAGCATCTATTCTCATTCCGGCGTGACACCCGCGTTCCGCTGGCACGACATCTTGCGGGTCTCTCCTTGGCTTCCGTTTAGCTGCGGTCCGCTGCTTCGTGCTGAATCAGGCTCGCCAGGTCGGGGTACTCGGCGAGGAGCGGTTCGGGTACGTCCTCGGGGACCTCTTGACCGAGCATCAGCCTCATCTGGAGCCCATTGGCTACGGCCTTGGCTCGGTAGTGATTGTTGTACGCAACGTATGTCTGCTGGGCCGACCCAGCCATGTCGGCGATCTGCCGGGCCAGATGAGACTGCTCGTCGAGGGAATACAGATAGTTGTATCGGGTCTCCCGATCACCTCTCCACCAGTCTCGGTAGTTGCGTCCATGGAAACGGAAGTACCCGACCGGCCCGGTTATTGGTACCTGGCCCACAGATGATTCGAACCTGGGCTCGTCGATGCGCACCCACGAGACCTGCCGTGCGGCCAGCAGTCTCGCCACCGATTCATCCTCCGTCCAGCTCCGATGCCGCAGCTCAACGACCAGCTCGTAGTCAGCGAGCCACTCCGTCAGCTTCTCGAGATACGCGAGGCTGGCCTCGTCGCGCTTGAAGCTCGGGGGGAACTGGGCGAGCAGCGGGCCGAGCTTGTCCGCCTCGGCCAACGGGTCGAGCGGTGCCCGAAAGCGCGCGACGTCTCCGGCCCCCAGCGCCGCTTCCGTACCGGTGGTCTCCTCAAACATCTTCGGGTGGGTGAACTTCTGGAAGAGCTTGACGGTGAATCGGAAGTCGGGCGGTGTCTTGCGCGCCCAGCTCCGCGTGACGGTCGCGGGAACGGGACGGTAGAACGTGCTATTCACCTCGATGGTGTCGAAGAAGTGGGCGTAGAACTCCAGGGCGTCCACCTTCCGCTCTTCCGGGTAGAAGATGCCAGACCACCGCCCCTCCCCGGTCGGATACGACCAGCCGGCGGTTCCGATCCGAATCATGTCGGTCATCCTCCCGGATCATTCTACGCCGTATAATTCTGGCACCGGCTCGCCGTTTGTCATGCGGTGTGGTGACGCGGCGTGGAGCTCCGACACGACACCCAGACCACGGGCCGGAGGAGACTCGCATGTACCAGAAGACAGTGCTCGATAACGGACTCCGTATCTTGACCAGTCCGCTCCCCCACACACGCGCCGTCGCGATGAGCCTTTTCGTCGGCGCCGGTTCCCGGTACGAGGAGGACGCCATCGCCGGCGTTTCTCACTTTATCGAGCACATGCTCTTCAAGGGCACTGAGCGTCGGCGCACACCCCGGGAGATCGCCGAAGCCATCGAGGGCGTGGGGGGAGTCATGAACGCCTCGACGGACAAGGAGCTCACGGTGTACTGGGCCAAAGTGCCGGTCGACCACTTCACCGTTGCACTCGACGTCGTCCTCGACCAGCTCCTCCACTCCCGCATCGACCCCGTCGAGCTGGAGCGTGAGCGGAAGGTCGTCATTGAGGAGCTGGCGATGGTTGAAGATAGCCCGGGAGAGATCGCGGACCTCCTCTTCGAGAACATCATGTGGCCCGAGCAGCCGCTGGGTCGAGATGTAGCGGGGAGCCCGTCCTCAGTCGCGAGCATTTCCCGCCAGGCGATGCTGGACTTTCTCGCCGCGCAGTACGTGCCCGAAAATACCGTGTTGGCCATCGCGGGAAACCTCCCCCACGACCGGATCGTCGACCAGGTCCGCGAGCACGTCGCCTCCTGGCAACGAGCGCCATTCGGGCAGTGGCAGCCCGCTCGAGACGGCCAGGAGGCACCACGCGTCGCCCTTCGAGCGAAGCGCACGGAACAGGCGCAAATCGTGCTCGGCTATCCAGCGTACTCGGCCTTCCACCCCGACCGGTTCGCCCTCGACATGTTGAACACGATCATCGGGGAGGGCATGAGCAGCCGACTCTTCGTCGAAATCCGCGAGCTGCGCAGCCTTGCCTATGACGTGCACTCGGGCCTCGCCCACTACCTGGACACCGGCGCCTTCGTCGTCTACGCCGCCGTCGACCCGAAGCGCGCCGACGAGTGCGTGCGCGCGATTCGCGGCGAGCTGGATCGCCTGCGCGCCGCGACCGTTCCTGAAGTCGAGCTCGAGAAAGCGAAGGAGTATGTGAAGGGGCGTCTGCTGCTTCGCATGGAGGATTCGCGCGCCGTCAGCTCGTGGATCGGCGGCCAGGAACTCCTTCGCCACGACGTGCAGTCAGTGGACGACATCGTCGCGGCCATCGACGCGGTTACCCCGATGGACATCCAGCACGTCGCGACAGACGTGATCCGCGACAACCGGGCGAACCTCGCCATCGTCGGACCGTATCGCAGCTCCGACCGCTTCGAGCGGCTCCTGGCGTAGATTGACCTCCGGGTGGCGCTGCGTTTACAGTGGAGTTCCACCCACAATTGCGTCGACATCGGGCGGGAGGAGAGAAGCATGACGACGCCGATTCGAACCCGCAAGGTGAGCCACGTCGTACTCAACGTCTCGGACGTCGAACGGTCGATCCGGTTCTACGAGGATGTGCTGGGCTTCAAGCTCTCGGAACGCAACGCTCGGGGAATGGCGTTTCTCCGGAATCAAACCGACCATCACACCATCGCTTTCGCGCCAGGGCCGCTCGGCGCCACCGTCGCTCCGTCCGATACCTACTTGACGTTCAACCACGTCGCCCTCGAGGTGGATAGTGTCGATGACCTGTTTACTGCTCGCGAGTTCCTCACGGCGCGGGGAGTCGAGATCGTGTTCGAGGGGCGACGCGGCGCCGGGTGCAACGTGGGCATCGAGTTCCACGATCCCGACGGCTACATGGTCGAGCTGACCTGCGAGATGGAGCAGATTGGCTGGGATGGTAGAAACCGCCCCGCCGACATGCACCGTCCTGCCAGGAGCCTTGAAGAGGCAGTGGCGAACCCGGTACCGATGCCAGAGCCAGCCGCCGCCACCGTCTAGTACAGATCGGCGTAGGTGAGTCGTCGGTTGTCGGTAGGGCGGGGGCTTGTCCCCCGCCGCGCGTCCCCGTGTGCGGTCGCAGGGCGGGAGCGGACGAGCCCCTCCCCTACCGGACGCGGAGTCATGCGCAACGGACGAGAGACTTCCGCCCCGATGCACTAGGGGCACGGCCGAATGCGAAGCATCCCCCCAAGGGCCCGGTCATCCTGAGCCCTTCGCTTCGCTCGAGGGTGAACTCCACGAAGGATCCGTTCATCAGCGGTCACCCGGGCCACGGATTCTTCGCCTGCGGGCTCAGCATGACACTTTGCGGCCGCGCTTCTAGACGGGACGGTCCGCTCCCTCAGCTCGCGCGCCGCCACCTCCGCGCGTGTCCTCTGACGAGGGTCCGCCGGTGCTCGACAAGCTCGGTGGCGCGCCAATCCGCCAGGCGAGCGCCGCTGCAATGCCCATCACCACTGCGCCTCCGGTGAAGAGGCCACGCATGGTGTCCGCGAGATCCGCTCGAATCAGAGCCAGGTCGGCCGGGCTCATCGCTGCGAGGGCATCTGTGCTGAGCAGCGCCGTGATATCCGCCTGCCCCTGCGACGCGTCGCCCAACATGGCCGCGAGCCTGATCGCCATATAGCTGCCCAGTACCGCGATGCCGACCGTACCCCCGAGACTCCGAATGAGCTGGACGAGCGATGTTGCGACGCCGAGGACGCTTCGGCCGACGGAGTTCTGCGCGACAACGATGAACACGGGAAAGCTGAGGCCGACCCCGCTCCCGATGATTGAAACACCCAGGACCACCGGGACGATCCCGGCCTCTGGCGGGAACCACGCGAGCACCGCAAACCCCACCGAACCCGCTGCCATGGTCGCCATCGCCATCGGCCGATACCCGATGCGATGCATGAAGACGCCGGCAACGACGCTCATGGCCGATACGGCAGCGACAGAGGGCAAGAACAGCAGCCCGCTGGTTGTCGGCGAGATGCCGAACACCGCCTGCAGATAGAGCGGCACGTAGGTCACGCTCCCAAACATGCCCGCTCCCGACAGAAATGCCAGAATCACGGTCGTGCAGTACGTTCGATTGCGAAACAGGTGGAGCGGCACGATCGGCTGAGGTGCGGCGGCCTCCCGCCGGATGAACGCGACGGAAAGCGCGCCGCTCAGCGCGAGGAGGCCAGCGGTCAGGGGCGATATCCATGCGAGCTGCCTACCGCCCCACACCGTGGTCAGCACGAGCGCCGCGAGCGCGCCCGTGAGGAGCCCGCCCCCCGCGTAATCGACGGACGGACGGCTGCCCGTCCGCTGCCCTGCCGGCAGGAATCGCGCCATGAGCAGCGCGGCGACGATCCCCGGCGGGATATTGATGTAGAACACCCACCGCCAGCTCACGTGCTCGGCAAAATAGCCGCCCAGAACCGGCCCGACAGCCGACGCCAGACCCCAGATCGCACCGTTGATCCCTTGCCAACGCCCACGGCGCTCGGGCGGAAAGAGGTCCGCGATGAGAGCAGAGACCGTCGGCTGCACACACCCGGCGCCGATCCCCTGAAGGGCACGGAATAGGATGAGCTCCTCGATGGACTGCGCCGCGCCCGACAGGGCGGAGCCGAGCATGAACACTGCCATGCCGACGAAGTAGAGCGTCCTCCGTCCATACAGGTCGGACATCCGTCCGGCGATCGGATAGACGACCGTCGAGGTCAGCAGCGCGGCCGCGATCACCCAGCTATAGAGCTCCAACCCACCGAGCGACGCAACAACGACGGGTATGGCGGTCGCAACGATGAGCACGCTCAGCGATGTCATGAGCGTGCCGAGGAGCAATGCGACGAGAACTGCCCACAGTTGCCCGCGGGAGAGGGACGTCACCATCAACGCGTCAGGTCCAAATTCCTCGCGTGGGCGTCAATGCCCGGACAGGGGGATCGAGCGCCAAGGATGTGCGCATGCTCCACACGGTCATGCTCCGCTGTCACTCGACGGCGCCCGTGGTGAGGGGCTGGCCAAGCGGACGAAGATGCGGCATGACCTCGCGCGCGAAGAGCTCCATGTTCTTCACGGTGAGGTCGTGCGGAAGGCTGCCGAACTGGAGCAGGGGAACCAGGATGCCGAACCGCATGTCACGCTGGAACGCATCGAGTCTCTGCCGCACCGTCTCTGGCGAGCCGAAGACGATCATTCCCTCGTCCTGCATCTCGTCGAAGCTCTTCCTCCCAAACCGTTCCTGACGGCTGAGGCGGTCGAGCGCCCGCGCGAGCGAAGCCTCCCCCGTATAGCCCGGAGGCAAGAGGTACGCGACCGGGCGATGCTGGAGCTTGTGAAACAGATAGAGAATGTGGCGCTCGGCTTCCCGGCGCGCCACCTCATCGGTCTCCGCGACATAGATCGGGATCATCCAACCGAGGAGCTCGGGCCCGGCCGCGTAGCCCCAGCGCGTCGCCGCCATCTCCCGGTAGTCGTCGAAGATCCGCTTGACGATGCTGGCGACCTCGTAGACTCGAATGAAGGGGTAGTGGTATTGCGACGCCCACTCGATCGTCTCGATGCTTCCCGTCGACGGCACGAAGATGCGCGGGTGCGGCTTCTGAATGGGGCGGGGCCACAGATTCGCGTAGCGCACCTGATAGTGCGTTCCGTCGAAGCAGAAGGGGCCTGGCTCGGTCCACGCTTTGACGATCAGGTCGCACGCCTCGATGAAGCGCCCACGCGAATCGTTAGGGTTGACGCCGAAGGTGAAGTACTCTGCGCCGATGCCCCGCACAAACCCCGAGATGATGCGACCGCCCGTGATGACGTCCAGCATCGCGACCTCCTCAGCGACTCGCAGGGGGTGGTCGCGCAGCGGAAGTGCGTTGCCGAGGATGGCGATCGTGATGCGCTTGGTCCGGCGGGCGAGGGTCGCGGCGATGATGTTGGGGGCCGGCATGAGCCCGTAGGCGGTCTGATGGTGCTCGTTGACACACACGCCGTCGAACCCCAACGCCTCGGCGTACTCCAGCTCGTCCAAGTACCGGTTATACAGCTCGTGGCCTTTGACTGGATCGAAGTTGGCGTTGCTGTACGTGACCCACGCAGACGGGTGCTCATGCTCGAAATCGTCCGGCAGCGCCGGCCAGGGCATTAGATGGAAGAGATGGAACTCCATGCCGATCCTCCGCTGTTATCGATCACGCCCGATCGTGATCCCACGCAAGACAGCCGCGCGCTACGGCCTACGCGCTGGCGAGGAAGTCGATCACGAGTCGAGTCAGCTCGTCCGGTCGCTCTCGGTGCGGAACGTGGCCGCATGCGTCGATGACCGCCAGCGTTGCCTGCGGGACGTTCGCGAGCCACAAGTCCGCGGTGGCCGCTGGGATGACTCGATCCTCCCGTCCCCAGATGATGAGCGTGGGCATTTTCGCCCGATAGAGTCGGCGGGCAAGGCGCGGGTTGTACAAGTACGGGTTCCACGAGAGCCGAGCGAAGCTGCCCTGGTTCTTCAGGGTCTGGAGGATCGCGTCGGGCGATGGGGAGGCGACGACCTCCGCCTCAGCGCGGGACTGATCGAAGAAGATCAGGCGCGTCCGCTCCTGCTCCGTCAGCGCGAACAGGTCGGGCAGCTCCATCCCAGGCTGCTTCAAGCCGGCGGGGTCAACCAAGATGAGGCGGTCGATGACCTCCGGGTGGGCAACGGCCAGCTCCGCGGCGATCCACCCCCCGAGCGACATCCCGAGGAGATGCGGCCGACCGATCTTCGTCGACTCCAGGAAGTCGAGATAGTGATACACCATGTCGTCCATCGACTCGAGCCAATCCGGGCGGTCAGAGGCGCCAAAACCAGGGTGATCCGGGAGCAGGACTCGAAACTGCCGCGCGAGGGTGTCCAGGTATGGGCGCCACGGACCCGCGCCACCCGCGCCGTGGAGCATCAGCAGCGGTGGCCCACTCCCGCGCTCCTGAAGGTGAGTCCGCACACCCCGAATGTCGAGCACGTGCGATACGGGCCCGTCAGAGGATGGAGCCGAAAGTCTGTTCATGTATCG
The DNA here is from genome assembly GCA_009377635.1 of Chloroflexota bacterium. Classification (GTDB taxonomy): domain Bacteria; phylum Chloroflexota; class UBA6077; order UBA6077; family SHYK01; genus WHTR01. Next base: position 31,331 of record WHTR01000007.1, read on the forward strand.
ACCAGCCTGTGAACTCGGCGTGCCGGCGACGAGCCGCATGGGGCCATGCGGGCCGACCAACACCTGGGCCGGATCGGACGGCGCACCTGAAGGGATTATAGGCCGAGTGAAAGGCAAAGATGAAAGGTTGCTTGGCTACTCGACGCTCTGCTGGCGCGCGGGGACCGCCAGCATGCGGTCGATGGCGACACGCGCGCGGCAGGCGATCTCCGGATCCACCTCCACGCACGGGTGGAGGTCGCGCAACGCATCGCGCAGCTTCAGGGGGGTGATCATCTTCATGTACCGGCACACCGCTCCCGGATCTGCTGCTTCGAAGCGCTTGTCCGGCATCTCCTTCTGCAGCCGGTGAAGGATTCCCGATTCCGTGGCCACCAGGAATTGGTTGCTGGCCGACTGACGAGCGTGCGTGATCATCTTCTCGGTCGACAGGACGAACGACCGGCTCTGATCGATCGTGCCCGCCGACCTCGCCCACAACACCTGCGCGGTGCAGCCACACTCCGGGTGAATCAGCAGCTCCGCGTCCGGATTCGCGGCGCGGCGCGCCTCGATCTCATCAGGGCGGATGCCGGCGTGGACATGGCACTCCCCCATCCACACGTGCATCCGGCGTCCGGTGGTCCGCTCGAGGTAGGCGCCGAGGAAGGCGTCCGGAAGGAAGAGGATCTCCCGGTCTGGCGGGATCGACCGAATCACGTCCTCCGCGTTGCCCGACGTGACGCAGTAATCGCTTTCCGCCTTTACTGCGGCCGTCGTGTTCACGTAGGAGACGACGACCGCGCCCGGGTGCTCACCTTTCCAGGTCCGAAGCTGGTCCGCGTTGATGGAGTCCGCGAGGGAGCACCCTGCGTTGACGTCGGGGATGAGCACGGTCCGCTCAGGGTTCAGGATCTTCGCCGTCTCTGCCATGAAAAAGACCCCACACATGACGATCACGCCGGCGTCTGTCCGAGCTGCCGCCTGCGCGAGGGCAAGGGAGTCGCCGACGAAGTCCGCAATATCCTGAATATCCGGCACCTGGTAGTTGTGGGCGAGGATCACCGCGTCCCGCTCGCGCCGCAAGGCGCGAATCTGGTCGAGGAGCGCCGGCGCGCTCACCTGGGCGGCCGCCTCCTGCCGCCGCAGCTCCTCCATGGGGCCGACGAGGCGCACCGGGGCAACGGCGCCCCCGTTTCGCGATTCCTTCCGGTTCATTCGCACTGCTCCCGCGGTGGCCGTTCGGCGCCAGTCCCGAGCCCCAGCCCGTCTGCCACGCACGACCATTTTAGCTCCATGTGATCAGAAATCAACGTTACGAGGGTGGGCCGCAAGCCCGTCCCGTCGCTCACCAGGGAAGCTCTCGCGCCCATGTCCCAGTCAGCGGACCACGGAAGCGGAAGAGGTCGCCCGGGCGGCCGCGCCCTTGCGCCTCCGCCCGCTCCCCGACCGGCACGACCGTCCCCTGTTGAATCAGGCCACGAAAGAGCTTGCGGACGTTGGACGTGCTGAGATGCATGACGCCCGGGTCACGGATGGCTGCGTAGGCCGCGCGCAGCTCGGACATCGTGAACATCGGCGGCAGGAGTCGGAAGAGCACCCACGCGTATCGCACCTTGCCACGCACGCGTCGGATGGCCTCGCGGAGGATCTCCGCATGGTCGAAGGCCAGCCCATCCCACGGCACCTCGCTGACCGGACACCACTCCGGCGACGCCTCCGCCACGGGCGATCGGAACAGCAGGTCATCACTGCGCACCAGGGCTGTGTGCGCCACCGATGCCACCCGGGCACGGCTGTCGCGCGCCGGGCTGCCGAAGGTCGCGAGCTGCTCGAGGTACCAGTCCTGCGCGTCCAGACCCGCCTTTGCGCTGAGCGCGCGCCGCGCGGCCGCGTCGAAGGTCTCGTCTTCATGCACGAGAACCCCAGGGAGCGCGCAACGCTCTCCGCTCCGCGTGCCCGGTTGATGGAGCAGGAGCACCTGCCATGCCCGCTCGACGGACTCCGGCCGGAGCGTGAACACGACGACGTCAACCGCGAGCAGCGCGGTCGGGGTCAGCGGCGGATATACTGAGACAGCCATCTTACGGCTATTATACTCCAATGGAGCGAAACTCCAACCCCAACCGCCGCCCCGCCCGGTGCCGCCGGCCCTTTTCCCGCTTTGCCCTTCGCCGTACCGATACAGTACGATTCCGGCATCTGGAGAGAACGCTCCCCCGGCGGCTCCCAGCGCATTGCGATGACCAGGAGTTGTTCGTGATCAAGCGCGTCGAGATCAATTACCGCGGCATCTTTCAAAAGACGCTCGCCAAGCGCATCGGCGGGGACATCGTCATCATCGCGAGCCGCATGGGCAAGGTGGGGTTCTCGAACGGGCGCTACAGCGACTCTCCTGAGCGCAATGGCATCCCCTGCAAGTACTTCGCGTTCGTCTCTCCCGACCTCGAGGAGGAAGAGCTCGAGGCGGAGTGCGGCGCGAAGCTCGACATCGACGAGGCCGACGTCTCCGTCGTCGTCGACGACACCATGGTCAAGGGCGTGGAGCCGTGGGGATGGCACGGGGTGCGCCCCATCAACGAGAAGGTCGTTGAGAAGGGATGCCTGCTCGTTGTCTCGCGCAAGCGGCACGATGAGCTCACCCGATTCACCGCCAGAACGCCGTACAGCTACCGCCTCGCCACGATCGACGGCGACGCCAGTCTCGCCGGGCTGTGGGTCTTCAAGGACGACCTCACCCACGAGCGCGTGCTCGGTGCCATCGCCGCGGTGGACCCGGCCATCATCGCGATCGACGCGGTCGAGGCCTACCTCCTCGCGAAGACAAAGCAGGAGCATCGGGCCCGCGCCGCGCGCGAGGCGTATGATGCGGTGTTACGGCAGACGAGCGTCGTCACCCCGGAGCAGGGCATCGCGTGGCCCCACGAGACACCGGAGCTCCCGCCCTGGCACGCCTTCGAGGAGGGTGCCGTCGTGCGGGCGCCCGCTCGCCACTTCGAGATGGGCCCCGGCGGTCAGTCACGCAACGCCTCGTTCAAGCGGGGCACGACCAAGACATTGCGCCCGGTCATCCGGTTTGACCTGTGTATCAGCTGCACCCTGTGCTGGCTCGACTGCCCCGACGAGTGCTTCGATCCGGTTGAGGGCCGGCTGTACGACGTCAGCTACGCGTACTGCGTCGGCTGTGGAAAGTGCGCGGACGTGTGTCCCATTCCGGAGTGCATCGTCATGGTGGACGAACTGCAATTCGACAGCGACGCCAGCCCGTGGGAGCACTACCGCAGTGACCCGGACGGCTACACCCGCTGGGCGGAAGAGAAAAAGGGCACGGCCCGGTACGCCTACCCGCACGTTACGGGGACCGGCTTCGAGATCCGCGAGCGGGAATCGGTTGCGCCGAAAGATTTGGGGTAGGTTGGGATCGAGGTTGTCGCCGAGATGAACCACAAGGGAGGACCGAACCGGCTATGGCGCTAGCCCAGGAGATCCAGGTCTGGGACCGCGAGGAGCTGCTGACGGGGTGCCAGGCAGTGGCGCAGGCCGTCCGCTTGGCGGACGTCGACGTCATCTCGGCTTATCCGATTCGGCCGTACACCGAAGTGATGGACTCACTTTCGAAGATCATCGCGGACGGGCAGCTCGACGCGGAATACATCATCGCCGACAGCGAGCACTCGCAGTTCGAGATCGCCAAGCACGCCAGCGCCGTCGGCGCCCGCTCGTTCGCGGGCAGCAGCGGGACCGGCTGGATGTACGGCTTTGAAGCGCTGGTCGTCGCCGCCACCGATCGGCTGCCAGTGCTCTTCCTCGTCGGCAACCGGGCGCTGGATGATCCCGGCGCCTTCGGCGTCGAGCACAACGACGCCCTGGCCATCCGCGATATGGGCTGGCTCATCATGTGGGCCACCACGGCGCAGGAGGCGCTGGAGCACGTGCTCATCGGTTACCGCATCGCCGAGGACAAGCGGGTTCGGATGCCCATGGCCCTCGCGATGGACGGCGCTTTTCTCACGCACTCCCAGCACATGGTCAAGCTTCCCACCGGCGACGCTGTGAGACGGTACCTCCCGCCATATGACCTCGGCGAGCGCCGGCTGCATCCGGACAATCCCATCTCCATCGCGCCCCAGGTCAACGAAGACTGGGTCATGGAGCTCCGGCGCCAGAACTGGGAGGCGGCGCGCCGGGCGAAACAGGTCATCGCGGAGGCGTATCAGGAGTTCAATGGCATCTTCGGGCCTCGATACGCGGCGCCGTATTTCACCGAGTACCTCACCGACGATGCGGACACGGTACTCGTCGGCATGGGGACGGTCGCCATGCCCGCCCGGACGGCAGCCCGGCGGCTGCGCGATCAGGGCCACAAGGTCGGCTACGTGAACCTACGCTGGTTCCGCCCGTTCCCGAGCGAGGAGCTGCGCGCGTGCCTGGAACGGTTCAAAGCCGTCGGCGTGATCGACCGGGACTTCGCCCACGGATCTCCGGATTCCGGGGGGGTGTTGCTGCACGAGATCCGCTCCTGCCTGTACCCTCTCCGCGAGCGACCGGCCGTGCGCAACTTCATCACCGGGCTGGGTGGGCGAGACATCTCGATTGGCGACTGCTCGAGGATGTTCGAGATCGCGATGCGCGCGCGAGACGGCGACACGGCCGACGAGCTGGTCACCTGGATCGGGGTTCGCGAGTAACCCGCATCGCGTGAACGCGTCGTCCTGACCGCCACGTGGCGAATGGAGGAGCACAATGGCCGAAACCACGTTCATCCCGTTCGAGAAGGTCAAGACCGTCCGCGACACCCCGCTGGAGGAGATGTACACCTCCGGCCATCGAACGTGTCAGGGCTGCGAGTCAGCCATGGTGATGCGCCACTTCTCGAAGGCGGCCGGCCCCCGGACGATCGCCACCGGCTCGACCGGGTGCATGTACGTGGCCAACACGAGCTACATGACGACGCCCTGGATCATCCCGTGGATGCATACCCAACTCGGCGCTGGCGGCTCCTCCGCCGTGGGCACCTCAGCCGCTCTCCGTGCGCTCATGCGCAAGGGGAAGATCGCCGAGGAGAAGATCAACGTTATCGCCTTCTGCGGCGACCTGGGCGGCGGGGACATGGGGCTCTCGGGGATCTCGGCGGCCCTCCAGACCGACTACGACCTCCTCATCATCCTCTACGACAACGAGTCGGCCGCGAACACGGACATCCAGGCCACCGGCATGACGACCTATGGCGCCCAGACCACGTTCACTCCACCCGGCACCAAGCACCGCATCATGCAGCACCGGTGGAAGAAGAACGTCGCGCCGATGCTGGCTGTCGGCCACCCGACGTGCCGGTACGTGGCCACGGCCAGCGCGACCTACCCGCCGCTCGATTTCCACAACAAGGTGCGCAAGGCCCTCAGCATCGGCGGGCCGACGTTCATCCATACCTTCGACCCGTGCCCGAAGGGGTGGGACTACCACCCACAGTACTCCCGAGAGATAGGGGAGCTGGGCATCAAGTCCGGGATCTTCCCCCTCTACGAGATCATCGACGGTACGGTCTCCTACTCGTACGACGCCCGGAAGAGGGCGCGGACGCCAGTGCGCGAGTACCTCGTCAAGCAGGGACGGTTCGCCCACATCATCGACGAGGACATCGACTACATCCAGTCGATGGTCGACTCGATGTGGAACGAGTGGGAGATTCCCGGCGTCGCTCCCTTCAAAGGCGGCCTGGAGCCCGCGAAGAACTGACGCATCAATGTTGGTTGCTTTACCAGCAAGTGAGATTTCGTGCCGCTGAGTAGTGGATTCCTCGCTCCTTGTGGGCGTTGAGAACGGCACGATAGAGCAGCTGGCGAATCCTCAGTCCGGGTGTCATTCTTCGTCGCTTCGCTCCTCAGAATCCGCGCCATCGAGAGACGGATTCTTCGCTCCCAGCGGCCGGCCAGAATGAGAAGCAGTGACGACGTTGCTACCCGCGGACCCGCGTGGTTCGCCCGCCCCTTCGAAGCGCTCGCCTTCCGTGAGTTCCGCCTGCTCTGGCTCGGGCAGCTGTGCCAGACGTCGGCGTCCTTTGCCGAGCGGGTGACGCGGAGCTGGCTGGCGCTCGAGCTGACCGGCTCGGCCTTCCAGCTAGGCGCACTGGAGCTGACGCGCGGAGGCGCCTCGCTGCTCCTGGGGATGTGGGGCGGCGTCCTGGCCGACCGCTTCGACAAGCGCGTGCTCCTCATGCTCGTGCAGACGTGGACCTTCTCCCTCTACCTGCTCATGGCATGGCTGACGTTGTCCGGGAGGCTGGAGCTGTGGCATCTGTACGCGAGCGCCGTGGGCCTGTCTTTCAGCTCCGCCGTGAACCAGCCAGTCCGCAGCTCATTCATCCCGTCCCTCGTACCAGAGAGGCTCGTCATCAACGCGCTGTCCCTCAACTCCATCGCCACGAATGCCACGCGCATGGGGGCGCCGGTCACCGTCGCTGGCCTCATCGCCCTCACGTCCAGTGGTGGCTGGGGATACGCGGCCTCCGCGACGCTCTACGCGCTGGTCCTTGTGTCGACCAGCCTGATCCGGGCCGTTGAGGTCCGAGAGAAGCCAACCAGCTCTCTGCTTGGCGCACTCCTCCAGGGCTGGGTATTCATCGCTCGCCATCGCCCGGTGCTCACGCAATTTCTCATCGGAATCGGGCCCCTCACCATCGGGTTTACGTACCAGGCCATGCTCGTGGTGTACACGACGGAGACGCTCGGGCAAGGAGTTGCGGCCTACGGTGCGCTGTACAGCTTCGCAGGGCTCGGCGCCCTCGTCGGCGGGCTCACGGTGGCGTCGCTGGGTGCAATCAAGCAGAGGGGACGTCTGCTCCTGCTCGCTGGCTTCCTGAACGGGACGGCGCTGCTCGGGATGGGCGCGCTGGGGCTCCTCCCCGGCGCCTGGCTCCTCCTCTGGTCGGCCGCGCTGCTCCTGATGCTGGCCGGTGGTTCCCAGACATCGTTCCGAGCCGCCAACAACGCGCTCCTTTTGGCCAACACGCCGGCGAACCTTCGCGGGCGCGTGATGAGTCTGGACGAGGTATTTCGCTCCGTGGGGGCAGTCGCGGCGCCTGGCATCGGAGCGGTGGCCGACGCAACGAGCGCCGCTGTCGCCATGGCGCTCATCGGCGCCGGCAGCCTTTTGGTGGTCGTCGGAGTGCTCGCGTGGCAACCGTCGATCCGCAAGCTCTGAAAGCGCGACTGTGCTATAGTGCGGTTGTCCAAATCGACAACTGCATAGGTGACCGGTACGCAGGGGGAGCGCGCAGCTGAGAGGCGGGGTCAGGCCCACCAACCCCTCGAACCTGATCTCGGGAAGCCGCACGGGTCCGCGTCAGGCGGGCGGCGGGGCGGAAGACGAGCGTAGGGAATGCGGCCGAAGGACGGACCACGTCGGCCCGGCTTCGGGCCCTTCGTGGTCTTTTTATTGCTCAGCAGCCCGGGCATGCCTGCCGGCGGCGATGTGCCCGCATCTCAGCCAACCATGGCTCGCTCGCGGCTCAGCAGCCCGGGCATGCCGGCCGGCGGCGATGTGCCCGCATCTCGGTCCTCCTCGCGTTGCCGGCTGCCAGGCAGTCCAATCTAGAGGCACTGAGGTGCATGATGGCCAAGACCCTCCCCAGCGCACTCCACGCGTTTCCCGCAAGCCGCAAGGTATATGTTCACGGCTCACGCCCGGATCTCCGCGTGCCCATGCGCGAGATCGCGCTGACGCCCACCACCGGGCATTCTGGCGCCGAAGATAACGCGCCGGTCCGCGTCTACGACACGAGCGGTCCCTACACGGACCCCGGCGTGGCCACGGACATTCGCCAAGGGCTCCCTCCGCTTCGCCGATCGTGGATCCTGGAGCGGGGCGACGTCGAGGAGTACGACGGACGGGTCGTCGATCCCCGCGACGACGGGATGCGCAACGGACATCCGCGGGCCAATCGCGAAGTCTTCCCCGGCCTCAGGCGGCGCCCCCTGCGCGCGCACCCCAGCCACACGGTCACGCAGCTCCGCTACGCACGACAGGGCGATGTGACGCCGGAAATGGAATTCATCGCGCTGCGCGAGGGCTTCGACCCTGATCTGGTACGCAGTGAGGTCGCGCGGGGGCGGGCGATCATTCCGTCCAACGTCAATCACCCGGAGAGCGAGCCGATGATCATCGGCCGCCAGTTCCTCGTTAAGATCAATGCCAATATCGGCAACTCGGCAGTGGCCTCCTCCATCGAGGAGGAGGTGGAGAAGATGCGCTGGGCCACGCACTGGGGCGCTGATACGGTGATGGATCTGTCTACCGGCAGGAATATCCACACGACCCGGGAGTGGATCATCCGCAACGCCCCGGTTCCCATCGGCACGGTCCCCATCTACCAGGCACTCGAGAAGGTCGACGGCAAGGTCGAGGAGCTGAGCTGGGAGGTCTATCGCGACACGCTCATCGAGCAGTGCGAGCAGGGCGTGGACTACTTTACGATCCACGCCGGCGTGCGCCTCGCGTACATCCCGCTCACTGCCGAGCGAGTCACCGGCATCGTCTCGCGCGGCGGCTCGATCATGGCAGCTTGGTGTCTGGCACACCACAAGGAGAACTTTCTCTACGCGCACTTCGAAGAGATCTGCGAGATCATGCGCGCCTACGACGTCTCGTTCTCACTGGGCGACGGGCTCCGACCCGGGTCGACGGCTGACGCCAACGACGCCGCCCAATTCGCCGAGCTGGATACCCTCGGCGAGCTCACGCAGGTCGCCTGGCAGCACGACGTGCAGGTCATGATCGAAGGTCCGGGGCACGTGCCAATGCACAAGATCCAGGAGAACATGGATCGTCAGCTCGCCGTCTGCGACGAGGCACCCTTCTATACACTCGGTCCGCTCGTGACCGACATCGCGCCCGGATACGACCACATCACGTCTGCCATCGGCGCGGCGATGATCGGCTGGTTCGGCACGGCGATGCTGTGCTATGTGACGCCCAAGGAGCATCTCGGGCTGCCGAACCGCCAGGACGTGAAGGAAGGGGTCATCGCGTACAAGATCGCGGCCCACGCGGCGGACCTGGCAAAGGGCCACCCGGGCGCGCACCTCCGCGACGACGCGCTCTCGAAGGCACGATTCGAGTTCCGCTGGAAGGACCAGTTCAATCTCGCGCTCGATCCCGATACGGCCTACGCGTACCACGACGAGACGCTGCCAGCCGAGCCGGCCAAGGTGGCGCACTTCTGCTCGATGTGCGGGCCGCACTTCTGCAGCATGCGGATCACGCAGGACGTGCGCGAGTATGCCCGCCAGAAGGGCCTCGACGCCGAGCGCGCCGTTGAGGTCGGGCTGGAGGAGAAGGCCCGAGAGTTCCGCGAGACAGGCGGCGCCATCTACCGGAAGGCGTAGCGCCTCATGGGCCTCCAGCCCGCTTCGAGAAATGCAACTCGCCGCCCTGAAGGGCGGGCCTCACGACGAACGGTGGCCGGTCCGCCTCAAGCGGACCGCGAGTCTGATCACACGAGCGCTCGATCCATCCAACGGTGCTCGACGCCCGCCTCGACGAAGACGTCTCCGTACGCGATGAAGGCGAACCGCTCGTAGAACGGGATGGCGTGGAGCTGTCCCGCGAGCCGCGCGCGCTGCGCTCCTCGTTCGCGGGCGATCTCCATCAACCGAAACAGTATCGCTGTGCCGACGCCCTGCCCCCGGTGGGATTTCAGGACTGCCATCCGCCCGATCCGCGCCGTCTCGGCGTCCTGCATGTAGACGCGCCCAGTGCCGACAGCCTCCGTGTGGTGTTCGGCGAGGACGTGTGCCGCGTCCGCGTCGAGCTCGTCGAGCTCCTCGTGCAGCGGGACGCCCTGCTCATGGACGAACACCTCGGTTCGGATGGCAGCACACGTGACGAAGTCGGCGTGCTCAGCCGAGATGACGCGGCATATCACGGACACAAGATCGATCGCTCCTCCAGCGGCAGGACACCGGCCACTCGTTTATGGCTCCTCCAGGGGATCGGTCAGCAAGCGATCGAGGGCGAGGAGCTGGTCCCGCCGGCGCGCCACCTCGCCGCTGAGCCACTCCAGGCGTGCCTCCGCCTCGGCATGGGCCGCCGCGACTCTTCGCGGAGCGGCTCCGCCAGGTACATCGCGATTCGCCACAGCGGCTCGCGCCGCGAGCCCGACGACGTCGGCCCCGAACAGCTCCGAGGCGCGTCGGAGCTCATCGAGGGACAGGTCGGACAGCGCACAGCCGCGCGTCTCGCACTCCCGCACGAGCTTCCCCACGACCGCGTGCGCCTCACGGAAGGGGAGCCCCCTCTTCGCCAAGTAATCGGCATAGTCTGTGGCCGTGGCGAAGTCGGCCTCAGCTGCGGTCGCCAACCGGTCCGTCCGGGGCCGCATCGCTTGCACCGTGGATGCCAGAATACGGAGGCAGCCGGTCGCTGTGTCCACACCGTCAAAGAGCGCCTCTTTATCTTCCTGAAGGTCCCGGTTATAGGCAAGGGGGAGCCCCTTGAGGACAGTCAGCACGGCGATCAGATTTCCGTACGCTCGGCCTGCCTTGCCACGGACCAGCTCCGCCACGTCGGGATTCTTCTTCTGTGGCATGATGCTGGATCCGGTCGTGAAGGCTTCGTCGATATCGATGAAGCCGAATTCCGCGGACGACCACAGCACGAGCTCCTCTGCGAACCGGGAGAGGTGCGCGGCGGCGAGCGCCAGCGCCGCGAGGTGCTCCACGACAAAGTCGCGGTCCGACACGGCGTCGATGCTGTTGGCCGAGATGCTGGAGAAGCACAGCAGCCGAGCCGTGTAGTCGCGATCGATGGCATACCCCACTCCGGCCAGCGCCCCACTCCCGAGCGGCATCACATCCGTCCGACGATAGCAGTCCAGAAGGCGCTCGGCGTCTCGCGCGAACATCTCGACGTACGCCAGCAGGTGGTGCGCGAAGGTGACCGGCTGTGCGCGCTGCAGGTGTGTGTAGCCGGGCATGACCGTCTCGATGTGGTTCCCAGCGAGGGTGAGCAGCGCGCGCTCAACAGCGATGACCGCGTCGAGCTCGTCGAGGAGCGCGTCGCGAGCGAACATGCGCAGGTCGAGGGCCACCTGGTCGTTCCGACTGCGCGCGGTGTGGAGTCGAGCGGCCGGCTCACCCACGATCTCCCGCAGCCGGCCCTCCACGCGGGTATGCACGTCCTCCCAGGATGGAGAGAGGTCCAGCGCGCCGTCGCGGAGCTCGTCCGCGACCTTGGCGAGTCCGGCGAGGATCTGTCCGGCGTCCGTTGCGCTGATGATACGCTGGCGGGCGAGCATGCGGCAGTGCGCGGCACTTCCGATGACATCGTACGGCCACAGCCGATGGTCGAAGCGGATCGACGCAGTGAACGCCTCCGCGTCCGGGCTGGCGCCAGACGCGAAGCGGCCACCCCAGAGTTTCGCGGGGGTTGGGGGTTGGGGGCCAGGGGTCCACGCGCGATCGTCGCCGCCGTCGCCGGGGTGTTGCATTCGGGCCATGCTCGGTCAGCCCCGGCCCTCGGACCCTGGCACGCGGCCCGCGTCCCCAGCGGAGAGGCGCAGGATCTCCTCCGAGGAGCGACCAAGCCACTGAATATGAGCCTGCGTCCGGAGGGGCAGCCCGAACAGCTGAATGAAGCCCTCCGCCGCGCGATGGTCAAATCGGTCGCCGATCCCGTAGGTGGCGAGAGACGGATCGTACAGCGAATGCGTGGCCCGCCGACCCGTCACCCGGACGGTTCCCTTGTATAGCCGCACGCGCACCGTGCCCGAGACGAACCGCTGAGAGCTCGCGACGTAGACGGCAAGATCCTGGTGGAGAGCGGAGAACCAGAGGCCGTTGTAGATGAGGTCGGCGATCTCAGCAGCGACCTTCGCCTTGAAACGCGCCTGATCGCGGGAGAGCGTCAGCTTCTCTACCTCACCGTGGGCTGCGTGCAGCACGATGGCGGCCGGGGCCTCGTAAACCTCGCGGCTCTTGATGCCGATGAGTCGGTTCTCGATGTGGTCGACGCGCCCGACGCCATGGGCACCCGCGACTCGGTTGAGACGGGCGATCAGGTCGACCCCGTCGAGAGGCTCGCCGTCGAGCGCGACAGGGATGCCTCGAGTGAACTCGATCTCGACCTCCTGCGGCCGGTCGGGCGCCTCGTGCGGCGCCGCCGTCCACGCGTAGGCATCCTCCGGCGGCTCCATCCAGGGATCCTCCAGCGCACCCGCCTCGATGCTCCGTCCCCACAGGTTCTCGTCGATACTGAAGGGGCTGCTACCGTCATCAGGCATGGGGATGCTGTGCTCCCTGGCATAGGCCAGCTCCTCGTCTCGACGCATCCGGTGCTCCCGGACCGGCGCAATGATGCGGAGCGACGGATCGAGCGCGCTGACGGCCACGTCGAAGCGGACTTGGTCGTTGCCCTTTCCGGTACACCCGTGCGCAACAACCGTGGCACCCACGCGGTGGGCCACATCGACCAGCAGCTTCGCGATGAGGGGCCGCGCGAGCGCCGTACCCAGCGGATAGACGCCCTCGTAGAGAGCGCCCGCCTGGAGAGCCGGCCAGCAGAAGAACTGGACAAACTGGTCCCGCGCGTCTTCGACGAACGCCTCTCGGGCACCCGTGCGCAGCGCCTTCTCACGGATGGCCGGCAGATCCTGCTCGCTCCCGAGGTTCGCAGTCACGGTCACGACGTCAAGGTCGTACCGCTCGCGCAGCCACGGGATAAGGACGGACGTATCGAGGCCGCCGGAATAGGCGAGAACCACTGTTTCCATCAGGGTGCAGCAGACCTTCCTGGCACACCGCGGCGCGCGGCAGCCACGCACGGAGGGGCGTTGACGGATTATATCAGTCGTTTACCCACGTATAATGGCCGAGGGGCCCCACAGGTGGAGATGGGCGAATGATGGGCGGCGGCTTCTTCGGGGGGTGGCATCGGGGACGGCAGGACCGCCCCACCCGGATCACGCGCGCGATGCTGCTCCGCATCACCCGGTACTTTGAGCCGTACTGGCGCGAGGGCGTCCTCGTCATCACGATCGTCGCGGTCGTCGCCGGCATCGGCCTCGTTCCGGCGCTCCTGATCCGCGCCGTCGTCGACGTTGCGATTCCACAGGCCGACCCGCTCCTCCTCGCGTACCTCGCCCTCGGCATGGTCGCGGCGCCGGCCGCAGGTGGCCTCCTCGGTGTTGCCCAGACCTACCTCAACGCACAGATCAGCCAACGCGTCATGTTCGACCTTCGAAACCAGCTGTACGTGCACCTTCAGTCCCTCTCCCTGCGATTCTTCACGGGTGTCAAGACCGGCGAGGTCATGAGTCGTCTGAACAACGATGTCTCCGGCATCAGCCGGGTCGTCAACGAGACGATCACGCAGTCGCTCATGCAGCCACTCCTCCTGATTTCAACCGTGATTCTGATGCTCGGGATGGAGTGGCGCCTGGCCCTGCTCTCATTGGTCGTGGTGCCCGTCGCCCTGGGGTCGGCGCGGCGGGTGGGGGAACGGCGGTTCGAGCTGCAGCACGAGGCCCAGCGGAAGCAGGCGGACCTGAGTGCCATCATGCAGGAAACACTCAACATCAGCGGCTTCCTTCTGATGAAGGCGTTCGCGCGGGAAGCGTACGAGCAAGTGCGATTCGTGGGGAAGAACCGCGAGTTGATGGATGTCCAGGTCCGCTCGAACATGCTCGGCAGGTGGCTGCGCATGCTCCTGCAAGTGATGGAGGCGCTGGGTCCCGCCCTGATCTACCTGGTCGGCGGACACCTTGTCCTCTCCGGGCAGATGACCCTCGGGACGCTGATCGCGTTCATCGCTCTGTTGAATCGGCTCTACGGACCGATGTCCCAGCTCGCCAACATCCACGTGGAGGCGATGGGATCCCTGGCGCTCTTCGAGCGGATCTTCGAGTACCTGGACACGCAACCGGACGTGGCGGATGCTATCGATGCGCGGCCGATTCCAGCCCCCGTCCGAGGCCACATCGTGTTCCATGAGGTCGACTTCGAGTACGTCCCGGGGCGCCGGGTGCTCGACGGCGTGAGCTTCGAGGTTGAACCGGGTCAGCTCGTTGCGCTCGTTGGCCCCAGCGGTGCGGGCAAGACGACGGTGACCTACCTGATTCCGCGCTTCTATGATGTGACAGGTGGCCGAGTCGAGATCGATGGAAAGGACGTCCGGAAGGTCACGCTGCGTTCCCTTCGCGAGCACGTCGGCGTCGTGACGCAGGAGACGTACCTGTTCAACGCGACGGTTCGGGAGAACCTGCGCTATGCTCGGCCCGGGGCGACGGACGAGGAGATCGAGCGAGCTTGCGTCGCCGCCCGGCTGGACGATGTCATCGCTCAGATGCCCGACGGATTCGATACGCCCGTCGGAGAGCGAGGCTACCGGCTGTCCGGGGGCGAGAAGCAGCGTCTCGCCATCGCCCGCGTTCTCCTGAAGGACCCCCGCATGCTGGTCCTCGATGAGGCGACGTCGTCCCTGGACTCCCAGACGGAGGCGCAGATCCAGTCGGCGCTTGGGCCGCTGATTACTGGCCGCACGACGATCGCGATCGCGCATCGCCTCTCAACCGTGCTGGCCGCCGACACCCTCGTCGTCTTCGACCGCGGGCACGTCGTCGAGGTGGGGAATCACGCGCAGCTGATCGATCGAGGGGGACTCTACGCGCAGCTCTACAACATCCAGTTCAAGCCGCAGCTGACGGGCGCGCGCCCATCGCTGGCATCGCCAACCGCGGACGGACTCACCGAGCGCTCCTCCGACCCTGCCAGCCGAGACCAGGGCCTGGCCGCCTCCACCGTGTGACACCCCGAGCGCAGCGATCCTGTTGTTGCGCGCGAACGGAGATGGTATCGTGACATCAGTGAGGCTGGCGATGAAGGGGAGGCAGGACTGTGGGACGTGGCATTCGTGATGGGCTGGTTGCGATGGTCTTCGGAGTCATTGGAGGCATTGTCGCGGCCGTCCTCCTTGCGCCCAAGCGGCGACAGCCAGGCCCACCGCAAGAGCCAGCCAGGCAGCCCGTCGCTGACATGCTGCTCGACGCGGCCCAGGCCGCCGTCGAGCGAGCGCAGGCCATGTGGCGCGGGGCCGGTCTCGCACCAACCGATAGCGGACTGCTGCCCGACGAGCGGATCAGTGCCCGAATCCAATCCGAGCTGCAACGCCTCGGGATCGGGCCCCGTCTCCTCGACATTACGACGGTCGAGGGGACCGTGTACCTCCGTGGGAGGGAGGCCGACCCCGCCCGCATCGACACGATTGTGGCCACGGCCAGAGGCGTTCCCGGAGTCGTGAGTGTGGTCGACGAGATGCGGCGCGACTAGTACACCTCGGCGGAAGTGGGTCGTCGGTTGTCGGTAGGGCGGGGGCTTGTCCCCCGCCGCGCGGCCCCTCCCCTACCCGACCGGCCGTCGTGCACAACTGACGAGAGACTTGCGCCAACGTGTACTAGTCCACGAGGAGCGTCGGCCCGGTAGCCTCGAGCGAGTTGAGGCCAGCCGCGCTGTACACCGCCTCCGCCGCTGCAACCGCCGCGCCAGAGCTCGGCGTGTGGCCTTCTCGGCCGAGAAGGGTCTCCAACCCCTGGAGGAGCAAGCGAACGTTCGGGGCGCTCGCGGAGTGGCCCATAACGCCGATGCGCCAGACCCTCCCCGCATATTCCCCCAGCCCCCCCGCGATCTCGATCCCGAACTCGTTCAGCAGGCCGGCCCGAACCCGGGCATCGTTGACACCCGAGGGCACCCACACGGCGACGACCGTAGGGAGGCGGTAACCGGTCTCCGCGAACAGGTCGCACTCCAGCGCGCCCAGCCCCGCGACGAGCGCTCTGTGGTGCAGCAAGTGGCGCGCGAAACGGGCATCGAGCCCCTCGTCGACGACAAGTCGGAGAGCCTCCCGAAGGGCGTACACGAGGAGGACGGGGGCCGTGTGGTGGTACGCACGTTCTTGTGCGAACCAGTAACGGTCATGTAAACCCAGGTCGAGGTACCACGAGTCCACGGCCGTGTGGCGACCGCGAATGTACGCCATTGCTTCGTCACTCACGGTGACCGTCGCGAGCCCAGGAGGCGCGGAAAGACACTTCTGGCTCGCGCTGTAGCAAACCGCCGCACCCCACTGGTCGGGGACCACGGGGATCCCCCCGAGCGTGGCGACGGCATCGACGACCAGCATCGCTCCATGCGCGCGCGCCAGGCGGCCGATCTCGTCAATGGGCTGCTCAACACCAGTCGACGTCTCCCCGTGTACGACAGCGACGAGCCGGTTACGGCCGTTCTCAAGGGCACGACGGACGTCATCGGGGTCCACCGGCTTGCCCCACGGCGCCGTGACCTCCACCGCCGTTCCGCCACAGCGGCCGGCGATATCCGCCATCCTCTTCCCGAACAGGCCGTTCACACAGATGATTGCTCGGTCGCCCGGCTGGATGAGGTTCGCCAGGGCCGCCTCCATACCGGCTCCGCCGGTACCGGGAAGGGACATGCATGTCCGGTTGCCCGTCTGCGAAACCTCGCGCAGCAGCTCAGCGGTTTCGTCCATCACACGCAGGAAGAATGGATCCTTGTGGCCAGTGAGCGGGGCGATTAACGCCTGCAGGACCGATGGAGGAAGACTCGTCGGTCCCGGTGCCATGAGAACTCGCTGCGGGGGAGCAAGCTCGGTGAAATGTGCATTTCCATCCGGCATGACGGTCGAGAGCTCCAGCGTCCAAGGGGGATTGGTGTGCATTGTAACCAGGCGATTCGGTCACCGCAACTCTCCTGCCGCGCTCCCCAGGTTTGGGACGATTCAAAGGGAGGCATGCGTTACACATCTGTGGAGTGCTTCTGAAGCCGCAGATATTGGCTTGGCAGGGTGAGAGGCGGCATAGTCAAGCACTGTGAGCGCTTCGCTCGCACGGCTGATGCCGGGCCGCTATGTGCCAATCTTCGATCACGCGAAGTTGTGGCAGAATCGAAGCGAGGAAGAGGTTCTCTGCATGTCCACAGCAAAGGAAGAACTTACCCGCCTTATCGAAGGGCAACCCGAGGACAGCTCGCGCGAGGAAATTGTGCGAGAGCTTGCCTTCCACGTCATGATAGAACGTGGGCTCTCTGATTCTGACGCCAACCGTACTGCCTCGAATGAGGAGATGGCGCGCCGCATCCGCTCATGGCAGAGATAGCGTGGACCGAGGAATCGCAGCGCTGGCTTGAAGATATTTTCGAATTCATTGCCGCCGATAATCTGCAAGCCGCGCGTGGAGTCATATCATTGCCGCGATCACCGCCTTCTGCGTGCCTCATGCCGTAGGCGAGGTCGGCACCTTGTGATCTTATCGTGACACTTCCTCTACCGTTTGTGACGCGATTCGAGACACTCGCAGGGTTAACTTGACAATAGCGCTCAGGAGATTGAGCAGCTCCAGCAAGGGGGTCTCATGAACGCGGTAGACCTGCAAGTCGAGATTATGCGTGCGGCGGGTCTAGAGGAACGGGAGATCGTCCGCCTGGCATCGCTGAGGCAGCTCGTGCACGTCGGTCAGTGTAGTGAGGTCACGCACGAGTACAAGCGGCTGGCCTTCCTCAAGTACCTCTGCAACACCGGTCGCCTTGGCGCGTAACCGCGCGGGATCGCTCGCGAGGCGCGCAGCCCATGTCACAACGCACAAGGGAGCACATTGACCGCGGCCGAGTTGGAGTTCAGGTCGACGACAGGAGCCCAACCGTCCGTCGCTCCTCCGGGTAGCGCGGCTCGTAGTCAGGATAGGCCTTCTCACACACAGTGAGCAGATAGTCGACGTACGCGCAGAACTCGGGATCGGATCGCCGCTCGCGCGCCTCAGCGAGGAACGGCTTGAGCCGCGTCGCGATCCGGATGGCCTCCTTGCCGACCAGCGACGTCACGAACTCTACGTCGAGCAGCCCTCGCGAGAGAAGGTGCCCAATCCGATTCAGGAGCTCGGTGGCGAGATTGACGTCCCGCGAATTGGAGCGCGGGATCTTCTCGATGGAATCGGGAAGGTGCTCGGTGGCGATGTACTCACGTCCCGGCCGTGTCTCATCCCACAGGTCGTAAAAGAGCCTGATCATCTCCGCGCTCACGCTCATTGCACCGATTCCCCCCTCTCGATCCGTGGCCACACGCTCTCCGCGCAGGGCGAGCGGGCAGGCATATTGTAGGCGAGATGACGGCATCATCGATCGCGATCTCGTGCTACCATCTGTCCAATGTCGGGTCTCCTTGATCCGTGGACAGCAGACGGGAGTGGGACATGGTCACTCAGATGACAAAATGGGAACGGATAGACGCCCTTCGGCGGGGAGAGCCAACGGACCACTCGGCATGGAGCCTATGGCGACACTTCTACGATCGAGAGTCGACAGCCGAGGACCTGGCCAACGCGATGGTCACCTGGCAGCGAACCTACGACTTCGATTTCCTGAAGGTCAACCCGCGCGCGCAGTACCACGTGGAGCCCTGGGGAGTAGCGTATCGCTACCCGCAGGGAGGGGGACGCCCCGAGCGCGTCACCTCCGCCGAGGACAGCGCTCGCGATTGGCTGCGGGTCGAGCCGCGCCCGCCCACGAAGGGTGTGCTCGGCGAGCAGCTCCAGGCAATCCGCCGGATCCGGGCAGAGCTCGGGCCGGCCATCCCCATGATCGAGACCGTCTTTACACCCCTCTCGGTGCTCGCCGATTTGGTCGACAGTGAGGACCGGCTGGTCCGCGACCTGCGAACGGCGCCCGAGCGTGTAGCCTCCGCCCTCGAGGCAGTGACGGAGACGTTCGTGCAGTTCGTCGGGCAGTGTTTGGATGCAGGCGCCGACGGTATCTTTCTCGCCACGACGCAGATGGCTCGGCACGACGTGATGACGCACGACGAGTACGCGCGATTCGGCCGACCATTCGACCTCCGCGTGCTCCGGGCAGCGGAGGCCGCGCGCTTCAACGTGCTCCACGTGTGCGGCGACAACGGGATGGTTGTTGATCTGGCCGACTACCCGATCGCGGCGGTCAACTGGGCCGTCACCTCCCCAACGACGCCGTCGCTCGACGAGGCAAGCACCCGCGTGCCGGCGGTGCTCATCGGGGGACTCAGCAACGAGGCCCTCACGGCGAGCACGCCAGACCGCGCGATCGAAGAGGCCGCCGCCGGCCATCGGGCCACCGGCGGCCGGCGCTGGGCCCTCGGCGCGAACTGCACGATTCCGCCGACGAGCCGCGAGGCGACCTTGCTCGCCCTGAAAGAGACCGTCACTCACGGGCGTTCTTGAACGAGGCCTGACTCCACCCGCTTCCGGGCGGCTGGGGCCATGGCGCCGACGAACACGCCCGCCATGACCAGCACGGTCCCGAGCACAAACGCGACCGAGGCAAGCTCCCCGGCGAGCAGCGCACCCACGGCAACAGTCACAATTGGGAAGAGCACCGTCGCGTAGCTGGTCGCGGACGCCGTCCACCGGCGAACAACAATCAGAAATCCGACAAACAGGCCGATCGAGCCGATGGTCGCGAGATAGACGAGCGCAACCCACGTCGTTTCCGTCGTCGGCAGCACGCGAGGCTCGCCGACGAGAAGAGACAGCCCGAGGAGCAGCAGCGAACCGGGGATCATCGCCGTCGCGTTGGTGGCAATCGGGTGCACGCGAGGGAGAACCTTCGCGATCACCGTCGACTCCGCGACGCAGAGAGCAAACGCGAGCAGCGCGAGCACCGACGCGAGGGGCACCGCTGCACCCAGTTGATCCACAAAGACCACGGCCACGCCGAGGAAGGCGACCGCACCACCCAGGATGCCGCGCCACGTGAGCCGCTCGAGGCCGTGCAGGCGCGCGAGCAGCAGTGTCAGCAGAGGAGCCAGAGCGACGAACACGGAACCGAGGGCGGCAGGCGCCGCGACCAGACCCCAGTACGCGAACGCGAACCCCGCGCCGAAGTTCAGCAGGCCGAACATAACAGCTCCGACCAGTGCCCGACCTCGGGGCAAGGCGATGTGCCGCAGGGCGGCAATTGCGAGCAGCAGAACCCCCGCGGCGGCGAACCGGATGCCGGCCCCCCAGAACGGCGCCAGCTCCTGGTTGCTGAAGCGCACGGCCACAAAGTTCGTCCCGCCAATCAGGACAATCAATACGAAGACGGCGAGGGTCACCGGGTCTCCGCGCATCATGAGTCGACCGCCGTGCCCAATCGATCAGCGCCCGGAGTCCACGAGCCTGGTGGCGCCCCTGGAAGTCGAAGCGCTACCACCCGAACCGGATCTGCCATACCCGCCACATCGCCTCAACGACGATCAATGCGGACATCTTGCTCTTCCCCCGCGCCCGGTCCCCGAAGTAGATCGGGATCTCGGCGACGCGAAGGCCGGCGCGCTGGCAGGCCACACCGATCTCCGTCTGGAATACGTACCCGTGCGATCGGATGCGGTGCAGGGGTAGCTGGCGGAGAGCGTCAGCTCGGAACGCCCGAAAGCCGCCGGTGGAGTCAGCCAGCCGCAGCCCCGTGACCAAGCGCGCATACACATTCGCGTACTTGCTCAGCACATAGCGCCACGGCTCCCATGTCGCGTCCACTTGACCACCCGGCACCCAGCGCGAGCCCACTACGACGTCGTACTCGCCCAACATCCCGACCATCATCGGGAGATAGCTGGGCGAGTGAGAGAAGTCGGCGTCCATCTCGACGACGACATCGGCGCCCAGATCGAGGGCGACGCCGAATCCGTCGACGTAAGCACTGGCGAGCCCCATCTTTCGCGGCCGATGGAGCACGCGCACCTGCTCTGGATACCGTTCGGCGAGCTTGTCGGCGACAGCCCCGGTTCCGTCCGGGGAGCTGTCATCGACGATAAGCATGGCAACGCGCGCACGGCGTCCAGAACTGCCCTCCCGCCGCGCCTGGCCACGAAGAGGAGATTCTGGCAGTTCACCAGACGCCGCCGACACGCCGAGCTGCGATCTTGCCGGCACGACCTTCGATCCATCCGAGCTCGTCTCGACGATGTGTCCATCGCGGCCCGGCAGGGAGAGAGGGGGGACCTCAAGCCCAAGGACAGAATGCACCATCGACGGCAGGTTCGCCGCCTCATTGTAGGTGGGTGTCACCACCCAAACGGCCGTTTCCATCCACCCTCACGCTCTGTGATGAAGCCGATCCAGTTCTGACTGCGACCGGCACAATGGAGTTTGGCGCTGGTTCCACAATTCTACCGAAGCGATCAGCGCGAGCGCCCGCGCGTTGACGGAGCGGTACTCCTCTGCTATAGTCGAATCACGGACCGACCCACGTCACGAGCGCGCAGAGGCCCCCGATGGGGGGTCTCTTCTTTGCGACGAGGCCAGTCCGAGCGCGGCTCGCCGCCAGGGCATGCGCCCTTCTGCGGAGGGGTGCGAGCCGACGTAGCTCAACTGGCAGAGCAGCGGTTTTGTAAACCGCGGGTTGGGGGTTCGAGTCCCTTCGTCGGCTCCCATCCGGTGGGGTGGCCGAGTGGTTAATGGCACCGGTCTGTAAAACCGGCTCCCGGAAGGGATTCGCAGGTTCGAA
>WHTR01000080.1 GCA_009377635.1 Chloroflexota bacterium
AGCACGCGAATACGCGCGGGTAGAATGTCGCAACGTTTGCCACCCAGGAGGGATCCCATGATGACGGAGCAGCGCCCGTCCGCGCGCGCGTCAGATATTGCCGATCTGCGTGACTGGCTCGAGCGTGTCGACGCGATGGGCGAGCTCCGCCGCATCAGCCAGGAGGTCGACCCGATCGAGGAGATGAGTGCCATCACCTATCTGGTCGGCAAGCGGATGGGGAGTCCCGCGCTCCTGTTCGACAACATCAAGGGCCACCCGGGAACGTGGCGGACGCTGTTCAACCTGCTCGGCTCCAGCAACAACCGCATCGCCGTCACAATGGAAATGCAGGCGGGCCGGCCGGCCATGGAGCTGATCGAGGAGGCACGGGAGCGACTGAGCCGGCGCATCCCACCCGTTGAGGTCGAATCCCGAACGGCCCCGGTGAACGACGTCATCCTGCGGGGAGACGAGATCGACCTGACAAAACTTCCAGCGCCCAAGCACTGGCCTCTCGACGGAGGAGGTCAGCCGGGCCAGGATGTCGGCCGGTACGTCGGTACGGCGGATGCCGTCATGACGCGCGATCCGGACACCGGGATCGTGAACGTCGGCACGTACCGAATGATGATCCAGGGGAAGGACGAGGTCGGCCTCTACCTATCGCCGGGCAAGCACGCGCGCCTGGACATCACGCGCGCGTGGGAGCGAGGTGAGGGCATCGACGTCGCTGCGTGCTGGGGCGTCGATCCCCTCCTTATGATCGTCGGCGCCATGGGATTCCCGAAGAACGTCTCCGAGTACGAGTTCGCCGGCGGCATTCGAGGGCGCCCAGTGGAGGTCATCAAGGGTCTCGTGACGGACCTTCCGATACCCGCGCGGGCCGAGATTGTCGCGGAGGGGCGCATCGAGCACATGGCCACCCGCCGTGAAGGTCCGTTCGGCGAGTTCACGGGCTACTACGGACGACCAGAGGGGAGCTGTCCGCTCGTGAAGATCACGGCGCTGCACATGCGGCGCGACCCGATCTTCACGAACGCCCTGATGGCGGAATGGCCGGCATGCGAGCAGAACGGTTTCTTTGCGATCGCTCGTTCGGCCCGAATCTGGGACGATCTCGAGAAGCTCGGCGTGCCGGGCATCAAGGGTGTGTACATCCACCCCGCCGCGGCGGGTGGGTTTGGCGCCGTGATCGTCTCGCTGGAGCAGCGCTACGCGGGCCACGCGGCGCAGGTCGCCGCGCTCGCCGCGCAGGTGCCCGGCGGCGCCTACTACACGAAGTGGATCATCACCGTTGACGAAGATGTCGACCCCAGCGACTGGGACCAGGTCTTCTGGGCGATGACCACGCGCTGCGACCCGGCGTCAGACATCGATATCCTTCGCCAGACCTGGTCGACATGGCTCGATCCGACGAAGAACCCACCGGAAGAGCGCCCCTGGGGCTCCAAGGCGCTCGTCAATGCCTGCCGGCAGCACAAGTATCTGCCGATCTTCAGCCAGCGGACGGCGATCACGCGCGCGGTCTACGAGCGCGTGAAGGGCCGTTGGCACGAGCTCGGCCTCGACTCGCTGGGCGAGCCCATGCGCCCCCCGGTGTTCCAGGACGACATGCGGGCGCCGGTCAATGCGGAGCTCACGGACCTATCGCGCCGCCTCGGCATTCTCGACCAGGGCGCCCCCCCGAGCAGCACCCCCAGCATGTAGGTCTGGAGCCGCGCCCCGTTGCCGACCCGCGTCGACCGCGGACTACCACCGGTAGTAGCTGGGGAACTCGGAGGTCATGGTCCGCCCGTCATCCCAGACGGTGTCCTGGTAGGCCACGTAGCTTCCGCCACCGGTCCACTCGGGCCCGCGAACTGTCGCCGTACGATTCAGCGGTTCCTTGGCCAGCAGTACGACGTTGACTGCCCCGTTGCTGAGGGACGCCCGCAGCGTGATGGGCACGTCCGAGTCGTTGCGGATCACGAGCGTGTTGGTTGCGTCGAGCCCCGGGCCGAGGGAGCTGATGAGCCCGTAGTGGTTCTCCCGAAACTCGGTCCGCAGACCGGCCGCGAGCGTCGCCCGCCAGAGGGCGGTCGATACCCAGCAGACACCCCCGCCGCGCATGGGGACCAGTCCGTAGAGGGAGGTGGCCACGCCCATCACGTATGAGGGGTCTTCCTCGAAGTTCCAGGTGCGGGCGGTATCATCAAACGAGAGCGAGGCGCCTGGCGTGATGACGACGCCGTCAAGGAAGGAAACCGCGATCTCCATGTTGGTGATCGACGCCGGACCGAGCGCCTCAGTGGACGCGCTCCCCTCTCCAATGGCCTTCGGTTGCGGCGAGACCGGCGGGGCAGGTTCGGACACGGAGCTGTCCACGTCGGCTGCAAGGGCGAGGATCGGGGGCGTCGGCTCCAGTGCCGCGCCGGCCGGCATGGCGTCGGGGGATGGTGGCGCCGTTGCGGACGGCGTTGGCCCTGCCTCTACCGACACGATAGTCGGGTTCATTGCCACCGCGCGTGCTGGTGCCAGCGGGGCCTGTCCCGAGTCGGTGATCGGGCCGGGCAGCGTCGAGGGCTGTGGTGCATCGGAGCCGGCGGCCGGAAGGCCCTGGATCAGCGTGGCGAGTGGGTACAGCGCGACGACAATGGCGACCGCGGGGAGGCGCGAGCCAATTCGGGCGAGAAAGAGCTTCCGCCGGTAGCGTGACAGCGGAATCGCCTGCGACTGCATCGGCACCTCTCGAAGGGGCATTGGGGAGCGAGTATAGCGAGTTCGTCACAGAAGGGCAAACGTACGTTACCTCCCGTTACCCCTGTAGATCGCTGGCGCGAGGCGCCATCCGTGTTTGTGAGGCGAATGTGACGAGTCGGTTGCACGGAGGGATACACCCGTGACGAATGCCCCGACCGCGGTCGATATGGATGCGATTGTCGAGCTGGACCTGACCGACGTCGCATTCGGTGGTGATGCCATCGGTCGGCTCGACGGAGAGGTCGCGTTCGTCTCGTTCGGCCTGCCCGGCGAGCGAGTGCGGGCGGCGGTCTATCGGCGCAAGCGCGACTACGCGTCGGCCCGGGTCGTTGAGGTGCTGCGGGCGGCGCCGGAACGAACGATTGCTCCCTGCGCCTATTTCGGGACATGTGGAGGGTGCCAGTGGCAGCACGCCTCCTATACCGCCCAGCTCGCGATGCGGCAACGGGTCGTGGTCGACCAGATTCGGCGGATAGGTGGGTTCGCCGATGCCGAGGATCTGGTGCGCCCGACAATCGGGATGGTTGACCCGTGGCAGTACCGGAATCACGTGCGATTCAGTGTTGGCCGGAAGTACGGCGACGTCGGCTTTACGTACCGGGAGAGCCACCGCCTCCTGCCAATCGAGCAGTGCTTGATCGCGCACCCGGCGGTCAATACGGTCCTCCACGCAATCCAGCGCCGCTGCGCTGGGCTGCGGGCGCACCAGATCACCGTTCGCTACGGCTGCAACACGGGCGACCTGCTCGTCAATCCCGCGCTGCCGATGGTGCCGGAGGTCGAGACTGGCCAGGCGGCGCTCACCGAGGAGATCCTGGACCGTCGCTATCGCATCTCCGGACCGGCCTTCTTCCAGGTGAACACGAAGCGTGAGCGGCGCACTATCCCCTCCCATCTTGCGGCCGAGTGGACCGGGGCGCGGGAGGCCCACGCCTCGATGGCCGACCTTCTGGCGTTGACCGTCCTCGCCCGCCTGGAGCCCGAGCGCGAGCAGCTCGTGCTCGACGCGTTCTGCGGCGTAGGCACCTTCGCCGCTCTGATCGCTCCCCGCGTCCGGGAGGTCATCGCAGTGGAGGAGTCGGTCGCGGCCGTGAAGGACGCGCGGCACAACACGGCAGAGCTGCAGAATGTGCGCTTCGTCACGGCGAAAACCGAGGAGATGCTCGACGCGTTGGAGCAGCGAGTCGACGCCGTGGTGCTTGATCCGGCGCGTTCGGGCTGTTCGCCCCGTGTGATCCGTTCGCTAATCGACCTGCGCCCTCGACGGGTTGTGTACGTGTCCTGCGATCCGGCCACGCTCGCCCGCGACCTTCGCCAATTGCGGGAGGGAGGCTTCCGAGTCGAGCAGGTGGAGCCGCTCGACCTGTTCCCCCACACGGCGCACGTCGAGACCGTAACCACCCTTACGTGGCCAGGCTGAGCTAGAGGTACGGCCGAAAACGGCCTTGTCATCCTGAGCCCTTCGGTTCGCTCGAGGGTAAACTCCGCGAAGGATCCGTCGCTTGCAGGCACGGCTTCTTCGGCCTGCTCAGAATGACACTTTGCAGCCGCGCCTCTAGGGGGCCTGAAGACCGGTTCCATCGAGGGCTCTGTGCGCGGACCGTCCGCCTTTCGAGTGACGAGACGCGAGACCCTATCCAGTGGTCTCAATCGGATGACCGGCCGATTCGGCAGATCGCGCAGCCATGGCGCATGTATCGGTCATCGGTTCTGCTATAATCCGCATTCTGTGAACTTTAATGACAACGGAGGTCCGTGACTGTGGAGATCCGGCCCAACGCCGTCTATACCCTCCCCGAAGTCTGCCAGATCCTGCGAATCGGAGATGCCACTGCGCGCAAGTGGATCAAGACCGGCAAGCTCCCCGCTGCGCGCATCGGCCGAGCCTACCGTGTGCTGGGCAGCCACCTCCTCGATGCGCTCGGTGCTTCCCGCTCCCCGTCATGACGACCGTCCGATGAGACCATGGGCGACGAACCCAATGCGCGCGGACCGCAGGCCAGCGTATCGCCGGTCCTCGTCGCGAGAACGCGCGAGATGCGTGCGGATGCACGTCGTCGAGCACGTCGCGGGTGCGCTGGTGCACAAGGCTCCAGACCACCGCGGTATGCTTCGTGGCGGTCCGGTTCGGAGTGAAGATGTGCCGACTGGAGCAGAGCCCACAGTCTGAGGAAATGGGGGGGCGGTCGTGACAGGTGCTGGAGCGCTCACCGACGGCATCGGGCGGGATTCAGGCGGGCCGGTTGACCGCCGGAGCCGACCGGCGCGCAACCGGCCGTGGCTCGGTCTCGGCTCACACCTCGCCGCGACAGACTTCGCAGTCACATCCGCACGGAGGAAGCTCGCTCGCCCGCAAACTTGCGCGAGCCCACTCCAGCACGATCTTTCGTGCGAGATCCTCGGGCAAGCCTCCGTCGACCATGGCTCGGTAGAACTGCCCGATGGCTCCCGCTCTCCGGGTCAGTTCCGTCACCAACTGGTCGTGCTCGGAGAGGGATCCGAGGTCAAACAGCTCCATCACGGCCTCCATCGATCTACTGGGGGTGAGTATGCCACCGGATCGCTCTACGTGCAGCATACCACCCTTGGACATGCCCGCGCATTGCCGTTATGTCGCGACAGATCCGACCTCCTCGGGCGGCCCTGTCGCAATCGTGCTCGACGAGCGCATGCGCAAGAAGTCCTGCGCGCCGCGTTCTCTTGGGAGCCCGCCCGCCTGCGCACCGACGACAGCGACGCCTCATAATGATACGGGAGGCCGCTCCCCACTATCGAGCAACCCCGACCGTGCCGAATCGTTGGGAGGAGTGCCATGGCTGATCGGGTAGCACTCATCACCGGCGGTGCGCGCGGCATCGGCCGCGCCATCGCCCTCGACCTCGGCCAGGCCGGCTGGTCGGTCGCCGTATGCTACCGGGTGAGCGCGTCGGATGCCGACGAGACCCGACTGGGCATCGAGGCGGGCGGAGGGAAGGGCCTCGCCATCCAGGCAGACGTGTCGGAGGCCGGCACTGCCACGCGCCTCGTGCGAGAGGTGGAGAGGGCATGGGGGCGCATCGACGTTCTCATCAACTGCGCTGGCCCATATCATCGGGTCGATGTCCTTAACGAAACGCCCGAGGGTTGGCGCGAGATGTTCGCCAGTAACCTGGATCCGGTCTTCTATCTCAGCCAACTGATAGCGCCAGGGATGATGGAGCGGCGCTGGGGGCGCATCATCAGCTTTAGCATGGCCAACGCCGACCAGCTCGTGGCACAGCCGCAGCTCACCGCTCACTACATCGCCAAGGTAGGGGTCCTGGCGTTGACCCGCACCCTTGCACGGACGCTAGCTCCACATGGAATCACCGTCAATGCCATCTCGCCGGGGTTCATCGCGTCCGGGAGCGCGCCCGCGAGCGAGCTGGAGAGCATGGCGAAGCGGATTCCCGCCGGCTACGTGGGTGCAGTGGCGGACGCGGTGCATGTGGTGCGCTTTCTGCTGTCGGACGAGGCGGGCTATGTCAATGGCGCGAACATTCATCTGAGCGGCGGCTGGGGTGTCTAGTACACGGCGGCGCAAGTCTCCCGCCAGTTGCGCATGACTGGGCGTCCGGTAGTGGAGGGGCTCGTCCCCTCCCGCCCGGCGACTGCACAGGGGGCCGCGCGGCGGGGGGCAAGCCCCCGCCCTACCGACAACCGACGACTTACTTCCGCCAAGGTGTACTAGAAGCGCGGCCGCAAAGCCCCGTCATCCTGAGGAGCGCAGCGACGAAGGATCTCTCGTGACCGCTAACTTACGCTTAAGGGGAGATCCTTCGCTTCGCTCAGGATGACAACAGCGTTTTCGGCCGTGCCGCTAGAGACCTGCTCGTGGCTGAACGGGGAAGACGGCCGAGTGAGTCGGTCTCCGACTATGGCACCCTGCCGGCTTCCGGAGCGCCCTTGTCGCGGTAGGCGCTGATGAAGCCGACGATCCGGTCCTCGTCGTAGGCATCGAGCTCATCGATGCGGCCCCAAGCGGTCACGACGATGCGGCTACTCATATCGTCGTACGGGGCCACGACGACCTTCGTGCTGTCGGGGTACTGCCACAGGCGGTTCTGCGACGTGTACCGCCGGTAGAGGTCCTCGAGCTGAGCGACCAGGTCTGGGCAATCGCGGCAGTTGTACTGGATCATGATGCCGCCGTGCTCGAGGTTGTGCACCTGCACCTCGTCGGGGATCGGCTCTTTATAGACTCCCCACGCGACGGGGGCCTCGCCCGGAATGTTCCAGTGCGACCCGGACGTGGGTGGTTTGGTGTTGTAGGCCTCGTGCGGCTCGCTCTTCGCAATGTGCTGCGCGCCCTGGAGCGCGACCACTCTGCCCGGCTGGCCCTGTGCTGCCTGCACAATCAGGAAGGCGACCGCCGCGAGGGCGAGCACCGCGACGCCGATCCATATGGCCCAGCGGATCTGGCGGCGGCGGATCTCGCGTTGCCGCTGCATCTCGCGGGCATGCTGGCGGGTGGCCCGCCGGGCGCCCGTGTTGGGTGTGCCTGTCCGATCGCGAACGCTCACGTGATGGCTACTCCGTCGTCAGGCCCCGGCGCTGCAAGACGACTCGACGATATCCAGCGAACGACTCCTCGACTTGACGCCGAGGCAGGGACGCAGATCGAACCATATCCGGTCGGGGCATCGAGGAACAAGCGCCTAGGCACGACCACTACCCACCAGAACGACGTTGCGCGAAGGAATGTAATGGCTGCGTAGCCGCAAGGTTCGTGCCTCGCCCTCCCCGGTCACGGTGCGGACGACCTCCACGTCGAACCCATCCTGGGCCGTCTCCACCTGGAGCTGCTTGCCCGCAGGCACCGAGGGCGAATCTTGGGTCACGCGCTCTCGGTTCGCGGGAATGACGTTGGTGATGTTGGGCCCGTCGATCTTCACGTCCCACGACGGCTTCGTTCCGTAGAGGCCGAAGCTGAGGGTTGAGCCTGTAACGTTCGACTGAATAAGCAGATAGTCCGACGTCGTGTTGATGAACTTGAAGTCGACTCCCGCTGCCTCATCGACGGTGGCGTCAAGGCCCTTCATGCCGAGGGGTGGCTGGCCATAGGCGTTGATCCAATAGAGGTGCCAGTTGCGCTCCTCGATCTGGTAGCCGGCGTGAATGACTGGCTGGAACAGGGTCGTGGCGACCTGGCAGATCCCACCGGCGACGGACGGGATCGTCCGCGCACCGTCGGCGCTGGCGACTATCCCCCAACCTGTCTGGAAGCCGGCGTCGAGGGTTGTGGGGCCGACTTCCTTGTTGAAGGAGAACAATCCGCCCGGAGGGACAACGACGCCGTTCAGTCGCGAGGCGGCTAAGCGAATGTTGTGCAGCTTCTCCGGCACGGAACCGGCGAAGGTCGTCCGCCCCTCCTGGATGCGCTCCCTGATGCCCAGTTTCGGCCCATCGGCGCTCGACACGGCCGGCTGCGTCACGGCCACCGGCAGCTC
This sequence comes from Chloroflexota bacterium, assembly GCA_009377635.1. Classification (GTDB taxonomy): domain Bacteria; phylum Chloroflexota; class UBA6077; order UBA6077; family SHYK01; genus WHTR01. The sequence continues at coordinate 8,190 of WHTR01000080.1, forward strand.
GATGGCGAGGTCGGCGCCCAGCAGATGCTCCCGCACGAGGCCGGGAAGGGACTCGGCGTCGAGTTTCCGACCCACCTGGCTTTCGCGGATGACGCGCAGATCGCCCCCCGTCCACTCGAAGCGCGCGGTGATGGCCGTCTGGTTGATCTCCCGGGTGATGCGGTCAAAGGTCGGCGCAAGTGGACTCGTGTCGACCACGACCCGAGCCGATTGTCCGGGCGATCGGTCGAAGGACACCAGGTCCGCGACGTCCCCAGGCGTCCACGTCCATCGCTGCCCCTCGAATTCGAGGGTGAGCGGCCCCGCGAGCATGCGCTCTGTCTGCTCCTGAGCGTCGGTGAAATCTGCCGAGGTTGCCGACGGGGCCAGGCTCTGGACGACGAGGTCCACGGACGGTGGAACTGAGTCCCTCGTCGCCTCCTGGATGCGGAGAGAGCTCTCGCTGACAACCAGGCGAGACCCGATGACCTCTGGGGTCAACACGACCGACGCTCCCTGACCTGATGCGACGATTTCGATCCGAGCATCCTGTGCGGGACGGTCGAACTCCGCCGCGATCTGCTGGAGAGCGGCGTCTCGCTGTTGTACATTGAACTGCAGAACAGGTGGCGGCATGCGCTCACCGAACAGGAACGCCGACCACTGGGCAGCGGCGCGCTCCAATGGATTCCCCTCCCGCCCGACCGCGTAGGCGCCGTCAACCAGGGCGTCGACGTCCAGACGTACCCCGAGGTCGCTGGCGAAGAGCTGCCACTCGCGGTCCTCCGCACGCAGAACCACTGGCCTGCTCGTCAGCTCGGCGACCGTCGGTCCGAGCAACGCCTGGGCGTCAAATGGAGAATGCCCGCCGACGTCGATCCCCATCACCCTAACGCCCGAGAGAATGCGCCCCGCGTAAGCGACCTGTATGGCGATCGTCATGGAAAGGAGGAATGCGATGGCCGCGACCACGACGGCCACCGGCGCGATAACGCGCCAGTTCAATGGCGCGTTCAGAAAATCGAAGGCGGTGAACCAGCGATGAGCTTGCGCGATAGCGACCCGCCGCATGAGACTCCCGCTCCCTGGGGACTGTGCGAAACGCCTCTGCACTCGCCCGACTCAGACGAACGAGTTGGCGTCATTCAACAGTGCAGAGCACATGACCATTCAGTGGCAGATGATACCGCGAGACCACGTCGCTTGCAATCGACAACGCGAGGGGCAGGGTTTCGGTTGGAACGATCGGGCGCAGCGGCTCGGCGCCGGCCGAAAAGGGTCGCGGCTCTTTCGCAACGACCTGGCATCGGATACCATGGGAGGGTTGCCCACGAGCCAGGAGACTGCACATGACAGAGACGAGCGCCGCGGACTGATGCGCGCCTTTGTGGCCCTGCAGCACCGAAGCTTTCGGTTGCTGTTCCTCTCCTCAGTGACTTCGGGAGCAGGCTCCCAGCTCCAGTTGGTCGCCAACCTGTGGCAGGTGTATGCGATCACCGGCTCTGCTCTCCATCTCGGCTTCACTGGTCTGGCGCGCGGCATCCCCATCATACTCTTCTCCCTGGCGGGCGGCGTGATCGCGGATCGTGTGGACCGCCGGAAGATCATCATTCTCACGCAGACGGCGAACGGGGTCATCGCCGCGCTCCTCGGCGTGCTGAGCGCCGCCGGCCTGATAGAGGTCTGGCACATCTACGCGGCTACGTTCCTGAATGCCGCCCTGATGTCGGTCAGCGCGCCGGCGCGGAGGGCTGTAATCGCGGGGCTGGTCCCTCGCCAGCACCTGATGAACGCGATGGCCCTCAACTCCAGCGTGCACCAGATGGACCGCATCGTTGCGCCGGCCCTGGCCGGCTTCCTCATCGCGCTGTTCGGCTTTCCCGTCACCTACGCGATCAATGGGCTGGCGCACGTCATCACGGCGGTGGCGCTGGGATTTGTCTCCCTTGGAGGGCTGCCGGCGCGACCGCAGCGTACGCCATTGAGGGACCTGGCCGAGGGGCTCGGATTCATCCGGCAACGGAGCATCATCCTCGTTCTGCTCGCCACGGACGCGGCCGCGATGCTGTTCGGCTACTACCAGGTGCTGTTGCCGATCGTCGCCGACGGCTTCGGGATGGATGTGTCTGGGTACGGACTCCTCTTGTCGGCGCCGGCCGTGGGCAGTCTGGTTGGAACGACGATCGTCATGTATCTGGGAGATTTTTCATACAAGGGTCGCCTCATCGTTGGGGCGATTCTGATGTACTCCGCGTGCCTCGTCGGCCTCGCGCTTGCGCCGTGGTTCGCGCTTGCCCTCGTCGTCTCTGTGGGGCTGGGACTAACGGATTCGCTCCAGGCAACGACGCGCAATGCGGTGATCCAGCTGCTGTGCCCGGACGACATGCGCGGCCGGGTGTCCAGTTTTCAGCACATGCTGGTCTCGGGGATGCCGGCGCTCGGGCAGAGCCTCATGGGAGCTGCCGCCGGTGTGCTCGGGGTGACGGCAGCGCTGGTGGCGGGGGCCGGAGCCTGCGCGGCGATCAATGCCGGGATCTTCGCTCGTCGCAAGGATCTTCGAGCCCGGGAACTCGAATCAGCACCGTCTCCAGTCGTTCTCGAGAGGCCCGTCGAGGTGGCCGGTTAGCGACCGGATGCGCGTCTACTTTCCCTGGTAGGCGCCACGATACCCCTCGACCTCTTCGGTTAGGGTGAAGAAGACCAACTGGCCTCGGCCGTTGCGGCGTGCCCAGCCCGCGTCCGGGGGCGGCAGGCCTGTCGCATAACCAGCGATGTGGATTGCCCGATGTTGTCGCTCACGGGCCGTCGGCGCCGCGTTCTTCGGCCCGGTCGCGATCGATCCAGACCTCCGAGCTACTGAGGACCGAGCCGGGGATGGGGACCTCCGGCTTTTTGACGCGTGCCACGACCCGTTCGACCGTCGGGTGCTGCTCAAGGATGTGACCCGCGATCTGTTCCGCCACTGCCTCGATGAGGTGGAAGGGGGGGCCGGTCACGACGTCTCGCACGGTCCGGTAAATATCGGTGTAGTTGACCGTTCGCTTGATGTCGTCGCTCGTGCCCGCGGGCCTCAGGTCCGTGAAGAGCTCCACATCCACCACGAAACGCTGCCCGAGGGACCGTTCCTCCGGCAGGACGCCATGGTAGCCATAGAATGTCATGCCGTTGAGCCGGATCCGATCGACCACGAGCGCCGGGTCCTCCCGTCTGGATCTCTCGCGTGCCATCGAGGACGAGATTGTAGCGCGCGGCGCCCCTCGGGAGCACTGCTTGACGGTCTCACCGGAGAGGGAGTACCTTTCACCAGCGCGTGACGTGGGGAGGAGTCGATGCCCGTAGTTCAGACGAAGGGACTCATCCACTTCTCGATTCCGGTGAACGATCTCGAGGAGTCGCTTCGCTTCTACACGGAGGTGCTGGGGATGCAGTTCCGCGGCAACGTGGGAGCGAACGGTAGGTGCGTGGTCGTCGACAACGTCAACATCATCCTCGTCGGCCGTCAAGAGGCGCGGCCCGTTGACGAACCACTTGCGCACAATGGATCCTTGTGCCACCAGGCATTCCAGGTCTCCAGTGCGGACTTCGACCGCGCCCTCGAGAGCTTCAAGCAACACGGCATCCAGGTCGACAGCGAGGTCGAGTGGCGTCGGTCCGGGACCTTCAACGGTCGCTCGCTGTACTTCTTCGATCCGAGTGGGAACCGACTCGAGATCAACGATCCGAATCCTCCATACTGGCCGGACGGCGTCCGGTAACGCTGAGCGAACGCCGCCCTTCGAACGCTGCCCCGTAGGGACCTCTTAGCCACGCTACGTCACCCTCTTGAAGCGGTGGCGACACGGAGCTTATAATCCTAGTATCCGACTAGGGAAATCTGGAGCGACCGGATGTTGCAGGTTTCGCAGCGCGTACACTACGGCCTTCGGGCCATGACAGAGCTGGCAAAGGCGTACGGCAATGGGCCAGTCTCCCTCGCGGAGATCGCGGAGGCTGAGCGGCTCCCGGCCGGATACCTGGAGCAGCTTGCGATGCCACTGCGCCGCGCCGGCCTCATCGAGGGGCGGCGCGGACTACACGGGGGGTACGAGCTGGCAGTACCTCCGGCCGATGTCACCGTCGGAGCGGTCGTCCGGGCGTTGGACGGCGCCGTGGCGCCGGTGGTGTGCTTGACTGTCGAGTACGTGCCCGGCTCCTGCGAGCGCGATCCGGTCTGCCTTTCCCGCAGCGTCTGGAAGCGGGTTAAAGACAGTGTCGATCGGGTTCTAGACTCCATCACCCTTGCGGAGTTGTGTACGACATCATGCGCCGAGCCCGCGGTCACCTTCATCCCGCCGGAGCAGATCCAGCGGCTCGGTGCCAAGGATCCCTGCTCCATCGCGGGCTAGCGGGCGGGGCCCACGTGAGACACGACCAGATCGAGAAGGACGGATAAAGCGATGAGCACGCCGACAGCCAACATCGAAGCGCTCGCCAACCGGGAGTACAAGTACGGATTCTTCACGGAGATCGAAGAGGATACCGTACCACCTGGACTGGACGAGAATGTTATCCGCCTCATCTCGGCGAAGAAGGATGAGCCTGAATTCATGCTCGATTGGCGGCTGAAGGCGTACCGCTACTGGTCGAAGCTCGAGAAGGCCCAGGCGGAGCCGAAGTGGGCGAACGTCCACTACCCCTCGATCGACTACGAGGGGATCGTCTACTACGCGGCGCCCCGGAAGAAGGAGGGCCTGGCGAGTCTCGATGAGGTTGACCCCGAGCTGGTCCAGACCTTTGAGAAGCTTGGGATTCCCCTTGAGGAGCAGAAGCGGCTGACCGGCGTCGCTGTCGACGCGGTGTTCGACAGCGTTTCGGTGGCGACCACGTTCAAGGAGAAGCTGGCCGA
>WHTR01000081.1 GCA_009377635.1 Chloroflexota bacterium
CGAGCTCCAGGTGGGTCCGAGTGAGCACGCCCGTTCCCACCTCGAGCAAGCCCTCGCCCGATTCACACAGCTCGGCGCTCGCCGAGGGGAGGCCCGCGCTCGCACCGCGCTGGCGCAATCCACCCGGATCTGAACCCGCCCGGCGCAGTCCGACGAAAAGAAGCGACAGGTAAGCCAGAAGGAAGCCCCCGGGAAGAGGCGGGGCCTACGATGGAACGTGTAGGCAGTACGCCAGCTTTGGAGGCAAGCCTATGGCAGCCTGATCCGCGTTGTTTTTCCGGCCGGGGAGACGCCCGAACAAGAAACCACGATCCCAGCCACGGCGGAGGTACGTCCCTTGGGAACCGAGCGCAGCAATATCCCGCAGAGTGACGCGATGCTCGATGGATCCGGGCTCCCGCTCACCTGCGCGAATCTGACTCCCTTGATGAAGGAGCGCATCCGCGAGCTGCAGAGCGGCCAGGTGCTCGAGGTCCTGGCAGATGATCCCGCTGCCCGCGAGGGCGTGCCGGCATGGAGCCGCCTGACCGGCAATGAGCTGCTGGCGACGGTGGAGCTCGACGCGGACCGCACGCGCTTCTACCTACGCAAGAAATAGCGAGACGTCGATCGCTTGATCACATAAGGAGGAACCCGGAATGGCGAAGGTTTTGGTCAACTGTACCCACGGCAAGGATGATGCCGAGCGCGCGACGCTTTCATTCATCGTGGGCAACGTCGCGGCGACCGCCGACCAGGAGGTTGTAGTCCTCCTGACCATCGACGGTGTGTGGCTCGCGACGGAGGGCTATGCAGAGAGCGTCCAGAAGGATGGATTTCAGCCGGCGAAGGAGATCATCGATTCGTTCGTGAGCAATGGCGGACAGGTGTGGGCGTGCGGCGCCTGCACGAAACCGCGTGGCATCACCGATGCGGACCTGATCCCGGGCGCCAAGATCGTGACCGCCGCAAACGTGGTCGAATACATGGCGCAGGGCGCATCGACGCTCAGCTTCTAGCCAGACCGCAAATGACAGGCCGAACGAGAGAAGCTGCAGGATGCAGCCCAGGAAGGTAGGACTATGGCACACGCATTCATGCCCGGACCCGTTGACGTGCGCGAGTTGCGTACGCAGGTCCAGCTCAAATACTCCGAGGTCGCCACAAGCCCCGGGAAGGGATTCCACTTCCATACCGGACGGCCCCTGGCCGCCATGCTCGACTACCCGGCCGAGGTGGTGGACGCCCTTCCGGATCAAGTCGTGGAGTCGTTCGCCGGCGTGAACAATCCCTTCTCGCTTGGCGAGTTGAATCCGGGCGAGGTCGTACTTGACGTCGGCTCCGGGGCAGGTTTCGATAGCATCCTCGCGGCTCGCATGGTGGGACCCACCGGGCGAGTGATCGGGGTCGACATGACCCTGGAGATGCGGGCCAAGGCGGCGTTCGCAGCCGCCTTGGCCGGCGTACGGAACGCGGAGTTCTTCGATGGGCTGGCGGAGGAGCTACCGCTCCCTGATGAGAGCGTTGACGTGATCATCTCGAACGGTGTGATCAACCTCTGTCCCGACAAGCTGGCGGCTTATCGCGAGCTGTACCGGGCGCTCAAGCCCGGAGGGCGGCTGCAAATCGCCGATGTCGTCGTGCAGCGGGCGGTTCCAGCGAAGTCCAAGGCCGAGGTTGACCTCTGGACCGGCTGAATTGCCGGAGCACTCCTCGTTGAGGAGTATCTCGACGTCGTTAAGGCGGCCGGTTTCACGCGCGTACGGCCGGGCTGCATGATAGATGTGTTCAGTGGCTCACCCCACGAGTCGGATGCGGCGGAGTTTGGCACGCGTGGCATCGTTTTCAGCGCCCGCAAGCCCGAGCCGACCGTTCGTCGCCTCGAATCTCGCTGATCTCGTGTATGCGCTGGAGATGATGTGGACCACGTGTCCCTGGCATGAGATCACCGGACGGAGACCGTCGCTCGAACTCGGGTTCTGCGCTTTGGACGTGAGCTTCCGGCCGCCCTATACTGAGCAAGAGTGTCGAGCACGAGGAGGCAGCTATGCCGAAACTGCGTCACATCGCACTGCACACCGCCAACCCGGAGCAGACCGCTGACTTCTTCAAGAGCGTCTTTGAGATGGAGGAGGTGGGACGGACGGACTCGCTGATGGCAGAGGGCATCTATCTCAGCGACGGCGACATGAACCTGGCCGTCCTCCGGTTCAAGTCCCCGCGCGCCGCCGACCGCGGTGACGGACTGGGGCCGGTCATGGGGCTGCATCACTTCGGCTTCTGGGTCGAGGACGCGGACGAGATCCGAGGCCGGCTGCGCGAGGCCGGCGCCGAGCTCCTCATGACCCGCGATGCGAGCGCCACGACCAGCTTCTTCGAGGAGAAGTGGGTGGCGCCGGATCGCGTCCAGTTCGACATCACTGAGCACGGATGGGCGGGCGCCCGGCCGCCGGAGCAGACAGAGGACGGGGCCATGGGAGCGCCGCACCCGTGACGTGGCGCGTGTACCACGTGAAACGTCGGGCGTCGATCAGCCCCTGAACGGCATCGCGCACGCTTCATGGAGGCCTGCCCGTTGACTGAGCTTGCCCGGCTGCCGATCCACGACCTCGCGCCGCTCATCGCGCGCCGCGAGGTGTCGCCCGTTGAGGTGACCCGGGACGCGCTCGCCCGCATCGAGGCGCTCGACGGTCGTCTGCGCACGTTCATCGCCGTCTGGCCGGACCAGGCTCTCGCCGATGCCCGCACGGCGGAAGCCGAGATCGCCGGTGGCGGCACCCGCGGTCCGCTGCACGGCGTGCCCATCGGTATCAAGGACAACATCGCCGTCGCCGGCTGGCCGACCACGAACGGCTCGTCCCTCATGACGGATCACGTGACGGACTACGACGCGACGGTCGTCTCGCGGCTCCGGGCAGCGGGCGCCGTCATCGTGGGCAAGAACAACATGCACGAGTGGGCCATGGGGGGCACGTCGGCGAAGTCCGCGTTCGGAGCGGTGCACAACCCGTGGGACGAACGCCGGTCGCCTGGGGGGTCCAGCGGAGGATCCGCGGCTGCGGTGAGTGCCTCCCTTGTCTATGGTTCGGTGGGTACCGATAACAAGGGTTCGGTCCGTCTGCCCGCCGCGTTCTGTGGGGTTGTTGGCTTGAAACCCACGTATGGGCTCGTGAGCCGGTTCGGCGAGCTGCCGCCGACGAGCGCGACCACCGACCATCTGGGGCCCATCGCCAAGGACGTGCGCGATGCGGCGCTGCTCCTGAACGCGATGGCCGGCTACGACCAGGCGGATCCGTGTTCGATCCGATCCGCGACCAGGAACTTCGCCGAAGGGATTGACGGCGGTGTGGCGGGCGTTCGCGTCGGAGTTCCGTCCGACTACTTCTTCGAGCAGGCGGCGGAGCAAGTGGAGGTGCTGGTTCGGGCGGCGGTTTCGACCCTGGAGTCCCTCGGGGCCGAGGTCCGAGAGGTCCGGCTCCCGTCGGTTCGTCACACGCCACTGGTGGATGTCGCCTCCACCGCTGAGAGCCGAGCGTTTCTGCTCCCCTTCGCGAGATTAGGTCCTGAAGCCTTCGCCGACCGCAGCATCTGGGACCGCCTCGTCGTCGGGGAGTTCCTCCGCATGTCCGACTTCCTCAAGGCGTCCCGGCTGCGGAATCTGATCCGTCGGGAGTTCCTCACGGCAATGGAGCAGGTGGATGTCCTGGCGATGCCGACCGCGGCTTCTCCCGCCACCCCGCTCGAAGCCCCACCGACACTGCCGAACGGCGATCGCAATCCCTTAACTATGACGACGACGCTCACGGCGCCGTTCAACTACGTCGGCATGCCGGCCGTCTCCGTGCCGTGCGGGCTGTCACCGGACGGGCTGCCGATCGGTCTGATGCTCGCCGGCCCACACTGGAGGGACGATCTCGTGCTGCGTGTGGCCTACGCGTACGAACAGGCAGCGACGGGCGGCTACATGGCCCCGCCCATCGCCGGGCGAGAGGCATAAACGCCAGCCCGCTGCCTGGTCCAGCGTGCCTCAGGACAATCGGCGGAACGGCGGCCTGTGGGGATGCGGATCAAGTGCTAGATCCGGGCCGCGTTGCGTCTCTACTCGACGAAATGGACCTCGAAGAGGCTCGGCCAGAGCTTCCCGGTGACCAGGAATGTCTGGCTCTGCGGGTCGTAGGCGATCCCGTTGAGGACGTCAACTCCGCGTCGTTCAACAGGGGATAGGAGCCCTGAGGCGTCGATGACCGCCTCGACTCGGCCACTCTGGGCCTCGATTCGGACGATCGTGTCTGTGAGCCAAACATTAGCGTACACGTCGTCGCCGACGCACTCAAGCTCGTTCAGGCGGTCCAATGGGAGGCCATCCAGTTTCACCGTCACCGTCCGACGCACCTCAAAGCTGTCGGGGTCTCGAAAGGACAGCGTGCTGCTGCCGTCGCTCATGACCAGTTGCTTGCCGTCGTAGCAGAGGCCCCACCCCTCGCCCGCGTAGCTGAACGCGGAGACGCGCTGGAGCGACGCGAGGTCGTAGACCAGCGCGACGCCCTCCTGCCAGGTGAGCTGAATGAGCCGATCGGCGACCTGTGCTAGCCCTTCGCCGAAGAGCTTCGGCTCGAGATCGACGATCTGCAGAACATTTCCGCTCTCGCGGTCGACCGCTCGAAGGCTTGACTGGCCATGGAGGCCCGTGCTCTCGTACAGAAGTCCTTCATGCATCAGAAGCCCCTGGGTGAACGCGCTGGCGTCGTGGGGGAGGATGCTCAGCACCTCGGCGCGGAGACGCTGCGTGGGGACACCGTCGGTAACGTGCTCGCCCACCGTGGTGAGAGGTGGGTTCTCGAACGAGGTGGAGAACGGAAGCCCCGCAGCGCGCTCGTACGCGACGAGCCACGCGGCGCCAATGGTGAACAGTAGTAGCGTGGCGAGGCCGGCGATTGCCAGCGGATTCCGTGTCCACCGCCGCGCCGCCCAACGTCTCGAGGGGTGCTCCCTACTCAACGAGCCACCTGTTCACGTGCGAGAGTGTCCGTGCACGTCATCCGAGGAGATCGTCGACCGCGCAGTGAGAATCGGGGAAGGCGGATGGGGCGAGGCGATCCCCGCGCCGGCGCGTCTCGGTCACGCGATACCCGTTCGGCGCAGGATCGCGATGGACGGTCACAATCGCTCGGTCGAGATCGACGATCCACACCTCGGAGACACCGTGGCGGGCGTAGAGTGGGGCCTTCACCGACTGATCGTAGGTGAGCGTCGTGTCGGACACCTCGATGAGGAGGAGCACATCGTACGCCGCGGGATGGCCGGCCGCGTAGAAGTCGGCGCGCGGACGCAGGAGCATGACGTCCGGCACCGGCTCGGAGAGGTCGCCCAGCCGCAGCGGGTCCTGCACACTAACGATTGCTGCATCTCCGATAGCCCGCGCAAAGAGCTGATGGGTTCGTTTGACGCACGAGGCATGGCGACTTCCGATGGGCGGCATCTCGACGATCTCTCCCTCGATGAGCTCGACGCGGTCGTCCTCGCCCAGGATGCCGGCCTCCCCCATGCGGTAGTACTCCGCGACCGTGAACTGCCGTCGGTTCAGTGCAACCGCCATCTCAACCTCCTGGCGCCATTATAGGGGGCAGACGGCGAGTCCCGGATCGCCGAGCATTCTGCGGGAGAGGGCCAGCGCCATCCGTCGGTGCCGCTCCAGCAGGATGGCAACGGCCCCCTTGTCGCCTTCGCGCCCTCGCAGGACCAGCTCAGAATCGCTCGCCGCGTTCATCGGCCGCTACTCGTTCCCCGTCTCCCGAGAGATAGTCGCCCGGACGTTGTCTGAGGTTACCCGTCTATGACCGTCGCAGGGGGCCGTCGGTTCCGAATGCGATGGAAGCGACGAAGAACCCCGCGAGGATCAGCACGATGACGGCTGCGGGCGCAACCGGCACGTAGTACGCGACCATGAGGCCAGCGAGCCCTGAAGCGGCGCTGATCCCAGCGGCGAGAGCCATAGCCGGCCGCAGGCGCCGTGTCCAACGGAGCGCCGCGGCCGCCGGCACGACCAGCTCGGCCGTGGTCAGGATTATCCCAGTCACCCGAACGCCGACGACGGCCGTGCCGGCCACCATGACCAACAGGAGGACCTCGATTAGGATCACGGGCAGACCGAGCCCTGCCGCGCCGCGTGTGTCGAAGGAGGTGAAGACCAGGGGCCAGAACACGAGCCACAGTGTGACGGCGATGCCCGCGACGAGCGCCGCGGTTAGGAGCACATCACCGGCGGAAGTCCCGAGGACGTTGCCAACGAGCGCGGCGCCGACGTCTGCCGTGCGAACGCGGAAAAGCCCGACGAACACGACACCCAAGGCCAGGAAGGTGATCAGCACGATGCCGACCGCGCCGGAGTGTCCCACAGCCGCATGGCGCTGAAGCCCGAAAACGAGTACCAGCGTCAGGGCCGCCCCGACGAGCGCTCCTGCCGCGAGATCGACACGCAGCACCGCCGCGAGAACCACCGCGGGGAAGATCGTGTGGGGAAGCGCGTGCGCGAAAAACGTGAGCTGTCGCTGCACGACGAAGACGCCGACCAATCCGCTGGCGATCCCAAGCAGCATCACCTCGATCAGCCCCAGGCGCATGAATCCGTATTGCAGAGGATCGGTCACCGTGCTGAGCAACGTTGTCACGCGGTGACTGTCTCAGTACGCCTCGGTCGGTGAAGCAACCGAGCCACGATTCCCTGACGTGGGGCGGCGAGTAGTGCCACGGCGAAGATGAGCGCGGCGGCGAGGACGATCGCGCCGCCCGAGGCGATACGAAGATAGTACGAGGTGTACAGACCGATCCAGCTCGCTACGCAACCGATCAGGCCGCTCACGACCATCTGGGTGGCAACGCGGCGAGCGAGGATCCGAGCGGTGGTCGCGGGGACGATCAGAAGGCCCGTGACGAGCATGCTCCCCACGGCGACGAGGCCGGAGACTACCGCAAGCGCCAGCAGGCCGTAGAACGCGAGCTCGATCCGGTCGACCGGAAGTCCCTGGGCACGGGCCGCAACGGGGTCGAACGACACGAGGACCAGTGGCCAGAACAGCGCGACCGTCCCGGCGAGGACTACGGTCGCGACGGCGCCACTCGCCAAGAGTTCACCGGGACTCGTCGCAAGTATGGCGCCGAACAGGATTTCCGTGAGGTCGTTGAGGTAGCTGCCGGTAGCGCTGATGAGCGCGAGCCCGAAGGCGAACATGGTCGTGAACACGACGGCAATGCTCGGATCACTCCCCAGCGCGCCTCGCCGTCTGAGCAGCAGCATCGCCCAGGCGGCGATCAGGGCGGAGATCGTGCCGCCGAGCTCGCGGTTCGCATGGGTGAGGAATGCCGCGACGACGCCCGGAACGACGCAATGCGAGAGCGCGTCGCTGATGAATGACAGACCGCGCTGGACGACCAGTACGCCGAGCACGCCGCATGCGACGCTGACCAAGGTTGCCTCGACGAGCGCTCGCTGCGTCAGCTCAAACTGGATCGGACCGAGTAGGAAGGCAAGCGGGTTCACGCTGCTCTCGCTAGCGAGTGGCTGAACCGGAGGACCGGCGCGCCGGAGTTCCCCCGCTGGCGTATCTGGGCTCTGCGGCGTCCGGCGGGTCGATCTCGGCCATTCCCTCCAGAAGTCGGACCGCTCCATCGCCGCCAAAGGTCTCGAGCAGTGCCCGCGGCGTCAGAACGTGAGCCGGCGCGCCTAAAGCGATGACCCGCGTGTTCAGGAGGCAGACGCAATCACAGATCTCCCCCGCCAGTGTGAGGTCGTGGGTTGTGACGAGGACCGCTCGTCCACGACGACGCAGCTCCGTGAGCATGTGTAGGACGATCGTCTGTGTCTGGGCGTCGACGCCAGTAAGCGGTTCGTCAAGAAGCAGCACGTCTCCGTCCTGGGCCAGGGCTCGGGCGATGAACACGCGCTGCTGCTGCCCGGCGGAGAGCTCGCCGATCTGCCGTCGCCGCAGCTCACCGATGCCGAGCTGGTCCAGAGCCTCCCAGGCGATTCGCCAGTCGGAGCGATGCGGTCGTCCGAATAGCCCGCGAAGGCCCTGCCGGCCCAGCACGACGACCTCCTCGACGGTGATCGGAAAGCTCCAGTCCACCTCATTGCGCTGGGGTGTGTACGCGATCCGCGCGCGTGCCCGCCGATCGAGTGGGGCACCGTCGAGCGTAATCCTCCCGTTCTGCATTCGGGTGAGCCCGAGCACGGCTTTGAGCAGTGTGCTCTTCCCGGAACCGTTGGGCCCGAGGAGGCCGACAACCTGGCCCCGCTCGCAGGTGAGGCATGCGTCGTCCAGTGCGAGGTGAGGTCCGTACATCACGGTGAGGCGCTCGACATGCAGTCCAGCGGTTGTCCGGGCGCTCATCCGGTCATGCCTGCGATCATCGTGTTCGTATTGAAGCGTATCATTCGGAGGTACGTGTCTCCCTCACTGCCGGGCTCGCCCAAGGCGTCACCGTATAGGTCCTGGAAGATGCGGACGCCGGTTTGCTGACTGATCTGCTCTGCCAGACGCGCATTGACGCTCGCCTCGGTGAAGATCGTCCGCACGTTCTGCGCGCGGATCTCCTCGACGAGCTGCTGCACCTCGGCTGCCGATGGCTCGGCCTCGGTACTCAGGCTGGGAATCACAGACCCCACGAACGTGATGCCGTAGCGATCGACGTAGGAGCCGAAGGCGTCGTGGTTCGTGACGAGCGTTCGCTGACCCGGCGGGATCTGCGCCCACTGCGCCATGATCTCTCGGTCGAGCTGATCCAGCTGCGCATCATAGCTGGCGGTGTTCGCCTCGTACGTCGACCGGCCCTCAGGGTCGGCAGTGGCGAGGGTGTCCCGAATCGTCATCACTATGCGCCGGACATTGGTCGGATCAAACCAGACGTGCGGGTCGCCGAGGGGAGACTCCTCGTCTCCCGGTCTGGGTGCAATGCCGGACTGCTCCGCGAGGTTGACGACGGGGACGCCCGGCCGCGCGCCCTGCGCGAGATCGTCGAGCCAGGGCTCGAGGCCAATGCCGTTCGCAAAGATGACGTCAGCCTCCGCGATGTTGCGCGCGTCCACGGCCGTGGGCTGGTAGTCGTGCGCGTCGTCGTCGCCCTGCAGGATTGGGGTGACCGTTATGCGGTCCCCGCCGATATTCCGCACCAAGTCGTGGACCTGCGTGGTTGTGGCGAGTACTTTGAGGGCGGCGTCCGAGGTGGTCTGGCCCCGAGAGGGGACGCACGAGACGATCGACGGGCCCGCGACGACGATGCCGATGACGGTTATCGCGCGAAGGAGCGAGGATCGCAACGGCGTGAACCTCCGAGGTGTGGGGTGCGTCGGAGCCCGCGGCGGAGCTGGCTCGAGGATCGGGCCGCTTCACCGGCCTCTGCTAAATGAGACTAAGTCTCATCGCGCATATTGATACACTACTCACGGGCCGGTTGGCAATGACTCAGCGTCCGGAGACTGTCCGTGTGTCTGCGAGCAACTGGGACGACGGCGAGTGACGCGCCGCAGTGATGATCCTGTGACGAGCGCGCCTGCACGGACTCGCGAGGAAAGCCGAGCGCGGCAGATCCTCGCGAGCCTCGCCGAACGCGGTCGCCGCATGACTGGGCCGCGCCGGAACATCGTCGTGCACGTGGCGCTGCGTACCGATGCGTTCAGCGCGCACGACCTCATCGACCAGTTCCGCGCACGCGGTCTGCTCATCGGCCGGGCGACGGTCTTCCGCACGCTGGACCTGCTTGCCGGCGCTGGCGTGCTCGACCGCATTCACAATGAGCATGGGCACCAGCTCTATACTGTGTGCGCCCAGCTCCAGCACCATCATCACCTTCGTTGCATCGCGTGTGGGATGGTCCAGACGCTGGAGGCGCCGCTGCTGGAGGCCGAGATTCAGCGGCTCGGCGAGCAGCGGGGGTTCGAGGTCCAGGAGCACGTGCTCGAGCTGATCGGACGGTGCGAGACGTGCCGGGCCGAGGACGGACGTAAGTAGGCAGCCGTTGTCGTCTCGCGCGGGTTCACGAGAAAGGCGATCAGCGCTTCGACCTCAGCATCAGTGAGGGGCAGCGCGGGCATCTGCACGGCGTTGTAGCCGGGGACGACGAACGCCGCGGACGGGCCTGCGGAGGGATCTCCGTCAGACACTCGCGGCTGTCGATTTAGGAGTCAGTCGCATCGACCACATAGCGGTCGGCTGTGTTCAACGTTCACGATCCTCGCGGATGAGGGGCGCGCTTTCTTCGAGATCGCCCTCACGTCTTCGGGCGATCCGCGCGCGCAGGGCATCCATCGCTAGGATGTGATCGGCGAGCTGTCGCCGCCACCGGTGTCGCGTAGCATGCTCGGAGAGGGCAGATCGTGCGACGGAGTTCACGCTCTGACCACGCTCCTTCGCTTCCTCTCGCAATACCCGCACAACTGCCTCTGGAACATCTCGCACCGTGAGTTGCTTCACTCGAGCCTCCTCGTATGCATCCATACAGACAGTATATGTGGATGCACAACGCATGCGTGCATATGGATATGATGTCAGCGGCGGCGTCTTGCGTGCCGCCACCGTGAACGGCAGGCCCGGAATCCAATCGACGTCCCGGAGAAGTCGATGAACGAAGCGATCCTGGCGTCCCCCCGACGGGGTGCTAGGGGACTGTCGAGGAAGCCACGGCGTCGGCCTCGATCTCGATCAGCATCTGTGGATCGATGAGTGCCTTCACCTCGACCATGGTCGTGGCCGGAGGATGGGCGCCGAAGAATTCTCGGTGGGCGCGACCGTAGTCTGCCCAACGGGTGATGTCGGTGACGAACATGCGGGTCCGCACGACGCAGGCGCGATCTGCGCCCAGCTCGTGCAACGCGCGCTCGATGATCTCAAGGCATCGCCTCGCCTGGGCATAGGCGTCGCCCGGGGAGTAGACCCGCCCGTCGACGTCGACCGGCGCTGTCCCAGTGACGTAGATGTGGTCGCCGGCCCGCAGGGCCCGACAGTATCCGATCTCCGATTCCCACGGCGCGGCGGAGAAGGCCCGTTGGAAGGTCACGACTGCCTCCGAGTAGACTGATCGCTCTGAAAGTCGCTTCTTTTCATTCCCTCATTGTGCCCCCGGGCATCGGAGCGCGGAAAAATCACGTGCGTGTCGCTTTGAGCGAAAACGTGAGTGGCACGGTATCCGCCAGCTCCCCGGACAGCCGCCACGACCGGTCCGCTCCCCGCTCCATCTCCGGCAGCCGCTCCCACGCACCGACCGGGAACTCATGCAGAAACGCAATGCGCAGTCCGGCCCCCGTCACCGCGTTGATCACGTCTGACAGGCTGTGCTGCCACTCGTAGGTGAGTGGATTCGCCATCACGGCATCAGGGTCGGCGTAGGTGCCCTGCCCGTCGGATACCTCCGGTTCGGCCGAGTGGAAGTACCGATGCCTGACCTCGAGCTGCGTGGCCTCCCACCGGCCACCGAAGACATTGGCGAAGGGATGCTGCTCGACCATATAGAAGGTTCCCCCTGGCCGGAGGCAGCGGGCGATGATCTCGCCCCAGCGCCGGAGATCGGGCAGCCAACACAACACGCCGTAGGACGTGTAGACCACGTCGAAGGTGTGGCCGAGCAGTCGGGGCAGCTCGTAGAGATTCGTGCAGATGAACTCCGCTGGAATGCCCAGCTCCTCGCGCATGGAGCGGGCGAGACCGATGGCCTCCTGGGAGAAGTCCACGCCGGTCACCGTCGCGCCGAGCCGTGCCCAGGAGAGGGTGTCCATCCCGAAGTGGCACTGGAGGTGGAGGAGAGTGCGTCCGGCGACCGGTCCCATCTCCTCGATCTCCATACTGTGCAGCGACGAACTGCCGCGCCTGAACGCGTCCACGTCGTAGAAGCCCGAGCGGGCGTTGATCCCGACCAGCTCGTCCCAGTGCCGCCGATTGGCTGCGAAGTACGGTTCCATGCGCAGATCCCTTTGCTCCTGGTGGAGGCTGGATTGCTCTAGCGACGACAGCGAGAAATGGCCCCGCTGGCTGCGGGGATTCGCGGTGCGGCTGGAGGAAGCCCACAGGGCGTGACCGCGAGCGCCGCGGGGCATGCCGATCGCCGGCTCGGCGCGTCGGCACGCTCAGTGGCCGGCGCTCTCCAGTACCGCGAGGCCCGCACGGCAGCAGAGAACGTTCAGCTCGTCGCTGCCCCCGCCATCCACGCCGATGGCGCCGATGATCGCTATGCCATCGGCGATGGCGATGCCGCCGCGCGCAGCCATGACGCGGCCGCGGCTGGAGACCACCAGGCTGCGGAGCCAGGGCTCGCGTGCGAGGGGTACCAGCTCGGCCGATGCCACGTGGAACGTCGCTGACGTGTATGCTTTGTTGAGCGCGAGCTCGGTTGACCTGAGGTCGGCCGCGTCCATGCGCCCAACGGCGATGGGCGAGCCGGACTCGTCCACGACAGCGGCGCTGACCGCGATGCCGGCTTGCGTGGCGTAGTCGTGCGCTGCCTGCACCATCTGCCACGCCGTTTCGAACGGCACCGGCCCGACCTCCGCCTTGTTCTTGCGGAAGAAAGCGGCATTGACCTCGATGGAGCGCATGTGCTCGGCCGGGAGCTTCGTATCGACGAAGATGGCGTCGACCGGGCACACGATCTCGCACTGCTCGCATTCGATGCAGACATCGGGGTCGATGTAGTGCTGCGGGGCGTCGGGCGTCGTGTGGATGCAGGCGACTGGGCAGACCTCGACGCACGATCCATCGTTCGTGCACAGATCGGTAATGATGTAGGGCACCGGCGTCCGTCCTATCGATCCGCTGCCAACGGCAGATCGGTGCGAATCACATTCGCCACGTGAACGCGGGTCCCGTACGCACGGGTCACCAACCTGCCCTCGGCGTCGAGCCGGCCGAGGCCGGCCGCCGCGGCGAGCGGCTCGGCTGCGAGGTCGGGCGAAGCCGTGGCCCGAAAGCCGAGCTCCCGGATCCACGCGCTGAGAACAAACGTGACGAAGAGCCCGTTCTGGAC
>WHTR01000082.1 GCA_009377635.1 Chloroflexota bacterium
GGTCGCCGTCGCCGCCGTTGCCCTTGCCGTCGTCGTCGCATGGGTCGCGCTGCGTGGATCGCCGGAGGCTCCCGCGGGGCCGGGCGGCCTGCCGGGCCCCCTCGGGGGCCCGAACGTCGCCCAGGACATCGCCTCATTGATCGGGCAGCCGGCGCCGGCCTTCACGTTGCCCGACTCGGAGGGCAACGCGCACACGGTGACTCCCGGCGAGGGGAGACCGCTCGTGCTGATCTCGCACATGGGCCTCGCCTGAGACCTCTGTGTCCAGCAGCTCGGCGAGCTGCAGAAGTCGGCGGACCGGCTCCGCGAAGCGGCCGACGTCTACGTGATCAACAGCGACACGCCCGCGGACTCACGTCGGCTCAAGGATGTAACGGGGATCAGCTTCCCGGTGCTCCTCGATCGAGATCTGGCAGTCGGGCGCCAGTACGACATGCTCCCCAAGCAGGGACAACCGATGGGAATGATGTCCGGGGTGGCGCAGATGGGGGTCGTCGTGATCGATGGCGACGGCGTCATCCGTGTCCAGCGGGTCGATCTGCAGTTCGGCGCGCACGCGGGGCAGATCGTGGAGATCCTTCGCCTCATTGAAGGGGAGCCAATCGCCAACGGCGCGTGACCCACGGAGCCCGAGCGGATGAACGAGCTGGCGCTGAACTGGTACATCCTCCAGAGCACCCTCAATGCGGCGGTTGCCGGCCCGCTCCGCAATCTGGCCGACGCGACGGGCGTGCCCATCGTCAGCTCGCTCATCTTCGGACTCATCGGGGCAACAGCCCCCTGTCAGCTCACAACCAACGCCAGCGCGCTCGCGTTCGTCGCCCGGAGCGCAGGCGGTCGCGGGGCGATCACGCGGAGCGCCCTCGCGTATCTGCTGGGGAAAGCACTCGTCTACACGCTCCTCGGCATCGCAATCATCCTCGCTGGGCGTCAGCTCGCCCAGGCGTCGATCCCGGTCGTCGTCGCGGCGCGGAAGATCCTGGGGCCGCTCATGATCCTCCTGGGCCTCGTCCTCGTCGGAGTCGTGCCCCTGCGCTTCTCGCTCGGGCAGGGAGTCGGCGATTGGCTCGGCCTCCGGTCGGGGTCGGGGGCTCGAGGTGCCCTGCTCCTCGGCGCGTCGTTCTCCTTCGCATTCTGCCCCACCCTGTTCCTGCTCTTCTTCGGCCTCACCATCCCACTCGCGATCGCGTCGCCTGTGGGGGTTGTCTATCCGGGCGTCTTCGCGCTGGGGACAACCCTTCCGCTACTCGGGCTGGCCGGGGTCCTGGCGATCGGCGTCGGGTCGGCGCAGTCGTATCTCGCGAGCGCTCGCCGCCTCGACACCTGGCTCCGCACGGCCGCGGGGGTGGTCCTCGTCCTCGCTGGGCTGAACGACACCATCACCTACTGGTTCCTGTGACGATGCTTATCGACCCCGATCCACGGCTCGCACTGGCTCGTGCGGCGATCTGCTCGACGATGTACTTCGCGTCAGCGCCGGCACCTGCGACCAGGCCGGAGAGCAACGAGGACTGGAAGGGCAGGCCGGTGAAGGACAGGCCGGGCTCTGTGTAGACGACGCCGCGGTGATGAAGAAGGCCACCGCTGGCATCGAACACGGGCAACTTGATCCAGCGGTAGTCGCGGACAAAGCCCGTGCACCACACGACGTTTTCGACGTCGACGACGCGCCCGTCCTCGAGCATCGGCGTCCCGCCACTGACACCCGTCACGCGGGGCACGCGCTCGACGCCAGCTCCGACAAGGTCCTCGGGCCGCACCCGGACCAGGGGGTGCCCACCGCGCCACGCCCGCGCCCGCGCGGCGACCCTCTGGCCGGGCCAGGTATCCACGGTGAGCAGCTGCGAGATCGTCCGGAAGGCAAGGCTCCCGATCGTATAGGCGACGCCGCCGAAGCGGACGGGAATGAAACCGGTGTCCCTGCCGGCAAGCCACGTGGGACGACTCGATGCGAGATCCAGAGCGATCTCGGCGCCCGAGTTCCCCGCCCCGACGACGAGCACAGCCCCGTCACGCAGCTGGCGGGAATTCCGATACGAGACGGAGTGCACCTGCGTGACCGCAGGATCGAGCTGGTCGGCGAAGGGCGGCAATCGCGGGGTGGTATACGCCCCGGTGGCGACGACGACGTTGCTGGCCCGAAGGTGCGAGGTGCCGGCAGAGATAACGTAGCGGTCCCCTTCTCGAATCAGCTCGTCCACTCTCACCCCGAGCTGGACGGGGAGGCGGAAGCAAGCGGCGTATGCTTCCAGGTAGCCGGCCATCTCGTCCTTCGTGGGAAGGTCATTCCACGGCGCAGGGAACGGCATGCCCGGGAGGCTGTTGAAGCGTGCTGGCGTGAACAACCGGAGGGAATCCCACCGGCTGCGCCAGTTGAGGCCGACGCGTTGGCCGGCCTCGAGGATGACGAAGTCCCTCCGGTGCCGAGTCAGGTAGTAGCCGACGGCGAGCCCGGCCTGTCCGGCGCCGATGACGACGGTATCGACGTGTTCCGTGTTCAACCCGATCTCCTTTCGATGCATGGGCCAGCGTCCTGCTACGCGCAGCTGCGGCCCGCGAGGATTCACGCAGCGCGTGGGGTTCCGCCGTCGCCCTCGAGAGAGCAGCGCTGGCACGACCTCTCCGTGCGTCAGGCTCTCAAAAGCCGAAGGACCGTCTCGACACTGGGCAACGGCGCATCCGGCCGCCGGGCCTGGAGACGACTCAGCGCAACACCCTGAATACAGGCACTGAGGGCGACCGCGAGCTCGAGTGCGTGACCGGCGACGACCGTTCCTTCCTCCTGGCCGGCCCGGATGAGGGCGACGATGTCTCGGAGGGTCTGCTGCCCATACATCTCGACTGCAGCCCGCGCCGCTTCCGGAACCGCGGCGCTGGTGAAGACCTGCACAATGACGAGCGGGTATTCCGGGTGCTCCAGCACACCAGTGAGCATCTGCTCGCAGAGACGGTGCAGGCGCTCCCATGCGGGCACCGGCAACTGCAGCGCGCTGCCCGTCAGCTCCGCCGTTTCCCGGAGTGCCTCCTCGACGATCGCCGTGAAGAGGGCCTCCTTGTTGGGAAAGTAGTGGTAGAGGAGACCCTGGCTGATACCCGCTTCGGCGGCGATGTCGCCGATCCGGGTGGCGGCGAGGCCGTTCCGGGCGAAGACCAGCCGAGCTGCGCTCAAGATTGCCTCGCGTCGGGCCTCTCTCATCTCCCGGTACGCAGCGGGCGTCCGCGGCGACATGGTCCTACGACGCTCCATTGCTATTGATTGAATAGTCGCTCAAAGACTACCAAAGGCAGGTCTCCGACGCAACCGTGCATTCCCACCTCGCGCATGCGCCGCATCTCCGCTCGTCAACCATGCCCAACGATCTGGCCAGTGCCTGCGTGCATTCCTCGCTGCCCGTAGAATCGTGCTCGCAGCACGGGGGCAGGCACGCAGCAGCCGTTTCGCCTATACTACGATGGGCGGTCGTACACGAGCACGCAGTGCTCTGTGTCGCATAAGACTGAACTCAAGGAGTGCTGTCTATGAGCACAGCCGTGAAGGTCACGTTTGCTGGAGCTATCGGCGGGATTGTCGGCGCTGGCCTCGTCATTGCCGCGCTGGTGGCCGTCCCAGCCCTCTCCGCGTTCGGTCAGACGCCCGAGGGCGGGCAGCAGTCAGCCCCGACTCACGAGCAGATGCACCAGATGATGGACGCGATGCACGGCGAGGGGACGAGCGCGCGCATGCACGAAATGATGGGTGAGCAGATGATGGACCAATGCGTCCAGATGATGGCGATGATGCAGAACATGCCGGGCATGATGGGAGGCCAGAGCGACCAGTCCATGCAGGAGATGATGCAGCGATGAGCGAGCTCGACATCACGACGCTCTACCTGCATCGGCCCGGAATTCGGGCCGCCCTTGGCGACCTCGAGGCGGAGATCATGGAGCTGGTCTGGCAGCGTCCGAGCGGACAGGGCATCACCGTGCGGCAGATCTGGGAGGAGCTGCATCCGCGCCGGCCGCTGATGTACACAACCATCATGAACACGATGACGCGTCTGGCGCGGAAGGGGCTGCTGGAGGCTGAACGGAAGGAGCCCGCGTACGTGTACCGCGCTGCCGTCATGAAGGACGGGTTCGTGGACCGGATCATCGGCGAGGCCCTCGAGGGTCTGCTGGTGAACTTCGGCGAGGCAACGGCCGAGCAGATCCGACGCGTGAGCGACCCAGCGTTGCAAGAACGACTGGCGCGGCTGCTCGACGAGATCCAGCTCCGGCGGACGTCCGAAGAGACCGATTGATGCATACCCTGTTTCTCCTTGCGGCGCTGCTAGCAGCAGCCTCCGTGAGCGGGCTTGGCGCCCTGCTCCTCCGGGCGACGCCCCCTGGTGAGCGTCAATCGCCGGCGTTGGTCGTCCTCGCGGCGCCGGTCTTCGTCCTTGGGTTGGCCGCCAGCCACGCCATCCCCGGGGTCTGGACAGCCTGCGCCCCCCTGATCGGCTGGGACCGAGCGGGCACGGTCGCGCTGTTGTCGGCTCAAGGCGGCAGCGCTGTGGCTGCGCTGGCGCTGAACCTCAGCCGACTCGTCCTCGTGGAGAGGCTGTTGCGGGCATGCCGCGCACCGGACGCGGCCGTGCTGGATCGGCTGGCGGCTGTGGCGCGACGGGCACGGCAGCCTGCGCCGGCCTTGCGTGTGCTGGAGACCGGGGGAGCGCTGGCCGTCACCGGCGGCGTGATGCGCCCGACGATCGTCGTGTCAACGTGGCTTCTGGAGCGGCTCGACCAGCGAGAACTCGAAGCTGTCATGGCGCACGAGCTCGCCCACATTGCCCGGCGGGACCACCTGGTCCGTTGGCTGGGCGAGTTGCTGCGCGATGCGACGGTCTATCTTCCCGGGGGTTGGTACGCCCTTCGCGTGCTCCGACGGGATCAGGAGCTGGCATCGGACGTTGCCGCGGTTGGGATCACCCGCCGGCCGCTCGCGATGGCGAGCTCGCTCGTCAAAATCTGGAGGACGTCTGGGGCGAGGGACGGCGCGCCCCTCCTCAGCTCCCTGCCCTCCCATGGCGGCTCGGCCGACCTGTTCGAGGAGCGCCTCAGCCGCCTCCTCGCCCCGGAGCCGCCACGCTGCTCCCGCTGGCGCGGGCGCCTGCTCGCCGGAGCGGCTGCGCTCTCGGTCGGCGGGCTCACTCCGCGCGTGCTCGCAACCGCGGCGACCGTCACGCCGCTGGTCTGCTCGCTTCGGCCGGGGATGATGTTCTAATAACCGCCATCAAAGGCACGGAGAAGGGCACGATGAATGAGCTGATGCGGGTGGCCATCGACCATCACCTGTACATTCTCGTGCCCCTTGGCGTCGCGCTCTGGATCTGGAGCAACTGGGAGCGGTGGGCGAATGCCTGGCACCTCTGGCGACTCCGGCGAGCGCTGACGCGACGACGGGCGCATCCTGCCCAACACGCGGCGCCAGCCACGAGCCCTGTTCGGCAGGAGCGCCGGCCGGGGCTGAACGAGATGCGTGACCAGCTCGAAGACATGGAAGCCGAGCAAACGCAGCTCGTGCGCAACATCTCGGCCCTCAAGCACGAGCAACAGACGTCGGGGCGTCGCGCTCAGCGGACCACTGCCCGGCGCGGACGACGCGCATGAGCGGAGCTGCGGCTCGATCGCGTGGAGAAAGGGAGGTCACATGCTGCGGATGTGTTTCAACTGGAAGGTCTTGGCGGGACTGGCGGTCCTCGGCCTCGCCGTATGGGTGCTGGCGCCCGGCGCGGCAGCGGCAGCTTTGCCCGTACTCCTCGCCCTTGCCTGTCCGCTGTCGATGCTCTTTATGATGCAATCGATGCGTCGCCAGGGCGGCCAGACACCGACGCTCGTTGATCCTGGTCCCGCGTCGGCCCAGTACACGTGCACCATGCACCCGTCAGTCGACGCGGCCGAGCCGGCCGCCTGTCCGATCTGTGGGATGCGTCTGACGCCGGCATCTGAGCCCGCACGGGACGCACGGGCATCCGACAACAACGGAACAGGTGAGGAACGACTCGCCGAGCTGCAGGCGCGCCTAGGAGCGCGGCCGAAAACGTCTTCTGTCATCCTGAGCGAAGCGAAGGATCTCTCCTTAAGCGTAAGTTGGCACTCACGAGAGATCCTTCGTCGCTGCGCTCCTCAGGATGACGGGGCTTTGCAGCCGGGGTTCTAGATGCACTGAGCGAGCGGCAGACCTCCTTGGTGCAGGCAATCCGAGCAATGGAGGATGCCGACGTTCTTCCTGCAGGAGGAGCCGTCCTCGACAACATGGAGCGGGTCGCGCGGGCAGCAGCGCGTGGGCGCTCGCGCTGAGGACGCCGGGGCGCCTGGTGGCCGCGGCGAGCGACACAGCCGACGAGACGCCCCGGGAGGTCGCAGATGGCCCCAGGACAAGACGACGGCCACGACACCCGGGCGCCGGGCGCCCCGGGCGTGCTGACTCGCGTGGCAACGCTCCTCGAGTCCATCGCGGTCTTGGCGCTCCTCGGACTGTTTGCACGGAAGAATCATTGCGGTCGCTCCTAGACGAGATCCTGGAATCCGGCGGCGAGGGGTAAAGGCACGCGAGGGAGCCTCAATCATGCGACGGGTCATCGCCTTAAGCGCACTTGGCTACACGCTACAATGGAAGACCCACAGGGGGAGGTCCGGAAGCAGTGCGGGATGATGACCCGAGTGCACGCTCCACCGCGTGCGTCGATGCGTGCGAACCGTGTGACGACTGTTGCGAATGTCCCTCTCAAGTTGCTGAGAAACGTCAACGCCTGCGGCGCTGGGCATGGGTGCTCGTTGCGTTCGCTATCGGATGGAACAGCATCGAGGCGGTGGTGGCCATCTTCAGCGGCCTGGCCGCGCGGTCCATCGCTCTCGTAGCCTTCGGCCTTGACTCGGTGATTGAAGTGAGCAGCAGCCTCGTGATGGTCTGGCGATTCTCCCGCCGAAGCGTCGACGAGGAAGCTAGCGAGCAGGCGGAGCGACGCGCTGTACGTCTCATCGCCCTGATCTTCTTCGCGCTCGCGGTCTATGTGACGTTCACGTCGGTATCAACGCTGCTCGGCTTCGGCGATGAGCCTGATCCAAGCCCTGTGGGCCTGGTACTCCTCGTCCTGTCCTTGGTCATCATGCCGCAGATCTATCGGAAGGAGCGACAGGTGGCCGCCGCAATGGGTTCCGTGGCGTTCCAGGCGGATGCAGCGCAGCTTCGGCTGTGCATTCTCCTGTCCGGCGTGACGGTGATCGGACTGGCGGGCAATGCGCTTCTCGGCTGGTGGTGGCTCGACCCGGCCGCAGCGCTCGTCATCGCGGGCCTTGCCATCAAAGAGGGACGCGAGGCCTGGGCACGTGGTGAGCTGTGCGAGAGCGAGACGTTCGTCATCGGCAGGCGAGCGGGCTTCCCCTGCGCGCCGGTCTGCTGCCCGACCTGCCCCGCGGTGTAGCGTAGTGCTTTGTCAACCAGGCTATGATGGTTGTCATCCTGAGCGCCAGCGAAGGATCCGTGCCTCGTCCGGGTGCGGATTCTTCTGGCTGAAGCCCTTTCAATGACATCAGGCACGGGGCCGATGTCATTTCCGGTATCTGGCGGCAGCGCGTCGCCTAATAAGCTCAGAATGACATTGACTGAGCACTAGCCCTCAGGGTTCGGTGGCGATGGCTCCGGATCTGTAGCGGAAAGGACGATGGTCCCGTTCGACGATGTCACGGTCCTGACTCCTTCTCCGCCCTCGACAATAATTACCAGGTCATCTGTGTCTCACGCATTATTGGCAGAGAGGGGCAGTGCTGACGTGCCAAGTCGTTGGGCTGCAATAAGGCGGGGCAGGTAACATTGCCCATGAACTCATCTGAATCATCCGCTTCTGCGGAACTGCAATTGGCGCAGTTCTTTCACCGCAATGGCTACGTGCGCCGTTTGAAGATCGAGCGACGCCGAGCGGAAAGAAGCAACTACAAAAAAGGGGACGAAGTGAGGCTGGTGGCGTGGTCTGAATCCGAACTCACCACCATTCGCCGGTTGCTGAATCAAGCCGGCTTCACGATGGGGCGCCCTTTCTCCAAAGACAATCAGTTCAGGCAGCCAGTGTATGGCCGGCAGCAGGTGGCCAAATTCCTGGCAATGGTTGCTGCCCAACCAGCGCTTCCAGCGGACGGTCCTCGCGCTGCGCGCCGCCACTGAACCGCGGCGGTAGACGGCACGCGACATCAACAACAATCAATCACCATGACGAGATTGTCATGAGTCAAGGTATCAACCTCAATACATCCTGCGGCAAGGCAAGGCCGCGGCTGAGCTGAGGCGTTCTACGGCCGGATGCATGAGCGCTCTCGAACAGTCTCAGCGTCGGAGGACTCATGGCGGTGACTGACTGGTACTGCGAAGAGGTCCTACCCGGCAAGCTCAAGGTCGACCGGATCTTCGAAGACGAGTGGGTGCTGGCCTTCCGCCATCCTCGGCCGTCGGCGCGCCCGCATGTCGTCGTCATTCATAAGGAGCATGTTCCGTCGCTGCTTGATGAGAAGGCACTCGATGGCGCATTGCTGCAGTCGATGATCCGCGCGGTTCAGCACGCGGCTGTGGCTGTCGGCCTCGACCGGGAGAACGGCTTCCATCTACGTGCGAACGCGACGGCGCCTGGTGTCCGCGAGATTGGCGTTCACCCGCTCTTCCAGACTGTTGGCGGTCGCGCGCAGCTCGTAGTTGAGTCGCTCGCCAGCGCTTCTCGCCGTTCGTAGTCGATGTGCCTAGTCGCGGGCGCTCGGGCAGGGGCGCCGTTCCCCGCAAAGGACCGGTGCCCATCCTGTTCTTGTCACCTTTCCCCACAGACCGCCCTGAACCATGGACGCCTTGACAGCGGGGCCGAGGCGCACTATTGTCGGTGCATCGGCCTACGACCAGCTATGGGGACAGGTGAGGCGCCAGGAGGCCGCGATATCAACCCCATTCTGGGACAGGCCACGGCTCGCTCCCGGCCCTCGGTATCGGGAACGAGAAAGGGCGGTTTGCATGAGTGACCATAATCAACAGAGGGGCGCAGTACAGGCGCTGATCGGAGTCGTGTCGATTCTCGGTTTGCTGCTCGTAAGCTGCGCTCCCGCCAGCAAGCCCGGTGCCGCCCCCTCGATCGGCGCGCCACCCGATCAAGGGCCGGCTGGGGACCCGAAAACGCTCCGCAGTGGCATGATCGCCGGGGAGGAGCCGCAGGAAGGCATCGCCCTCTTCGGGGAGGCAGGCACCGGGGCACCCGAGTTCACATTCATGTACCATGCCGGTCTCACCGTGTTCGACCAACAAGGGAACTTGCACCCGTGGATCGCCCAGAAGGTGCCGACCATCGAGGACGGCGACTGGAAGACATTCCCGGATGGGCGGATGGAAATCTCCTGGAAGCTGCGGTCGGATGCTAGATGGCACGATGGTACCTCGCTGACGGCCGAGGACTTCGTTTTCGGCTTGCAGATCGTGCAGGATGACCAGGTGCCGATCGAGCAAGGCCCCAGCGCCAGGCTCATCTCACGGGCCGTTGCGACGGACGCGCAGACGCTCGTCGTGACCTGGAAGCAACCCTATATTCTGGCCAACAGCGGCGGGCCAGTGGAAATCCCTGCGGTACCGCGCCATCTTTTAGCCAACCTCTACCAGGCCGGAGACACGCAGGCCTTCATCAATAGCCCGTACTGGACCCGGGAGTTTGTGGGTCTCGGCCCGTACCGTTTAGGGGCGTGGGAGCCGGGCAGCCACATCGAGGCGCTCGCCTTCGATCAGTACTTCCTCGGACGACCGAAGATCGACCGGATCGTCGTCCAATTCTTGGGTGATGGGAATGCCCTGGTCGCCAGCTTGCTCTCCGGGGATGTCGACATGACGCCGATGGGTTCGCTTAAGCTATCCAACCTTGTCACCGTCAAGAATGCCTGGGAGCCTACTGGTCTCGGCACCGCGTTGCCCGTGTTCTCGGGGACGCGAAGCGTGCGCTTCCAGTTCCGCGACCCGAGTTTGCCGTGGGCGCAAGACGTCCGAGTGCGCGCAGCGATGCTCCACGCGCTCGATCGCCAAGGCATCGCCGAGGCACTGCAATTCGGGCTGACCAGCCCGGCTGATACGCTGATGCCAGTGGAGGATCCAGCCTATCGGCTTCTCGAACAGCGCGGTCTGACAAGGTATCCGTACGACCTCGCCCGTGCCGAGCGCCTGTTGAATGAGGCTGGGTGGACGCGTGGTCCAGACGGCACGTACCGGTCCAGCGGAGGCCAACCATTCAGCGTCGAGGTCCGAAGCACCGATAAGGTGGATAATGTCCAGGAGGGGCAGGCGGTCGCCGCCCAGTGGGAAGCGGCGGGCCTGAACGCGACACCCTACGCCTTCCCCGACAAATCAGCCGACAAGCCCGAGTTACGGTCGGTGTTCCCCGGGGTCGTCGTCTACCAGCTCACGTACGCGAATGATGGGCTGGGACACCTCACGACCGCCAACATCCCCGCCGCACAGACTCGTTGGAACGGGAGCAACTACGGCGGCTATAGCGACCCGCTGTTCGATCAGCTCTCCGAGCAGTACCGGACCACGCTCGACCTCGGTACCCGCCAGGGTCTGCTCGCCGATCTCCTCAAGATGGACGCGGACAACGTACTGACGATTCATCTGTACTACTCAGTTGGAACGAACACTTTAGCCTTCCGCAAGGCGGTTCGGGGGCCGGGCCCGGTGCCTGCGGGACAGCTGGTAAACGCGTGGAACGTCCATAGCTGGGAGATGGACTGACAATCCAGAGCGGCCAGTATTACCCCTCCTCCACGGCGGGGGAAGGGCGAGTGGGAGGAGACCGCGACCCGGAGCAGAACGTGTGTCTCGAGCTCGACGTCGAGCAGGACAAGACGATGTCGGGCCCTTATCGCCCCGGCGCAGGCCCACGGCGCGGCAATGCGAGCAAGTACAGCCCAATTCTCACCGCGTTCGAGGCACAAGTCGCCGCCGCCGGCTCGACTGCGGGTTGAGGGCGGGCCCGCGGGACGAGGCGCCCCAGAAAGGAGAAACCCATGGCTCGAGCCTATCGGTACATCTCGGGGGATTCGCATCTGGAGATCGATTCGAAATGGTATGCGGATCGGGTGCCGGCGAGGTACCGTGAGCGCGTTCCGCGGCTGGTCCGGCTGCCGGATGGCGGCGACGCGTGGCTGGTCGAGGGCCAGCCGCTGCGCGAGGTCGCAACTGACCTCTACGCCGGCAAGGGGCGCGACGTATGGCAACCCTTCGGCCAGAACTACGAGACGACGCCCGGCACCGGCCCGGCCGAGCAGCGGCTCGAGGAGCAGGACCGCGATGGAATCGACGCCGAGATATTCTTCCCCGGCGCGTCCGCCCCACGGCTCTGGCGCAGCATCAAGTCCGACGACGCGTACCGCGCCGTCGTGCGCGCGTACAACGATTGGATGACGGAGGACTACTGCTCGGTCGACCCAGCTCGGCTCATCGGCCTCGGCTTCCTCCCCTGGACGGGCGTCGACGACGCCATCGCGGAGATGGAGCGCTGTGCCAAGCTCGGTTTCAAGGGAGTCAACCTCGGCGCCTTCCCGAGTGGCAAAGGGTATCCCACGTCCGACGACGACCGCTTCTGGGCCGCCGCGCTCGACATCAACATGCCGATCGCCGTTCACCATGAGTTCGACCGCTCCGCAGGTGGCCCGCTGCTCCAGTTCCCGGGCGCCGACACAGAGGTCCTGGAACGCATGCCCGCCACGCGGGGGTTCGTGGACCACGTCTCACGGTTCGGGCGGGAGGGCGCCGTCAACGCCATCCAACTGGCCCTGGCCGGCGTCTTCGACCGCTTCCCGCGCCTCCGCATTTTCTTTGGCGAGACGCAGATCGGTTGGATCCCTTTCTTCATGGAGATGGCCGAGGTTCGCTTCGCGCGTCACAGCGGGTGGGCGGAGCGGCTCCTTGACTGGAAGCCGATGGAGCGCCGGCCGAGCGAGTACGTGCGAGAGCACTGCTACTGGGGATTCCAACACGACCGCGTCGGTGTCGAGCTCCGGGACAAGATCGGCGTGGACCGCATCATCTGGGCGACAGATTTCCCACACCAGGACTCGGAGTGGCCCAACTCCATGGGCGTGGTCGCCTGGAACTTCACGGACGTGCCGGAGGACGAGACCTTCAGGATGGTAGCCGTCAATGCCATCGAGTTCTTTCACCTGGACGCGCTGCCGTCGGCACAGGAGCCTGCGCAGCCTGCGAGGGGGTCAACCAAAGTTGCAGCGCATTCATGATCGAATGAATAGCACACCGCAACCCGAAGCCAGGGGACGTCGGGCGGATCAAGTGCCAGCGCGTGGCCTGACGCGCGGAGCGAAGGCTTTCTCGCGACGAACAGATTGGATGTGGCGAGAGGTCCTTCACTCATGTTCAGAATGGCAGAAGACCACGTTGACGCCGATCTGTCAGCGGCGCACGGCGGCAAGCTGGCGGACGGCCTGGCCCAGCTCGCGGTCGAGGAACGCAGTGGCGAGCGGCCAGGCGATCTCGGCGGCGTACGGCTGGTAGTTGTTGCTGTCCGGATCCATGAAGCCGTGGCCGCCGACGGCGGTGCATTTCGGGTCAACCCCGTCGCGTTCTCAAGCGCGGCGTGCTGACCGAAGGGAAGGGCGTGCCCGTCGCGCTGGTCGTGGCCGGAGCGAACCGGAACGACATGATGCTCTTGGCAGACACGCTCGATGCGGTGGTGCCTCCGCGGCCGGAGCCGGCGTCCAGCAATGTTCGTGGCTGGATCGGCCGAATGGCTACTTGAAGTAGCGGTCGAGCGCCTTCTTCATCTCCGC
>WHTR01000083.1 GCA_009377635.1 Chloroflexota bacterium
CTGCGTTGCCCTTACACTACCCTTGACGCAAGTAATTCCTTAACGACCCCTAAGGATAGCCAGGACGGATGGCGGGCTGTAGCCTGTTAATACGAGCGACGATCTTATTCAGACTACCATAGCATTTGCTTTCCTTCCCCTACATCATGTATCAGCGGATGCGGAGGGCGACGGTGCTCGCAAAAGTCTACACGTGCGCGGTGGTCGGGCTCGACGGCGAGCTGGTCGAAGTCGAAGTGGATATCGCCCAGGGCCTGCCGGCCTTCAACGTCGTCGGCCTGCCGGACACTGCGGTGCAGGAGGCGCGCGAGCGGGTGCGCGCGGCGGTCAGAAATTCGGGTTTGACCTTTCCCATGCGTCGCATAACCGTGAACCTGGCGCCGGCCGAGCTGCGCAAGGAGGGCGCCAGCTATGACCTGCCGATCGCCGTGGCAGTAGTCCTGGCCTCCGGTCAGCTCGAGGCCCAGCCTGGGCGCGTGCTCTTCCTCGGGGAACTGTCGCTCGACGGCACGCTGCGTCATACCGACGGCATTCTCTGCATGGTGCTCTTTGCTCGCGAGCACGGCTACGACACCGTGTTCGTGCCGGAGGTCGATGCACCGGAGGCGGCGCTTGTCGAAGGCGTCGAGGTCGTGCCGGTGCCCGCGCTGGCGCTGCTGGTGGCCCATCTCCGCGGCGACATCCTCCTGCCGCCAGCTTCGCCCTCGGTGTTCTCCCTCGACGGCAGCGAGGTCGCCGGTGCGGTGGATCTGGCACATATCCGCGGGCAAGAGCACGCCAAGCGGGCGCTCGAGGTCGCGGCGGCCGGGGGGCACAATCTCCTGTTCACCGGCCCACCCGGAGCGGGGAAGACGCTGCTCGCCCGGGCGCTACCGGGCATCCTGCCCACCCTGACCCAAGGGGAGGCGATCGAGGTCACCCGCATCTACAGCGTATGCGGGCGGCTGCCGGCCAGCTCGCCACTGGTCACGCAGCGGCCGTTCCGCGCGCCGCACCACACGATCAGCAACGCCGGGCTGGTCGGTGGCGGGCGCTGGCCCCGGCCCGGGGAGATCAGCCTGGCGCATCGCGGCGTGCTGTTTCTCGACGAGTTCCCGGAGTTCGCTGGCTCGGCACTGGAGGTCTTGCGCCAGCCGCTGGAGGACGGTGTGGTCACGATCTCCCGCGCCGCCGGCTCGGTCACCTTCCCGGCCAAACCGGCGCTCATTGCTGCGCAAAATCCATGCCAATGTGGTTTTTTGGGGGACAGCGTGCGGCAGTGTACCTGCGCGCCAGCCCAGGTGGCGCGCTACCAGAAGCGGATCAGCGGCCCACTTATGGACCGCATCGATTTGCACGTCGAGGTGCCCCGGGTCGACTTCGAGAAGCTCGCCGGCAGGGGCGAGTTTGAGGGTTCGGCGAAGGTGCGCTCGCGGGTGGAGGCGGCGCGCGAGCGCCAGCGGGCCCGCTTCGCCGGCACGACGCTCATCTGCAACGCCGACATGGGGCCAAGTCACGTCGGGACGCTTTGCCCGCTCGACGAGGCGGGTGCGGCGCTGCTGCGCACCGCGAGTGAACGACTGGGGCTTACCGCTCGCGCCTACCACCGGCTTCTCAAGGTGGCGCGCACCGTTGCCGATCTCGCCGCCGCCGAGGCGATCCAACCGGCGCACCTTGCCGAGGCGCTCCAGTATCGCCCCCGGCAGGTCGGCTGAGCACGCGTCCTCTGACTACACGCGCTCACCGGTGCCGAATCGGAACCGTCTGTCCGGTCGCCTTGCTCGGCCACCGTGGAACTCGCTCACGCATAGGCGGGCGCGTCATCCGCCCGTCGGCGCCTTTCTTGTTTGCCCGCAACGTACCGCGCCACGCGGCGCCGGCGGGATCATGCGGCAGAGGCGGCTTCACCGAAAACATCGATGTAGCCCCGCTCGACCAGCACGCGGGCGATCAGCCGGTGGCGCGAGAACTGGTCGTACCCCAGCCGCTCCAGCCCACCCGTCCAGCGAGCCAGCAGGAGGAGCACGAGTGGCAGCACCCCTCGCGTCCCGCACTGTTACGCGTGCGAGATCATATCATCCGTTTGACAGCCGTGCGCCGGCCGGGTATAAGGCACGTGCGACTGACATGTGCGTTGTTCAATCCGGAGAAGGGAGGATATCATGCCGAGCGTTGCCGAAACGGCTCCTGTCGTCGAGCGGATCGATCCGTACCGGGAGTGGCGCCAACGGGAGGAGGTGCCGCTCCTCGGCGGTATCTACATCAGGGACATGCGGACGGTGGAGGTCGGGCCCTGGCCGCGCAAGGGCGTGAAAGGGGCGCTCGTCTACCTGGACGGGGACAACGAGCAGGACATCCACGTCGTCGAGATCCCGCCCGGCGGCTCCACCATTCCCGAACGCCATCTGTATGACGAGGCGATCTACGTCGTGTCGGGCCGGGGCACCGCCAGCGTCTGGTACGATGAGCGGCGGAAGCAGACCTTCGAGTGGGGCGAGGGCAGCTTCTTCGTCCTGCCGACGAACATGCAGTACCAGTTCTTTAACGTCAGTGGCTCCCAGCCCGCGCGCTACTTCTCCGTCACCAACCTGCCTGCCATCATGCGGCAGTTCCACAACGACGACTTCATCTTCCACTCGCCCTTCGCCTTCACGGACCGATACGGAGGGGAGTCCGACTACTTCAGCGGCGAGGGCAAGCTCTACCGCGGCCGCCTCTGGGAGACGAACTTCGTCCCGGATATCCGCAAGATGAAGCTATTCGAGTGGAAGGAGCGGGGCGGCGGCGGCACGAACGCCTTCTTCATGCTCGCCGGCGGCACCATCAACTCCCACGTCTCCCGCTTCCAGCCGGGCACATACAAGAAGGCCCACCGCCACGGTCCAGGCGCGCATCTCTATATCATCCAGGGCAACGGCTACGTGCTCACCCAGCGGGAGAAGGAGGAGCGGATCCGCTGCGACTGGAGCGAGGGGAGCCTGTACCTCTCGGGCGCCGGCGAGGGGCTATGGCTGCACCAGCACTTCAACGTCGGGCAGACCCCGGCCGCGTACCTCGTGCTCGGCGTCGGGAAGTCCCGGCGCTACGCCAGCGACCGCTGGAGCGCGGAGAAGCGAACGGACAAGAACCTTGCGGACGTGAGTGAGAAAGAGGGTGGATGGCAGGTGGAATACCAGGACGAGGACCCGGAGATCCACCGGATCTTCGAGGCGGAGCTAGCGAAGCGGGGCGTCCCCTGCCATATGAAGAACCTGTCCCCCAATTGCACGGGGACCGAGGGGCCCACCCAGGCGGGCGAGTGGGGCGACGAGCATTAGGGGCGCGGCCGAAAACGGCCTTGTCATCCTGAGAGGTTGTGAATTTACTCCGTCTGTCCTATTCATAGCTATGCACGATGGTCCGTGTAACGTCATTTGGAAGTCATCCCGGGGAAAAGTTCACAGCCTCTGAGCGAAGCGAAGGATCCGTCGCTTGTAGGCACGGATTCTTCGGCCTGCGGCCTCAGAATGACACTTTGCGGCCGCGCCTCTAGGCTGGGAGTCGAGACGTCCTGTGCGCGAGCATCTTGGTCGTCTGTTGGCTCTGCCGGGTCGCGTGTCGTTGCTGAGCCCAAGGTCGGCCGCTAAGCCAACATGAGGCGACGGCCTTTCGGCTCTGGTACCGGGTCACCGAACTCACGGGCCGTGTGGATCCATAGGTCGATAGCTTCGTTCGCGTTTCGGAGCGCATCGGTCTGTGTCTCCCCGTGGGCCATGCACCCGGGCAGTTCTGGTACTTCGGCGACAAACACCGCGTCCTCGGTGCTCCAATAGATGATGACCTCGTATCTGTACATCACTCGACTCCCAAACCGTATTTCACGATGACGGCACGCACCTGGCGTACCTGGTACGGTTTTGCGCTGCCGTTAGCGCGCTGCAAGACGATTCTTTCTCGGTGATTTGCAGCAGGAGTCTGTCGTACCGGCTCACGTGAGCAATATTACTGGAGATGCCGCGGAGGAGTGGGAGGGGACGCATGCACGACGATCCGTTGGGACCGAGCCTCGGGGCGGATGCCCTCGACGAGGAGCTGCACGGGCTGTGGGACCTCGACACGGTCACGCTGACCAGTGTCGGGATCGACGTCGGCACGGCTACGTCACAGGTGCTGTTCTCGCGCCTGATCCTGAAGCGCATGGGAGCGGAGCTCTCCAGCCGCTTCGTCGTCGTGTCCAGGGACATCCTCCATCTCTCGCCGGTGCACCTGACCCCATTCACGCCCGGGCGCGAGCGCATCGACGACCGAGCGCTTGGAGGGCTCGTGGATGAAGCGTACAGCGCCGCCGGGCTACGTCCCGACGACGTGGACACCGGCGCCATCATCCTGACGGGCGAGGCGATCCGCCGGGACAATGCCCGAGCCATCGCGGATCTCTTCGCGGAGCAGCGGGGCGATTTCGTCTGCGCGACCGCGGGCCATCATTTTGAGGCGCTTCTGGCGGCGCACGGCTCGGGAACGATCGCCCTCACGGAGGGAAACCCGCGCCGGCTGCTGAACATCGACATCGGTGGGGGGACAACGAAGCTCGCGGTTGTCGAGCGGGGGAGGGTCACGCAGACAGCGGCGCTGCACATCGGTGGCCGGCTGCTCGCCACGGACGCCGACGGACGGATCGCGCTCCTCGAGCCGGGCGGCGAGGCAATCGCCCGCAAAGCTGGCTTCTCCTGGCGCGAGGGCGACCGTGTCACGCCCGAGCAGATCGACACGATGGCGGCGTGGATGGGAGACGCCATCCTCAGCGCGGTGCGAGATGATGCGCCACCGGAGGACGTGCGGAACCTCTTCGTGACGCCCCCTCTGACTCCGTCTCGGGACTATGACGGGGTCGTCTTCTCTGGGGGTGTCGGCGAGTACGTCTACGGGAAGGAGCGCGAGTCCTTCGGCGATCTGGGCCAGTCCCTCGGGCGGGCTCTTCGCGATCGCACGGCCGACGGGTCGTTCCCCTGGCCGCTGCTGCCTGCCCGGGAATGCATCCGGGCCACCGTCATGGGAGCGTCCCAGTACAGCGTCCAGGTCAGTGGTAACACGATTTACGCGTCGGACTCGGTGGCGCTGCTCCCTCAGCGGAACCTCCAGGTGCTACGGCCGGCCTGCGACCTGTTCGGCCCGATCGATCCCCAGGCCGTCGCGCGGGCGGTGCAGGACCACTTCACCCGATTCGACCTCGAGGAGGGGGAGAGCAACGTCGCGCTCGTGTTTCAGTGGCAAGGCGACGCGTCGTACCAGCGGCTGGAGGCATTCGTGGACGGACTGGTACGAGCCATACCGCGGACGTTGGCCAGCGATAGGCCCGTTGTGCTGGTGTTCGACCAGGACGTGGCCGGCACGGTCGGCGCCTGTCTGAAAGACGAGCATCGTGCTGCGCGACTTCGACTTCATCGACATCGGCCGGGTCCTCGAGCCGTCCGGCACCGTGCCCGTGACCATCAAGTCGCTCGTGTTCCAGCTATAGGGCATCGTTGCTTCAGTCGGGAGGCGGGGCCGAGGACGCGCTGAGAGCGAACACTAGGCGAGCGTGACGAAAATCGCGTGGCGCAGCTTGCCGTCCACGGCTTTCGAGAGGTGCCCCTTTCCCGTCGTGTCCTCGACCAGGAACACCTCGCCGGCGCCGATGAGGCGCGTCTCGCCATCGCTCGCGGTGATCTCCACGCCGGCGTCGAGGTTGATCACGTACTGGCGACGGGGCGCGGGGTGCCAGTCGAGGTCGTAGGTGGGGGGCACTTCGCGGAAGATGATCCCAGTTGCAGCGATGTGCTCGGAGAGCTTGCCGCTCCGGGTCTCTTCGACCCACGCGACCTCAACATCCCGGAAGTGCGACTCGCCATCTGCATCGACGTACAGGTTGTGAATGTGCACGATCGCTCCTTTCAGCCAGCGCGCCGCCGGTTCTTCACGTAGTCCACGATGACGTACTCGCCGAGGCGGGCGGGGTCCGCGAAGAAGATGCGCCCGTTGTTGACCTTCGTCAGCGCTCGAACGAACGTCGTGACCACTGGCTCCGCGTCCAGCATGAATGTGTTGACGGTGATCCCCTCACGGGTGCAGCGCGTGACCTCGCGCAAGGTGTCGTCCATCGCCTGCCGCATGCTCCAACCGCCGACGTATCCGCCCCAGCCACCCGAATTGGCGTGAGGCTCACCGTCTGTAATCATGATGATCTGCTTCGTGCCGCCCGAGCGCTTCGCGAGAATCGACCGCGCCTGGCGGAACGCTTCCGGGAAGTCGGTCCCCCGTGGGTCGATCCAGTGGTCGTCTAGCAACATGTGTGGCTCGAGTGGGAGAACGAAGTAGGAGAACGCGACGACGTGGAGCGCATCCCGGGGGAACTTGGTCCGAATGAGGCTATCGAGCGCGAGGGCGACCTTCCGGCCCGCCTGAAACCGTCCGCTGTGCAGCATCGAGTAGCTCATGTCCAGCATGATGACGGTCGTGCACTGGTTCATGGAGGCCGCCTGATAGACCTCGAAGTCGTCCGGGGTGAGGCGCACCGGCGTCCCACCACCTTCCCGGCGGAGCGCGTTCATGAGCGTGCCGTGCATGTCGAGGGCGAATGCATCTCCGAACCGGTAGGCCTTCGTCTCGTCGAGCCGCTCGACGCCCCATCCCCACCGCGTCAGCGAGTGCTCGCCCGCCAACCCTCGGTCGATGTGGCCGAAAATCTCGTCGAGGGCGTGCTCGCCGATCTTCCGCATGGCTCGGGGCGTCAGCGCCCAGGTCCTGCCGCTGCGGCGTATGAGACCCGCCTCCTCGAGCATGCGGACGAAGTCGCGAAGCTCCTCCGCCATGCGCCGCGCCTCTTCCCCGAGCAGGCGTCCAACCTCGTCGCTGTCGAGCCGGCTCGCGTCGTTCATGCGCACAGACTCGAGGAGCTCGCGTTCCAGCTCGTCCAAGCCCCGCATCTCACCCATGAGCCGCATAGCCTCCTGCAGCGAGAGCGGCTCGTCGCCGGAAAAGAGGAGCTCGTCTCCGGGCGCGGTCGGAAAGAGCCGGTCGAGGTTCGCCATGAGTCGGGCGAGGTCGCGCTGGAGATCTCCATCCCGGAAGAGCTGGTCTACAAGTCGCTCGAGGTCGCGCCGCATCTCGGGGGTCATGGAGTCGAGCAGCGACTGCATCTGCGTCAACTGCCGATGGAGATGGTCGGCCAGCTGCTCCACGTTCTCGATGCCGTCGCGAAAGAGGTGGCCCCACCGTTCCAGGAAATCCTCGAACTCCGAGTCGTCGCCCCGGCGGTGCGCCTCCAGCAGGCCGTTCAGGTCGCGCACCATCTGCTGCATATCGGCGAGCATCTCCGGAGTCACGGCTCCAAGACTCTGCTTCATGCCCTCGAAATAGTTCTCGATCACCTGCCGCTGGAGCGACTCGAGGAGCTCATCGAACTGGCGTCGCGCGTCCGGATCCATGAAGTCGTAGTCCCGGAGGGACTGGACCCGTCCCCCCACGTCCGGGGGGAGGGCGTCGAGCTGAGTCAGGCGCCTTCGGGCGATGTTCTCCAGGAGCTGTCCCCCATCACCTATCCCGTGTTCCCTTGCCTCGGCGAGGCGCCGCTCGATCTCGTCACGCTCGGTTTGAACGACCCGCTCAAGCTGCTGCGTGATGTCGTCCATGATCGAGCCGAGGTTGTAGCGCTGGAGCTGCTCCTGGCGCGACTGGCGCAGGCGCTCGAGGAGGTCGCGCAGGCCGGACATCCGCCGCTGCGGCGAGATCTGTGCGCCGCGCTGAAGCATCTCGCGCATGGCCGACGAGAGGTCCCGGTCATCGAGCAGGCGATCGGCGAGGAAATCCATGAGATCGGTGGCGGTGAACGGGTCAAGCTCCTGGGTTCCGTCCCAGCGGCTGTACCGGTAAAACCTCATCACGCACTCCTGCGCGAGCTGAGTTCGAACGGCAACGCGTCACCAACAGGACGATAGCAGAGCCGGGCTGCTGTGTCACCCGAGCATTCATGGGCCCCCGACCTGCCCCGAGCTGATGAAAGATGTCATCTCGCACGCGGGTGAGATAATAGCCGTGCTCCTGAGGGCAGAGCGTGGAGGATCATGTGAAGCGGACGCGGGCCGGGCCGGCGACGTGGCTGCCGCGCGTATTCTACGGATGGTGGATCGTCGCGGCAGCATTCGTCATCCATGGGCTGAGCGGCGCCCTGTTCTTCCACGCCTTCGGTGCGTATTTCGTCTACCTGCAGGCCGAGTTCGGCTGGAGCCGCACCCTCATCTCGGGCGCCTTCTCGCTGTCGCGTCTCGAGAGCGGATTCCTCGGCCCTCTTCAGGGCTGGCTGATCAATCGGTTCGGATCGCGGACGGTCGTCCGGATCGGGCTCCTTCTATTCGGTGTCGGGTTCCTCCTGTTCACGCAGGTCGACTCGGCCCTGACGTTCTACGGTGCGTTCCTGATCATCGCCCTCGGGTCCGGGCTCTGCGGGTTCCTGACCCTCAACATCGTCCTCATGAACTGGTTCGAGAAGCGACGATCGACCGCCGTCGCCCTGTCTGCGGCTGGATCCAGCGTGGCCGGGCTCATGGTGCCCGCGGTGGCTTTGGCACTTGGCACGTTCGGCTGGAGGACGACCGCGGTGGGCTCCGCCATCCTATTGCTCATCGTCGGGCTGCCCGTGTCTCAGGCGATCCGTCAGACGCCCGAGGCCCATGGGCATGTGCCGGACGGGAGAGGGACGCCCGAGCCCAGCGATGGTACATCAGGTCATGGGACGGGGCTCTCGGGACCGGCGGCAGGATTCGCCGCTCGAGAGGCGCTGCGCACGCGGAGCTTCTGGCTCCTCGCGGCCGGGCACGGCTTGGCGTTGATGTCGGTGTCTGCTGTGTCGGCGCACCTCATTCCATTCCTCGTGGCCCAGCTAAACATGACCATCGAGTCGGCGGCGGGCATGGTCGCTGTGCTCACCGGCGTCTCGCTCGTCGCGCACCTCGTCGGTGGGTTCATCGGGGATCGCGTCAACAGGCGCCTGATCGCGACGCTGTGTATGGCTGGTCACGCCGCCGCGCTCGCCGTCCTCGCCTCGGCCCCGACTCCGGCAGTGGTCGCCATCTTCGCTGTCCTGCAGGGCCTCTCGTGGGGATTCCGGGGCCCCCTTATGACTCCGCTGCGGGCCGAGTACTTCGGCCGTCGGGCGCTGGCAACGCTCGAGGGGTTTGCGGCCCTGGTCACGACCGCGGGACTCACCCTTGGGCCCATCGCTGTGGGAGTCCTGGCGGACCGGATGGGCGATTACCGGCTAGCGTTTCTGTTTGTGGCAACCATGGCAGGGGTCGGGATGCTGTGCTTCGGCCTGGCGGCACGGCCGACCCGACTGGCGGGGGTAGGAGCTGCTGCGAGAGGCGTCCTCTGAACACGACCTGATCCCATTCTCCGTCGAGGTGGGCGGAACGCTCGTCCGGGGCGTGCGCGGCGGCGCGGGGCGGACGGCGCTTTTGGTCCATGGGACAGCGGGATCCTGGCGGAACTTTCGGCAATGGTTCCCGGTGCTGCTTCCCCGCTGCCACGTGATCGCGCCGGACCTGCCGGGCTTTGGCGAGTCGTCCGTCCCGTCGGTCCGCCCCCGGCTGGCCGCCTGGGGGGAAATCCTGCATGCGCTCACCGACGAGCTCCACGCGACGCCCGAGGTGCTCATCGGTCTGGGCCTCGGGACGAGCGTGGCCCTGGCCTACCTGGATGCGGCCGATGCCAGTGGAGCGCGCCCGCTGCTGGACCGACTCGTCCTCCATACGCCTCCGGCTTGGCCCGGGGCGGTACGGCCAGCCGTCCGCTGGGGCGTCTCGCTGCTGGGCTCGCCGGTTCTCTTTCCGCTCCTGCAGCTCATCCTGCTTCGGCAGGCTGTCCGGGATTGGTACGTGAGGACGCTCGTCGCGGGGCCGGACATGAGCGACGAGGACCTGCATGAGCTTCGAGAGGACTTCTCGCGGGCGTCGCTGCGGGTGCTTCGCGGGCTCGCCGTCGACGCCGTGCGCGCTGATTTCCGGCCGCTGCTCTCCGAGGTGCAAGCGCCGACGCTCGTCCTCGCCGGAGACGGTGACCCGTTCGTCGAGGTGGCCCGCCTGCGTCAGCTCGAGACGATCATGCCCCGGGCGACGGTCGTGGTGCAGCCCGAGGCGGGCCACGGGTGGACTCAGGATACCGTGGCCGAGCATCAGCGGCTGCTGGCTCAGTTTCTCGGATAGACATTCTGCCCGGACACGGCGGATCTGCCGCTCCGAGCCACGCGGCCGGGGTAGGCGCCCGGTGGCACTAGCCGACGAAGAACTCGCCCGCCGCAGAGACGAACGCGTCGGAGCGGTCAAGCTGGATCAGGTGCTTGCAGCGGTCGAGCACGCGAATGTCGAGATGCGGATACCGCTCGCGCAAGATGGCCGCGCGTTCGGGCACAGAGCCACGATCATCCCGCCCGTACAGCATGAGAAGCGGCACGCGCACGTCGCCGAGCCGCTGCCAGAGGGGGACCGTGGCGCCGCCGCCGGGCGCTGGCGCCGCACCATCTCTCCGAGGCGGGTGGCCCAGGGCCATGTCGTAGCGGACGTCGACCAGCTCCGGCGTGATCAGTGAGTGGTCGTAGAGCTGGCCCTCGAGCACGGCGCGGACGTCCTCCCGCGTCAGCGGACGGTCAGCCGGCCCCGATTCCCCGGGTGCCGGCCCGCCGGCGTTCCCCTCTAGCGGGGGCAGGAGGCTGCCGCTTCCCAACACCATGCCCTTCGAGACCCGATCGGGATGCACGAGCGCGAGCTGCACCACGAAACTGCCGGTCTGGGAGTGTCCCACGAGCCCGGCCGACGGGATGCCGAGCGCGTCCATGACCGAGAGGATGAACTGGCGCTGAAAGGCGGGCGACGCGTCCTCGGCGTCGTCACTGCGGCCAAACCCCGGCCGATCGAATACGACGACCCGGAGGCCTCGGCTGGCCAGGGCATCCAGGTGCCGGTCCCAGACGTCGAGCGACGACCCGAGCGCCGCGCCGTGGAGCAGCATCACCGGCGTCCCATCTCCCCACACGCGGTAGCGGATCTTAAGGCCATTGGCCTGCAGGAACTGGTCGGTAGCCGTCGTCGCCATGGTACCCCTCCATATATCGCCTCTGCCCAAAGACCCGTGTTGCCCGCTAGTATAAATCGCGCATCAGGCGCCGTCGCGTAGACCGTGGCGTGAACGCAGGCAGAGCCCGGGGCAAGGGGAGACGATGGTGGTGTCCGACGACCGGCGCACGGGAGACATGATTGACCCGGTAGGAGGTCCGCGGCGCGTGGCGATCACCGGGATCGGCGTCGCTTCGCCGATCGGCACCGGCGTGGACGACTTCTGGTGCGGGGCGATCGCCGGCACGTCCGCGGTGCGGGAGATTACCCGATTCGACGCGACACCGTTCCGCTCGCACCTCGCTGCTGAGATGGACGGCCTGCCGATCGCCGAGTGGCTCTCGCCAAAGCGTACGCGGCGGCTGGACCGCTACTCGCAGCTTGCGCTGCTGGCCGGGCTGCAGGCGTTGCAGGATGCCCAGCACGCGGCAGTTCCAGACGCGCTCCGAGAGCGCTCTGGCGTGTATCTCGGGAGCGCCTTGGGGGGGATCGCCTTTGCCGAGGCGCAACACCAGGCCTACCTTGACCGGGGCGCCCGTGCGGTCGATCCATCCCTGGCGCTCTCCGTCTTCGGCGGCGCCGCCTCCACCAACCTGGCGATGGAGCTCGGCTTGCACGGACCGAATGTGGCCAACGCCAACTCGTGCGCGTCAGGCGCCATCGCGATCGGAGAGGCGTTCCGGTTGATTCGCTCGGGGGGCGCCGAGCTGATGCTCGCCGGCGGCGCAGAAGCGCCTCTGGCGCCGCTCACGTTCGGCGCATTCGCGGTCATCCGAGCGCTCTCGGAGCGCAACGACGACCCACCCGCCGCGAGCCGCCCCTTCGACCGCGACCGTGATGGATTCGTCATGGCCGAGGGAGCAGCCCTCCTGATCCTCGAGGAGTGGGGGCACGCTCACCGGCGCGGCGCCCGCGTCTACGCGGAGATCGTCGGTTACGGCACGACCAACGACGCGTATCACATGACCGCGCCGCGGCCCGACGCCGCGCAGGCCCGTCGCTGCATGGAGCTGGCGCTCGCCGATGCGCGCATCAGCGCTGAGGAGATCGGGATGGTGTCCGCCCACGCGAGCGCCACCGTGTTAGGCGACCGAGCCGAGGCCCGAGCCCTGCAATCCCTCTTCGGGCGCACCCCGCTCGTCTTCGCCACCAAGGGCGCCCACGGGCACGCCCTCGGCGCGACACCTGCCATGGAGACAGCCCTGTTGGCGCTGGCGCTTCGCCACGGTTTCGCGCCGCCTACCACGAACCTGGTCCAGGCAGACGAGGGCGTCGAGCTCACTTTCACCGGTCCCAGGCCCGTGCCCGTCAGCGCGCGCTACGGACTCAAGAATGCCTTCGGGTTCGGCGGCATCAACGCCAGCCTCGTGCTCGCGCGGCATCCATCAGCACAACCTTGACGGGCGGCCAACGGACAGCAGGTCCGCCATCGATCCCGGATCGCGGCCAGGTGATCGAGAACGACCAGATCAGCCGCCGATACCACGGAGCCAGATCAGGGCGAGGATCGTAGCGCTCGCCGCGATCGCGACCCAGTGCCAGCGCAGCGCGCC